>NZ_JBLIYT010000003.1:0-471327 GCF_057480795.1 Pseudomonas sp. P110(2024)
GAATTGCTTGATTCAATTTGTTAAAGAGCGTTTGGCTGAGAGCGTTTCGTCTCAACCGAGGCGCGCATTATACGCTTTCCTCATTTGCTGTCAAGCGTTTATTTTGAGGTTTTTAACGAAGAACTCGTTTCACTTCAAACACTTGACTCGCTGCGATCTCTCGTAGCGGGAGGCGAATCATACAGCGTTACAACCTGCTGTCAACTGCCTTTTTCACCGCTGCCGATCGTTATACCGAAGCACCTCCGCCACCCTCTTCAACAATCAACTCTTTGATATTCAAGGAGTTTTTCGTCCCGATGTCGCTGGAAGTGGGGCGCATTATAAGGGGATCTGACAGGGCGTCAACCGTTAATTTCATAAAAATCAAAAAGATCGCGTCAGAAGCCCTGGTACCTATATAAGCAGCCCCAAAACAAAAGCAGGGAGGCCTATCGGCCTCCCTGCCCCTTACTATATAGGTAGCGCGTCACAGCACCCCGGCAGCCCGGAGTCGCTGCACCGCCTCCCCATCCAACCCCAGCACATCGCCAAGCACCGCCTCGGTATGCTCCCCCAGCAACGGTGGCGCCTGCCGATACTCCACCGGCGTCTCCGACAACCGGATCGGGCTGGCCACCTGCGGCACGCTCCCCGCCAACGGATGAGGAACATCCACTGCCAACCCACGGGCCAGCACCTGCGGATCCTGGAACATCTGCGCCAGATCGTTGATCGGTCCGCACGGCACGCCTGCCTTCTCCAGCTCGCTCACCCACTCGGCCGTGGTCTTGAACACCGTGGCCTGGCGAATCAGCGGAATCAGCTCGGCGCGATTGGCCACCCGCTGTTTATTGGTGGCGAAGCGTGGGTCATCCGCCCAGTGCGCCTGCCCGGCCACTTCCGCGAACTTGCGGAACTGCCCGTCATTGCCCACGGTAAGAATGAAGTTGCCATCGGCCGTCGGGAAATCCTGGTATGGCACGATATTCGGGTGCGCATTGCCCAGCCGACGAGGCGCAGTACCCGTGGTGAGGTAGTTCATTGCCTGGTTGGCCAGGCAGGCCACCTGTACATCCAGCAGCGCCATGTCGATGTGCTGGCCGATACCAGACTGGTCACGATGCGCCAGGGCCGCCAAGATCGCCACGGTGGAATACAGCCCGGTGAGGATGTCGGTCAGCGCCACCCCGACCTTCATCGGCCCGGCCCCCTCCTCCCCCTCCGGGCGACCGGTCAGGCTCATCAGCCCACCCAGCCCCTGGATCATGAAGTCGTAGCCGGCACGCTTGGCATATGGCCCGGTCTGGCCGAAGCCGGTGATCGAGCAGTATATGAGCGTCGGATTGACCGCCTTCAGGCTTTGATAGTCCAGCCCATAGGCCGCCAGCCCGCCAACCTTGAAGTTCTCGATGACGATATCCGACTTCGCCGCCAGCTCGCGCACCAGACGCTGGCCTTCCGGCTGGGTAAAGTCGATGGTCACCGAGCGCTTGTTGCGGTTGGCCGACAGGTAGTAGGCCGCCTCGCTGGTGTTCTCGCCCTGAACATCGCGCAGGAAAGGCGGCCCCCAGGAACGGGTGTCGTCACCCGCTCCCGGACGCTCGACCTTGATCACATCGGCGCCAAGGTCAGCCAGGATCTGGCCGGACCAAGGGCCGGCCAGCACCCGGGAAAGATCCAGCACCCGCAGATGGGAAAGCGCGCCCATGGCCTGGTCCTCTATTAATAGAACGCCTGGATGCCGGTCTGCGCGCGCCCGAGGATCAGCGCGTGCACGTCATGGGTCCCTTCATAGGTGTTGACCACCTCGAGGTTGACCAGGTGGCGGGCCACGCCGAACTCGTCGGAGATGCCATTGCCGCCCAGCATGTCGCGGGCCAAACGGGCGATGTCCAGGGCCTTGCCGCAGGAGTTGCGCTTCATGATCGAGGTGATCTCGACCGCCGCGGTACCTTCATCCTTCATCCGCCCCAGGCGCAGGCAGCCTTGCAGGGCCAGGGTGATCTCGGTCTGCATGTCGGCCAGTTTCTTCTGGATCAGCTGGTTGGCAGCCAGTGGGCGGCCGAACTGCTGGCGGTCCAGGGTGTACTGGCGCGCGGTGTGCCAGCAGGCCTCGGCGGCGCCCAGGGCGCCCCAGGAGATGCCATAGCGGGCAGAGTTCAGGCAGGTGAACGGGCCCTTGAGGCCACGCACGTCCGGGAAGATGTTCTCCTCCGGCACGAACACGTTGTCCATGACGATCTCGCCGGTGATCGAAGCGCGCAGGCCAACCTTGCCGTGGATGGCCGGGGCGCTGAGGCCGTCCCAACCTTTCTCCAGCACGAAGCCGCGGATATCGCCGGCATCGTCCTTGGCCCAGACCACGAATACATCGGCGATCGGGCTGTTGGTGATCCACATCTTGCTGCCGGTCAGGCGATAGCCACCGTCGACCTTGCGGGCGCGGGTGATCATCGAGCCCGGGTCGGAACCATGGTTGGGCTCGGTCAGGCCGAAGCAGCCGATCCACTCGCCACTGGCCAGTTTCGGCAGGTACTTCTGCTTCTGCGCCTCGGTGCCGAACTCGTTGATCGGCACCATCACCAGTGACGACTGCACGCTCATCATCGAGCGGTAGCCAGAGTCGATGCGTTCCACCTCGCGGGCGATCAGGCCGTAGCACACGTAGTTCAGGCCGCTGCCGCCGTACTGTTCAGGGATGGTCGCGCCGAGCAGACCGACTTCACCCATCTCGCGGAAGATCGCCGGGTCTGTCTGCTCGTGGCGGAACGCCTCCAGCACACGGGGTGCCAGCTTGTCCTGGGCGAACTGATAGGCGCTGTCGCGAACCATGCGCTCTTCTTCAGTGAGCTGCTGATCCAGCAGCAGCGGGTCGATCCAGTTGAAGCTTGCCTTGCCAGCCATGTGCGGATTCCTCGAAAGATGGGAACGAATTGTTGTGCTGGATTGATCCTAGGCCTGATCGGCCCGCGGTACAAACGAGGATTGCGCACGGTTTAGTGATATTTTCTCACTTCGTAATCACCGAAATGCCCTGTTCAAAGCCAGACAAGTGAGGTTGACGTACATGCGCCGCAAGATCCCCAGCACCACCGCATTGGTATGTTTCGAGGCAGCCGCGCGTCACGAGAGTTTTACCAAGGCCGCCCAGGAGCTGGCCCTGACCCAGGGCGCCGTCTGTCGGCAGATTGGTGGCCTTGAGGCCTTCCTTAACGTGGAACTGTTCCGTCGCTCGCGACGGGGCGTGAAGCTGACCGAGGCCGGGCTCTCCTACAGCCGCCAGGTGGCTGCGCAGCTTGATGCGGTGGAGCGCGACACGCTTTCGGTGATGCGCCAGCAAGGCGCCAACGTGATCGAATTAGCGGTGGTGCCGACCTTCGGCACGCAATGGCTGCTACCGCGCCTGAAGGACTTCCAGCAGCGCCACCCCGAGGTCACGGTCAACCTGACCAACCGCACCCGCCCCTTCCTGTTCGCCGACACGCCCTTCGACGCCGCCATCTACTTCGGCGACGCCGACTGGTCCGGCACCCAGTCCCACCGCCTGATGGGCGAGAACCCCATGCCGGTGTGCAGCCCCGCGCTG
Source organism: Pseudomonas sp. P110(2024) (assembly GCF_057480795.1). NCBI lineage: Bacteria > Pseudomonadati > Pseudomonadota > Gammaproteobacteria > Pseudomonadales > Pseudomonadaceae > Pseudomonas > Pseudomonas sp. P110(2024). The sequence goes on from NZ_JBLIYT010000003.1 coordinate 3,569, forward strand.
CTGGAAGGGCAAGCCAGCCTCGACGCCCGGCGCATCGCCGAGTTGCCCCTGCTGCAGCAGACCACGCGCCCCTATGCCTGGCGGCAGTGGTTCGACGGCCTGGGCCTGAGCGTCGAACGCGACATGACCGGCCCGCGCTACGAACTGTTCTCCATGCTGGCCCAGGCCGCCATGCACGACATGGGCATTGCGCTGATCCCACCCTTCCTGATCCAGCGCGAGTTGCAAGAAGGCCGACTGCTGGTCGCTAACTGGCATGCCCTCTCCAGCGACAAGGCCTACCATCTGATGATCCCCGAGCGAAAGGTGGAATCCGCTTCGCTGCGGGCGTTTCGCGACTGGCTGGTGGTGCAGGCACAGCAGTACACCGCCGCCAACTGAAGGCAAAAACCAAATAATTGACTCCGTAGTCAATTATTTTTAACACCTACAGATATATGGATTTGTCGCAAATTCGTAATCTGTTCCGTAGAGCGGAAAAACCGTAGCAACCCTAGTGACTACGCGGGTTTGCGGCTTATTTTGCGACATTCACAACGCCGTGAACGAAAACGGCCGAAATTTTTTCTTTTTTTCCCCTAAGCTGCGAATAGCGCGTACTTGACGGGCTGGATCGGAATCGTTGCGACATACGGTCACAGGGTGACTTGTAGTTTTAAGTTCGTTTCGCTTCAGAACCTGTTGAAGGCCCCTGGGTTCGTCTGCAAAATGCCTCTCCCGCCTCGAACCAGGCGGAGTCGTGCTCTACGGCCGCCCAGCCGCACCACCCGAAGTGCGCTGGTTTCCATAAAGACAATAAAGGTCACCGCAGGAGACATAGTCGTGCACATTGGTGTTCCTCTCGAGACGCAGACGGGTGAGACAAGGGTCGCCGCGACCCCGGAAACCATCAAGAAACTGGTAGGCCAGGGCCATCAGGTCACCGTGCAACGGGGGGCAGGGCTCAACGCCAGCATTCCGGACAGTGCCTATGAAGCCGTGGGCGCCACCCTGGGCGAAGCCACTGACGCCTTTGGCGCGCAGCTGGTGCTCAAGGTGGTCGCGCCCAATGACCAGGAACTGGCGCTGATCAACAGCGGCAGCCTGCTGGCGGGCATGCTCAACCCCTTCAACAACGAACTGATCGGCAAGATGGCCGAACGCGGCATCACCGCCTTCGCCCTGGAAGCCGCGCCGCGCACCTCGCGGGCCCAGAGCCTCGACGTGCTGTCGTCCCAGGCCAACATCGCCGGCTACAAGGCCGTGCTGCTGGCGGCCCACCACTACCCACGCTTCATGCCCATGCTGATGACCGCCGCCGGCACGGTGAAAGCCGCCCGCGTGCTGATCCTCGGCGCCGGCGTCGCCGGCCTGCAGGCGATCGCGACGGCCAAGCGCCTGGGCGCGGTGATCGAAGCGTCGGACGTGCGCCCGGCGGTGAAGGAGCAGATCGAGTCGCTGGGGGCCAAGTTCATCGACGTGCCCTACGAGACCGATGAAGAACGCGAATGCGCCGAAGGCGTCGGCGGCTATGCCCGACCGATGCCGGCCAGCTGGATGCAGCGCCAGGCCCAGGCCGTGCACGAACGCGCCAAGCAGGCCGATATCGTCATCACCACCGCGCTGATTCCCGGGCGCAAGGCGCCGACCCTGCTCAGCGCCGAGACCGTGGCGCAGATGAAACCCGGCTCGGTGGTCATCGACCTCGCCGCGGCCCAGGGTGGCAACTGTCCGCTGACCGTGGCCGATCAGGTCGTCATGCACAACGGCGTGACCCTCGTCGGCCCGACCAACCTGCCGGCCCAGGTCGGCGCCGATGCCTCGGCGCTGTACGCGCGCAACCTGCTGGACTTCATGAAGCTGCTGTTCGACAAGGACGGCAACCTGGTCATCAACCTCGAAGACGACATCGTCGCCGCGTGCCTGATGTGCCGCGACGGCCAGGTCGTGCGCAAGAACGGCTGAGGAGCACGACAATGGAAGACATGCTGATTTCCCACGGCATCTACAACCTGATCATCTTCGTGCTGGCCATCTACGTGGGCTACCACGTGGTGTGGAACGTCACCCCGGCCCTGCACACGCCGCTGATGGCGGTCACCAACGCCATTTCCGCGATCGTCATCGTCGGCGCCATGCTGGCCGCCGCGCTGACCGTCACCCCGGCCGGCAAGGTCATGGGCACCCTGGCCGTCGCGCTAGCCGCGGTCAACGTGTTCGGTGGCTTCCTGGTCACCCGCCGCATGCTGGAAATGTTCAAGAAGAAAACCAAGAACGAGGGGCAGAAGTAAGCATGAGCATGAATCTGGTAACGCTTCTGTACCTGGTCGCCTCGGTCTGCTTCATCCAGGCGCTCAAGGGCCTCTCGCACCCGACCACCTCACGCCGGGGCAACCTGTTCGGCATGATCGGCATGGGCATCGCCATCCTCACCACGGTCGGCCTGATCTACAAGCTTGGCGCGGAGCTGGCGACCGCTGGCATCGGTTACGTCATCGTCGGTCTGCTGGTCGGCGGCAGCGCTGGCTCGATCATGGCCAAGCGCGTCGAGATGACCAAGATGCCCGAACTGGTCGCCTTCATGCACAGCATGATCGGCCTGGCCGCGGTGTTCATCGCCATCGCCGCCGTGCTCGAGCCGCAATCGATGGGCATCGTCGCCAGCATCAGCGACCCGATCCCCACCGGCAACCGCCTGGAGCTGTTCCTCGGCGCGGCCATCGGTGCGATTACCTTCTCGGGCTCGGTGATCGCCTTCGGCAAGCTGTCGGGCAAGTACAAGTTCCGCCTGTTCCAGGGCGCACCGGTACAGTTCGCCGGCCAGCACAAGCTGAACCTGATCCTGGGCCTGGCGACCATCGCCCTGGGACTGCTGTTCACCTTCACCGGCCACTACAGCGCGTTCACCCTGATGCTGGCCCTGGCCTTCGTCATGGGCGTGCTGATCATCATCCCGATCGGCGGCGCCGACATGCCGGTGGTGGTGTCGATGCTCAACAGCTATTCGGGCTGGGCGGCGGCGGGTATCGGCTTCTCGCTGAACAACTCGATGCTGATCATCGCCGGCTCCCTGGTGGGCTCCAGCGGTGCGATCCTCTCGTACATCATGTGCAAGGCGATGAACCGTTCGTTCTTCAACGTCATCCTCGGCGGCTTCGGCGGCGATACCGATATCGGCGCGGCGCAGGGTTCGAAGGAGCAGCGCCCGGTGAAGTCCGGCTCGGCCGACGACGCCACCTTCCTGCTGAGCAACGCCGACAGCGTGATCATCGTTCCCGGCTACGGCCTGGCGGTGGCGCGCGCCCAGCACGCGCTCAAGGAACTGACCGAGAAGCTGGTGCACAACGGCGTGACCGTGAAATACGCGATCCACCCGGTTGCAGGCCGTATGCCAGGCCACATGAACGTGCTGCTGGCCGAAGCCGAGGTGCCGTACGACCAGGTGTTCGAGATGGAAGACATCAACGCCGAGTTCGGCCAGGCCGACGTGGTACTGGTGCTGGGCGCCAACGACGTGGTCAACCCGGCGGCGAAGAACGATCCGAAGTCGCCGATTGCCGGCATGCCGATCCTCGAGGCCTTCAAGGCCAAGACCATCATCGTCAACAAGCGCTCAATGGCCAGCGGCTACGCGGGCCTGGACAACGAACTGTTCTACCTGGACAAGACCATGATGGTGTTCGGTGACGCCAAGAAAGTCATCGAGGACATGGTCAAGGCCGTGGACTGACCCGACCTTGCACCTATAAGAAGTGCATAAGGCCCCTGGGGAGATATTCCCAGGGGCCTTTTCATTGGCTTGATCCAGATCAACGGCTCTACTTCCGGCGTTCGCCTACGACCATGGTCGCGGGACGGTTCCGGGTGAAATCTCTAGACTGCGCTTCCAGTAGCTTCAGTAGCCTGAGATAACAATCCATGTACCGTGATCGTATCCGCTTGTCCTCCCTGCACAGCAAGGTTATGAGTGCGGCTGACGCCGCTGGCCTGATCCAGGACGGCATGACCGTCGGCATGAGCGGTTTCACCCGCGCCGGCGAAGCCAAGGCCGTGCCCCACGCACTGGCCGAGCGTGCAAAACAGTCGCCGCTGAAGATCAGCCTGATGACCGGCGCCAGCCTGGGCAACGACCTGGACAAGCAACTGACCGAGGCCGGCGTGCTGGCCCGGCGCATGCCGTTCCAGGTCGACAGCACCCTGCGCAAGGCCATCAACGACGGCAAGGTGATGTTCATCGACCAGCACCTGTCGGAAACCGTCGAGCAGCTGCGCAACAAACAGCTCACCCTGCCGGACATCGCGGTCATCGAAGCGGTGGCGATCACCGAGCAAGGCCATATCGTGCCGACCACCTCCGTCGGCAACTCGGCCAGCTTCGCGATCTTCGCCAAGCAGGTCATCGTCGAGATCAACCTGTCGCACCATGCCAACCTCGAAGGCCTGCACGACATCTACATCCCGACCTACCGCCCGACCCGCACGCCGATCCCGCTAGTGAAGGTCGACGACCGCATCGGCAGCACCGCGATCCCGATCGACCCGGCCAAGATCGTCGGCATCGTCATCAGTGATCAGCCGGACTCGCCGTCCACCGTGCTGCCGCCTGACCACGAGACCCAGGGCATTGCCGACCACCTGATCGCCTTCCTCAAGGGCGAGGTGGACGCCGGGCGCATGAGCAACAACCTCGGCCCACTGCAGGCCGGCATCGGCAGCATCGCCAACGCGGTGATGTGCGGCCTGATCGAGTCGCCGTTCGACAACCTGACCATGTACTCCGAAGTGCTGCAGGACTCGACCTTCGACCTGATTGACGCCGGCAAGCTGAGCTTTGCCTCGGGCAGCTCGATCACCCTGTCGAGCCGCCGCAACGCCGACGTGTTCGGTAACCTGGAGCGTTACAAGGACAAGCTGGTGCTGCGTCCGCAGGAAATCTCCAACCACCCGGAAGTGGTCCGTCGCCTGGGGATCATCGGCATCAACACGGCGCTGGAGTTCGACATCTACGGCAACGTCAACTCCACCCATGTCTGCGGCACCAAGATGATGAACGGCATCGGTGGCTCGGGCGACTTCGCCCGCAACGCGCACCTGGCGATCTTCGTCACCAAGTCGATCGCCAAGGGCGGCGCGATTTCCAGCGTGGTGCCGATGGTCAGCCACGTCGACCATACCGAGCATGACGTGGACATCCTGGTGACCGAGGTGGGCCTGGCCGACCTGCGCGGCCTGGCGCCGCGCGAGCGTGCCCGGGTGATCATCGACAACTGCGTGCACCCGGACTACCGCGCAGCGCTCAACGATTACTTCGAGCGCGCCTGCCAGCGTGGCGGGCATACCCCGCATATCCTGCGCGAAGCCTTGAGCTGGCATGAAAACCTGGAAGAGACCGGGCGCATGTTGGTCGGTTGATCATCTTTACGGCTTGAAATTGCCGGGGGCGCTTTGCGCCCCTTTTCGCGGCACAAGGCTGCATGAGAGCTATAAGGTCTGCACCAGACCCGGGCTCGGCACCTGCAACAGGTACTCGATCAACGCCTCCACCGGCAACGGCCGGCTTACCAGGAAGCCCTGCACCTGGTCGCAACCGAATGCCCGCAGCAGCGCCAGCTGCTCCTCGCTCTCCACCCCTTCGGCCACCACCTCCAGGTTCAGGTTGTGCGCCAGGTTGATCATCGCGTGCACCAGCTTGGCATTCTCCTCGCGCTGCTCCATGCCACCGACGAAGCTACGATCGACCTTGAGCAGCGTGATCGGCAGGCTGTTCAGGTGCACGAACGACGAGAAGCCGGTCCCGAAGTCATCCAGCGAGAAACGCACCCCCAGGCGCCCCAGGGCGTCCATGGTCTGGCGCACCAGCTCGTTGCGCCGCATCACGGCGGTCTCGGTCAGTTCGAACTCCAGCCAGCGGGCATCGACGCCGTGCTCGACGATCAGCCGGCTCAGAGTGGCCAGCAACTGGCTGTCCTGAAACTGGCGGAAGCTCAGGTTCACCGCCATGTGCAGCGGCGCCAGGCCGCGCTCGCGCAGGGCCTGCATGTCGCTCAACGCCCGGGAGATCACCCAGTAGCCCAACGGCACGATCAACCCGCTCTGTTCGGCCAGCGGCACGAACTCGCTGGGCGCCAGCAGGCCGCGCTCGGGATGGTTCCAGCGCACCAGCGCCTCGAGCCCGACGATGCAGCCATCGGCGAGGTTGAGCCGCGGCTGGTAGTGCAGCTCCAACTCGTCGCGGCGCAGGGCGCGGCGCAGCTCGCTTTCGAGGTCGGCCAGGCTGCGGGCGTTGCGGTTGATGCGCTCGTTGAACACATGGAAGGTGCAGCCCTGGCTGCTCTTGGCCTGGCGCATGGCGATATGCGCGTGCCACATCAGCGGGTCGGCGCCGGCCTGGGCGCGGGCATGGGCGATCCCCAGGCTGCAGCCGAGCAGCAGGCTCTCGCCGTCGATCCAGTAGGGCTCGGTCAGCGCCTCGGTAATGCGCTCGGCCATCCACTCGGCGCGGTTGGGGTCGCGCCGGGTGTCGATCAGCAGGGCAAACTCGTCGCTGCCCAGGCGCGCCAGTTGATCGCTCGCCTCCAGTTGGTGCTTCAGCCGGGCGACCACCTGCAGGATCAGGCGGTCCCCCCCCTGGTGGCCGAGGGCATCGTTGACGTGACGGAAGTTGTCCAGGTCGAGGTGGCCGAGGGCCAGGCCGCGGCCTTCGTTCTCGGCCAGGCGCGCGGTCAGCAGGGCCTGGAAGCCCTGGCGGTTGGCGATGCCGGTCAGCGGATCCTGTTCGGCCAGCCGCTGCAGGGTGGCCACCAGCACACCGCGCTCGCGCACATGGCGCAGGGAGCGACGCAGGGTATCAGTGGTCAGCTGCGCCAGCACCAGCCAGTCGCTGACACCCAGCGGCGCGCTGGCCGGCTCCTGCTCCAGCAGCAGGATGGTCGGCAGCTCGCAACGCCCCGGGGCCGGCTGCAGCTCGGGCGTGGCCAGCACCACGGCCTGGCGGTCGTTGGCGAACAGGCTGTCCACCGCCGCCCAGGTCGGCGCGGTCAGCAGCACGACACTGCCACCCATCGGCTGCAGGCATTCGCGCAGGTGCACGGCCCATTCCGACTCATCAGCCAACAGCAGCAAACGCAGGGGTTCGACAGGCGTGGACAAGCGGGCTCCTTAGACATGGGCGGTGGAACGGCGAGCGCGGGCAATCCTACCCGATTAATTGGAAATGATTTTCACTTTTAGTCGTTGCCCTTCCCTGGCCGCCATCCCGACGCAATCTGACGTGCATCCTGCGCGAAAGTAGCAGATGCGGCAAATCCGATTCGCGCCCTCCATCACAACGTCAGACGGTCGCGCATTAATAGCCCCATGCCTGCTAGAATGCGCGGCTATTTTCTGGTTACCCCCGGTTTCTAGCATGTCCCGACTCAATCCCCGGCAACAGGAAGCCCGAGACTACGTCGGCGGCCCTCTTTTGGTGCTCGCCGGTGCAGGCTCCGGCAAGACCAGCGTGATCACGCGCAAGATTGCCCACCTCATCCAGAACTGCGGCATCCGCGCCCAGTACATCGTGGCGATGACCTTCACCAACAAGGCCGCGCGCGAGATGAAGGAGCGGGTCGGCACCCTGCTGCGTCCGGGAGAAGGCCGGGGCCTGACGGTGTGCACCTTCCACAACCTGGGCCTGAACATCATTCGCAAGGAACACGAGCGCCTGGGCTACAAGCCGGGCTTCTCGATCTTCGACGAATCCGACATCAAGGCGTTGCTGTCGGACATCATGCAGAAGGAATACTCCGGCGACGACGGCATCGACGAGATCAAGAACATGATCGGTGCCTGGAAGAACGACCTGATTCTGCCGCCCGAGGCCCTGGAAAAGGCGCGCAACCCGCGCGAGCAGACCGCGGCCATCGTCTACACCCACTACCAGCGCACGCTCAAGGCGTTCAACGCGGTGGATTTCGACGACCTGATCCTGCAACCGGTCAAGCTGTTCCAGGAGCACCCCGACGTGCTCGAACGCTGGCAGAACCGCGTGCGCTACCTGCTGGTGGACGAGTACCAGGACACCAACGCCAGCCAGTACCTGCTGGTGAAGATGCTGATCGGCATGCGCAACCAGTTCACCGTGGTCGGCGACGATGACCAGTCGATCTACGCCTGGCGTGGCGCCCGCCCCGAGAACCTGATGCTGCTCAAGGAGGACTATCCCTCCCTGAAGATCGTCATGCTCGAGCAGAACTACCGATCCACCAGCCGCATCCTGCGCTGCGCCAACGTGCTGATCGCCAACAACCCCCACGCCTTCGAGAAAGAGCTGTGGAGCGAGATGGGCGTTGGTGACGAAATCCGCGTGATCCGCTGCAAGAACGAGGAAGCCGAGGCCGAACGCGTGGCCATGGAAATCCTCACCCTGCACCTGCGCACCAACCGCCCGTACAGCGACTTCGCCATCCTCTACCGGGGCAACTACCAGGCCAAGCTGATCGAACTGAAGCTGCAGCACCACCAGGTGCCGTACCGCCTGTCCGGCGGCAACAGCTTCTTCGGCCGCCAGGAGGTCAAGGACCTGATGGCCTACCTGCGCCTGCTGGTGAACCCGGACGACGACAACGCCTACCTGCGGGTGATCAACGTGCCGCGCCGCGAGATCGGCTCGACCACCCTGGAAAAGCTCGGCAACTACGCCACCGAACGCGGCATCTCGATGTACGCCGCCAGCGAGGAGCTGGGCCTGGGCGAGCACCTGGATGCCCGCTACACCGAGCGCCTGCAGCGCTTCAAGCACTGGCTTGACGGGGTGCGCCACAAAGTCGCCCTGGAAGACCCGATCGCCGCGCTGCACGAGATGATCCGCGACATCGATTACGAGAACTGGATCCGCCAGCAGACCGCCAGCGACAAGGCCGCGGAGTTCCGCATCAGCAACGTCTGGTTCCTCGTCGAAGCGCTGAAGAACACCCTCGAGAAGGACGAAGAGGGTGACATGACCATCGAGGACGCCATCGGCAAGCTGGTGCTGCGCGACATGCTCGAGCGCCAGCAGGAAGAGGAAGAGAACGCCGAGGGCGTGCAGATGATGACCCTGCACGCCTCCAAGGGCCTGGAGTTCCCCTACGTGTTCATCATGGGCATGGAGGAGGAGATCCTCCCCCACCGCTCGAGCATCGAGGCCGACACCATCGAAGAGGAACGCCGCCTGGCCTACGTGGGCATCACCCGCGCGCGCCAGACCCTGGCCTTCACCTTCGCCGCCAAGCGCAAGCAGTACGGCGAAATCATCGACTGTACCCCGAGCCGGTTCCTCGACGAACTGCCGCCGGACGACCTGGCCTGGGAAGGCCTGGACGATGCGCCCGTGGAAGTGAAAGCCGCGCGCGGCAACAACGCCCTGGCCGATATCCGGGCGATGCTCAAACGCTGATCAACCATTACTCTTTAACTTTGCCGCTTCGTGCGGCCACCTTTGTTACATCGGAGACACACAGTGGAAGCACTGCAGCAGAAGATTCGCGAAGAAGGCATCGTGCTTTCCGACCAGGTACTCAAAGTCGATGCGTTTCTCAACCACCAGATCGACCCTGCGCTGATGCAGCTGATCGGTGACGAGTTCGCCCGCCTGTTCGCCGATTCGGGCGTGACCAAGATCGTCACCATCGAAGCCTCCGGCATCGCCCCGGCGGTGATGACCGGCCTGAAGCTCGGCGTACCGGTGATCTTCGCCCGCAAGCACCAGTCGCTGACCCTGACCGAGAACCTGCTGACTGCCTCGGTGTACTCCTTCACCAAGCAGACCGAGAACACCGTGGCCATCTCGCCGCGCCATCTCAACAGCAGCGACCGCGTGCTGGTGATCGACGACTTCCTGGCCAACGGCAAGGCGTCCCAGGCACTGATCTCGATCATCAAGCAGGCCGGCGCCACCGTGGCAGGCCTGGGCATCGTCATCGAGAAGTCGTTCCAGGGCGGCCGTGCCGAACTGGACAGCCAAGGCTATCGCGTCGAATCGCTGGCTCGTGTGAAGTCGCTTGAAGGCGGCGTAGTCACGTTCATCGAGTGATGGACTCGTGGGAGCGGGCTTGCCCCGCTCCCACGCTGCATCATTGCCGCGTCGCCTGAAGCGCCGCCAGCAGCAACCGCTGATACAACTCCGCCTTCAAACCCTGCGGGTCATCCAGCCGCATCCGCGCCAACTGTGCTCCATACCCCTCGGGCCCCGGTGCATCCAACGCCGCCTTGCCCAACTCCAAAACCTCGCTCAGCTTGAACTTGCTCTTCAACCAGTTCAGCGCCCGCAACAGATCCCGCTCCTCTGCCGTGAAATCAGTCCCCAGCGGATACTCAGGGAACAGCCGTGCATGCCGCGCCCGAATAGTCTCAAGCCGCTCAGGCGTATTGTTCATGAACCGCGCCTCCAGCTCGAAGTCCTTGGCCAGCTTGCCCGCCGCCTTGGCCTGCTCCATCAGCTCGCGCTGAAAACGTGAGTCACTGATCGCCAGCAACCGCGCAATGACTTCGCTGTCGGTCTGCCCGCGCAGGTCGGCAATGCCGTACTCGGTGATCACGATGTCCCGCAGGTGCCGGGGGATGGTGCAATGGCCGTAGGTCCAGTAAAGGTTCGAGGTCACTTCGCCACCGGCCTCACGCCAGCTGCGCAGCAACAGGATCGAGCGACCGCCCTCCAGCGCGTGCCCCTGAGCGACGAAGTTGTATTGCCCGCCCACGCCGCTGAGTACCCGGCCATCCTCGAGCTGGTCGGCAACCCCCGCGCCGAGCAGGGTCATGCCGAACACCGTGTTGACGAAGCGCGCATCCCGACGCTGGCGACGCTTGCGCGCCTCCTGGCCGTAGAGCTCGTTGATGAAGCTGATGGCGCTCATGGCGAAACGTGCGCGCTGTTGCAACGGCATCTCGCGCAGGCGCTGGTAGAACGCCCGAGGCCCAAGGAAGAACCCGCCATGGATCAGCACCCCCTGCTCGTCGGCAGGACGGCGCACCACCCCGGCGTCGGCCAGTGCCAGCAGGCCATTGACGAACATCTCGCTGCAGCCGTACAGCCCCTGGGCGAAGGTATCCAGCCCCCCTTCCCGCTCGATCAGCGCCTGCCATGGTCCGATATCCAGCTCATCGAGCAGCGCACGATAGCCCTCGTTGTCGCCCTGGCGCGCCAGCAGCGCCGCGGTGATCGCATCACCCATGGCGCCGATGCCGATCTGCAGGGTGCCGCCGTCGCGTACCAAGGCGCTGGCATGCAGGCCGATGCAATGGTCCTGGGTGTTCACCGGCATGTTCGGGGTGGAGAACAGCCGGCGTCGCTCGGGCTGGTCGATCAGCAGGTCGAACTGCGTCAGTTCCAGCTCCGCGTCCCCGGGCATGTAGGGCAGTTCGTCGTGGACTTGACCCAGCACCAGAATGGTCTCGCCAGCGGCGCGACGCCGGGTGATCATCGGCAGCAGGTCGAGGGTGATGTCGGGATTGCATGCCAGACTTAGGTGGTCGGGCCTTTCAGGCGTGGCCGCCACCAGTTGCGCGACCAGGTTCAGGCCTTTGGCGTTGATGTCGCGGGCCGCGTGGCTGTAGTTGCTGCTGACGTAATCCTGCTGCGCCGCGTCGCTGTGCAACAGGCTGCCGGGCTGCATGAAGAACTGCTCGACGCGTATGTTTGCCGGGAGTCGGTCGGCACGCAGGTCGGCCAGGTAGGTGAGTTCTTCATAGTCGGCGAACACCCGCTCGACGAAGGGCTCGAGGAAACGACGCTGCAAACCATCGCCCAGCGCGGGACGACCAAGGGATAGGGCGGTGTAGATCGTCAGCCGGCGCTCGGGGAGATCGCGAACTCGCGCATACAACGCGTTGACGAAGGCATTGGGTTTGCCCAGGCCAAGCGGCAGGCCCATGTGGATATGGCTGGGCAGGCGGGCCAGGGCTTGTTCGACAGCCTGGTCGATGGAGCAGCGATACATCTGGGCCTCCTGAGTCATCCTTGGGTTCAGGGGTTGGACACAAGTCGCAGCGGGTTGGTTGCCTGTTCCGGCACCGCAATAGGGCCATCAGAGTCCGAAAAAACAAAAGCCCGCCATCAATGGCGGGCTTTACTCGAATCAGATCAGGTTCACAGCCCCGACATCTTCTTGATCGCACCTTTCAGGTCTTCATCCGAGCAATCGGCGCACGTCCCTTTCGGTGGCATGGCGTTGATGCCGGTGATGGCCTTGGCCAGGATGCCATCGAGGCCGCCCTGGTGGTCGGCGCGTTCTTTCCAGGCCGCCGTGTCGCCAATTTTCGGCGCGTTCAGCAGGCCAGTGCCATGGCAGGCGTTGCAGTGCTTGGCGATGATCTCGTCCGGGGTCTTGGCACCGCCCCCGCCGGCAGTGGCGGCCACTTCCATGCCCTTGCATTCCTGGCCCTGGACGCACACCTGGCCAACCGGCTCGAGGCGCTTGGCGATGTCGTCGTTGGTTGCAGCGGTTGCGCTCATTGCCCAAAGGGCGAATACGGCTGCTGGTACGGCCAGCATCTTCTTGATTTGGTTCACGCGAACACCCTCATGGTGGCTAATCACGCCCGCGGCCACGGAATTGCGAGCGTTGAAAAGTATAGCGGGAACCCGGAAGGCGTGAAACGACCACACTGAGGGAAAGGGTATTGGCGAATCAATGCACTGCGCTGGATCAAAAGTTCGACGGGGTCGCCGCACTGATCAGCCGCGCCGGCTCCTCGAACGGGTTGCGAAAGCGGTGCGGACGGGTGCTTTCGAAGTAGTAGCTGTCGCCGGCCTCGAGAATGAATATTTCAGTGCCGACCACCAGTTCCAGGCGGCCTTCGAGCAGGATGCCGGTCTCTTCGCCGTCGTGGGTGAGCATTTCCGCGCCGGTGTCGGCACCCGGCGGGTAGACCTCGGTGAGGAAGGCGATGGCCCGGTTGGGATGCGACTTGCCGACCAGCTTCATGGTCACCGCGCCATCGGAGATGTCGATCAGCTCGTGGGCCTTGTAGACGATCTGGGTCGGGCTCTCAGGCGCCAGCTCCACCGAGAAGAACTCGACCATGGACATGGGGATGCCGCTGAGCACCTTGCGCAGGGAGCTGATCGACGGGCTGACGCTGTTCTTCTCGATCATCGAGATGGTGCTGTTGGTCACCCCCGCGCGCTTGGCGAGTTCGCGCTGGGACAGGCCCTTGAGCTTGCGGATGGCTTGCAGTCGTTCACCGACGTCCAAAGCTGGAGCCTCCTGAATCGGTCGAGATGGGGGTAGTGTGAACGATATGATGGCAATGCCGTTCAGTATTTACAACACACAGCCCCGCAGCCTGTCCGCTTCAGCGTCTTATTCGCCGATATAGTCCAGTGGCACGCGTTTGAGATTGCAGAAGATCTGGTACGGAATGGTCCCGGCCTGCAGCGCCACGTCACTGGCCAGGACTTGCTTGCCCCATAGCTCCACCGGGCTGCCGACAGTGGCCTCGGGCACCTCGGTGAGGTCGACGCAGAGCATGTCCATCGACACCCGGCCGATCAGCTGGGTGCGCTTGCCGGCCACCACCACCGGGGTGCCGGTGGGCGCCTGGCGTGGGTAGCCGTCGGCATAGCCCATGGCGACCACGCCCACGCGGGTCGGGCGCGGGCTGACGAATTTGGCGCCGTAGCCCACCGGCTCGCCGGCCGGCAGCTCGCGCACGCTGATGATCCGCGATTGCAGGGTCATCACCGGTTGCAGGCGGGCCGCTTCGGCCTGCGCCACCTCGAACGGCGTGGCGCCATAGAGCATGATGCCCGGGCGCACCCAGTCGCTCTTGATGCGCGGCCAGCCCAGCACCGCCGGGGAGTTGCGCAGGCTGCACTCGGCGGCCAGGCCCTGGCGCGCGGCCTCGAACACGGCGACCTGTTGCTCGGTGGCGGCGGCATCGAGTTCGTCGGCGCGGGCGAAGTGGCTCATCAGCACGATACGCGACACCATGCCGCTGGCCAGCAGGCGCTGGTAGGCGTCGTGATAATCCTTGGGGTGCACGCCGACGCGGTGCATGCCGGTGTCCATCTTCAGCCAGATGGTCAGCGGCTTGCGCACCGAAGTCTGCTCGATCGCTTCCAGCTGCCACAGCGAATGCACCACGCACCACAGGTCATGCTCGGCGATCAGCGCCAGCTCGCTGGCCTCGAAGAAACCTTCGAGCAGCAGCACCGGCGCCTTGATGCCCGCCGCGCGCAGCTCCAAGGCCTCCTCGATGCAGGCCACGGCAAAACCGTCGGCCTCGGGCTCGAGCGCCAGGGCGCAACGCACAGCGCCATGACCGTAGGCGTCGGCCTTGACCACTGCCAGGGCCTTGGCGCCGGTCAGCTCACGGGCCAGGCGGTAGTTGTGACGGAGGGCTTGGAGGTCGATCAGGGCACGGGCGGGACGCATGGCGGCAGCCTTCTGGCAATTCTGGTTATCGATAAAGCCCCGACACGGCAGATGGGGGTAGGTACCCACCGCGCCGGGGTGAGGGAACGGGTCAATCGGTTTTCGGCCTTATCGCGGGACAAGCCCGCTCCCACCAGACTCTACGGTGTTCGTGGGAGCAGGCTTGCCCCGCGATAAGGCCAGCAGTATCAATGCTTACTGATGCGCAGGCGCCGGCTGCCCGTGCTTGGCGATCTCGCGGCTGTTGCCATAACGCGAGATGTCCAGGCCTTCGGCACTGATCTGCGGCTTCTTGCGCGCGATCAGGTCTGCCAGCAGGCGACCGGAACCGCAGGCCATGGTCCAGCCCAGGGTGCCGTGACCGGTGTTGAGGAACAGGTTACGGAACTTGGTCGCCCCGACGATCGGGGTACCGTCCGGGGTGGCCGGGCGCAGGCCGGTCCAGAAGCTCGCCTGGCTCAGGTCGCCGCCGCGAGGATAAAGGTCGTTGACGATCATCTCCAGCGTTTCGCGTCGACGCGGGTTCAGCGACAGGTCAAAACCGGCAATCTCGGCCATGCCGCCAACGCGGATGCGGTTGTCGAAACGGGTTATGGCGACCTTGTAGGTCTCGTCCAGGATGGTCGAAGTCGGCGCCATGTCGCCATTGGTGATCGGCACGGTCAGCGAGTAGCCCTTGAGCGGATAGACCGGGGCCTTGATGCCCAGTGGTTTGAGCAGTTGCGGCGAATAGCTGCCCAGGGCCAGCACGTAGCGGTCGGCGGTTTCCAGCTTGCCGTCGATCCATACGCCGTTGATGCGGTCACCGGCGAAGTCCAGGCGTTGGATATCCTGACCAAAACGGAACTCGACGCCCAGCTTGATGGCCATTTCGGCGAGCTTGGTGGTGAACAGCTGGCAATCGCCGGTCTGGTCGTTGGGCAGGCGCAGGGCACCGGCGAGGATGTCCTTCACCCCGGCCAGGGCCGGCTCGACACGGGCGATGCCGTCGCGGTCGAGCAGCTCGTAGGGAACGCCGGACTGTTCCAGCACGGCGATATCCTTGGCCGCGGCGTCCACCTGGGCCTGGGTGCGGAACAGCTGGGTGGTGCCCAGGCTGCGGTTTTCGTAGGCGATGCCGGTCTCAGCGCGCAGCTCGTCGAGGCAGTCGCGGCTGTACTCGGACAGGCGCACCATGCGCTCCTTGTTCACCGCGTAGCGGCTGGCGGTGCAGTTGCGCAGCATCTGCGCCATCCACAGGTACTGGTCGACGTCGCCGGTCAGCTTGATGGCCAGGGGCGCGTGGCGCTCCAGCAGCCACTTGATGGCCTTGAGCGGCACGCCCGGGGCGGCCCAGGGCGAGGCATAGCCGGGCGAGATCTGGCCTGCGTTGGCGAAACTGGTTTCCATGGCCACCGCCGGCTGGCGATCGACCACCGTGACCTCGAAACCTTGCCGGGCCAGATAGTAGGCACTGGCGGTACCGATCACACCGCTACCAAGTACCAGAACTCGCATTGTTGTATCCCTCGCACGCGGCTCGCCGCAGTCTTTTGTTGAAATGGCATGGATGCGCGCAGTATATGAATCTCCGACCAGTGCTATTCACTATATAAGCAGCTATATTTGGCGAGAATTCTCGGCAAAATCGCCTTTCACGGAGGGGCATCCCCTATGAGAACCCAGCACCAGAGCAAACGTGAACTGGACAAGATCGACCGCAACATCCTGCGGATCCTGCAGAATGACGGGCGTATTTCCTTCACCGAACTGGGCGAAAAGGTCGGACTGTCCACCACCCCCTGCACCGAACGCGTGCGGCGCCTGGAGCGCGAGGGGATCATCATGGGCTACAACGCCCGGCTCAATCCGCAGCACCTGAAGGGCAGCCTGCTGGTGTTCGTCGAGATCAGCCTGGACTATAAGTCCGGCGACACCTTCGAGGAATTCCGCCGCGCCGTGCTCAAGCTGCCGCACGTGCTGGAGTGCCACCTGGTGTCGGGCGACTTCGACTACCTGGTGAAGGCGCGGATCTCGGAGATGGCCTCGTACCGCAAGCTGCTCGGCGACATCCTGCTCAAACTGCCCCATGTGCGCGAGTCGAAGAGTTACATCGTGATGGAAGAGGTGAAAGAGAGCCTGTGCCTGCCGATCCCGGACTGAGGTCTCAGACCAGCACCTGACGGGTCGTGGCGATGAACTGGTGGACCAGTTGCTCGGCCGCAGGCTCGATGGGTTGCGCCGGTCCTCGGCCACGGGGGCAGGCCAGGCGCGGGGTGGTACCGAACAGGCGGCAGATCATCGGGCGCTCTGCATAGACCGTACAGCCGTTCGGGCCCAGGTGCACGCAGTCCAGCCGCTCCAGGGCGGCGTCCTGCTCGGCCTGGGTCTTGCGCGGCAGACGGGCCATTTCCTCGGCGGACGTGGTGACCGGGCCGCAGCAGTCATGGCAGCCGGGCTCGCACTCGAACGAGGGAATGAGTTCGCGCAGGAAGTGGATCTTGTGGCGGTTGCAGGACATGACCAAGGACAGTGCGATGAATGAGGTTGAATTATAAGCCCAGTCGCGGTGCGCCGATGCGACTTGCCCCGCGATTGGGCAGTTGCCTATCCTCCCCCTTTCGTCTCAACCCAGGAATCGCCCCATGGTCCACAGCGCGCAGCACGCCGCCTCCTACTACGCCGCCAGCAGCGCGCCCCACCCTGACCATCCGTTCCTGCAAGGCGAACACAGCGCCGACGTGTGCATCGTCGGCGGTGGCTATTCAGGCCTGAACACCGCCATCGAACTGGCCGAGCGCGGCTTGTCGGTGATCCTCCTGGAGGCACGCAAGCTCGGCTGGGGCGCCAGCGGCCGCAACGGCGGCCAGCTTATCCGCGGCGTCGGCCACGGCCTGGAGCAGTTTCTCCCGGTGATCGGTGAAGAAGGGGTTCGCAGCATGAAGCTCATGGGCCTGGAGGCCGTGGAGATCGTCCGCGACCGCGTCGAGCACCATGGCATCGACTGCGATTTGACCTGGGGCTACTGCGACCTGGCCAACAAGCCCGCCGAACTGGAGGGCTTCGCCGAAGACGCCGAGGAGCTGCGCAACCTGGGCTATCGCCACGAACTGCGACTGGTACAGCCCGGCGACATGCACTCGGTGGTGGGTTCGGGCCGCTATGTCGGCGGCCTGGTCGACATGGGTTCGGGCCACCTGCACCCGCTCAACCTGGCACTCGGCGAAGCCGCAGTGGCCAGCCGCCTGGGTGTCGGCCTGTACGAGCAGTCTGAAGTCACACGCATCGACTATGGCCCCGAGGTGAAGGTACACACCGCCCAGGGCCGGGTGCGCGCCAAGACCCTGGTGCTGTGCTGCAACGCCTACCACAACGACCTCAACCGCGAGCTGGGCGGCAAGGTGCTACCCGCCGGCAGCTACATCATCGCCACCGAACCCTTGGGTGAAGAACGCGCCCGCCAGTTGCTGCCGCAGAACATGGCGGTGTGCGACCAGCGCGTGGCACTGGACTACTACCGCCTGTCCGCCGACCAGCGCCTGCTGTTCGGCGGCGCCTGCCACTACTCCGGACGCGACCCGCAGGACATCGCCGCCTACATGCGGCCGAAGATGCTCAAGGTGTTCCCACAGTTGGCCGATGTGCGCATCGACTACCAGTGGGGCGGCATGATCGGCATCGGCGCCAACCGCCTGCCACAGATCGGCCGTCTGGCCAGCCAGCCCAACGTCTACTACGCCCAGGCCTATTCCGGCCATGGGGTCAACGCCACCCACCTGGCCGGACGCTTGCTCGGCGAGGCCATTAGCGGCCAGCAGGGTGGTCGTTTCGATCTGTTCGCCAAGGTGCCGCACACCACGTTCCCCGGCGGCCAGCTGCTACGCTCGCCGCTGCTGGCGCTGGGGATGCTCTGGTACCGGCTCAAGGAGCTGGTCTGATACCGGCCTGAACCAGGCCCTCCGTGGGAACGGCCTTGTGTCGCGCTGGGGCCGCAAAGCGGCTCCAGCGATTTCAACAGTAATCAGCAATCCGGCTCAGTCCTTCCAGAAGGGCTTGCGCCCTTCCCGTCTCGCCTGCTCCCAGGTCAGCCCGATATCGCGCAACTGCCGATCATCCAACTGCAGCAGCGCCCTGCGGGTCCGCCAGCGATGCAGCATCAGGCCCCAACGACTCAGGCCGGCCGGCGCATTGAAGACCTTGGGCCGCTGCCCGGCCTCGAGTTCACCAGGCAACAGTTGCAAGCGCACATCGCTCAAGCCACCCATCACTGCGTTCTCCCATCAGTTGATACCGTGGAGAAAGCATGCACCCTCGTGCCCTCGACAATACAGACTCAACGGCGGCTTATTATTCCCATACAGAATTGGCGAGAAGTCAGTTGAATGAAGTATTTTCCAACAATCTGTATCGGTCATCGACCCGCAAATGTGTAGGAGTATGCCGTGACGCTCTACCTCAACCTCGCCGAACTGCTCGGCTCGCGTATCGAGCAAGGCCTCTACCGCCCCGGCCAGCGCCTGCCCTCGGTGCGCGCCCTGAGCGTCGAGCACGGGGTCAGCCTGAGCACCGTACAGCAGGCCTACCGCCTGCTGGAGGACAACGGCCTGGTATCGCCTCGGCCCAAGTCCGGCTATTTCGTCGCCGAGGATCGCCAGCTCCCCGCCCTGCCCGACATCAGCCGCCCCGCCCAGCGGCCTGTGGATATCTCCCAGTGGGAACAGGTGTTGGAGCTGGTCCGCGCCACCCCGCGCCCGGACGTGATCCAGCTCGGTCGCGGCATGCCCGACGTCGACAGTCCCACGCTCAAGCCACTGCTGCGCAGCCTGGCGCAGATCAGCCGGCGCATGGACATGCCCGGCCTGTACTACGACAACATCCACGGCAACGCCCAGCTGCGCGAGCAGATCGCCCGCCTGATGCTCGACTCCGGCTGCCGCCTGGGCCCGGCCGACCTGGTGGTGACCACCGGCTGCCACGAAGCACTGTCGTGCAGCATTCGCGCGGTGTGCCAGCCCGGCGACATCGTCGCGGTCGATTCGCCCAGCTTCCACGGCGCCATGCAGACGTTGAAGGGCCTAGGCATGAAAGCCCTGGAGATCCCCACCGACCCAATCACCGGCATCAGCCTGGAGGCCCTGGAACTGGCCCTTGAACAGTGGCCGATCAAGCTCATCCAGATCACCCCCAGCTGCAACAACCCGATGGGCTACATCATGCCCGAAGCGCGCAAGAAGGCCCTGCTGACCCTCGCCCAGCGCTATGACGTGGCGATCCTCGAAGACGATGTGTATGGCGATCTGGCGTACACCTACCCACGCCCGCGCACGATCAAGTCGTTCGACGACGATGGCCGCGTGCTGCTCTGCAGTTCGTTCTCCAAGACCCTGGCCCCGGGCCTGCGGGTCGGCTGGGTAGCCCCCGGGCGCTACCTGGAGCGGGTGCTGCACATGAAGTACATCAGCACCGGCAGCACCGCCTGCCAGCCGCAGCTGGCGATTGCCGACTTCATCGCCGAAGGCCACTACCAGCCACACCTGCGACGCATGCGCAGCCAGTACCAGCGCGGCCGCGACCAGATGTGCGACTGGGTGACCCGCTACTTTCCCCCGGGCACCCGCGCCAGCCGCCCGCAAGGTGGCTTCATGCTGTGGGTTGAATTGCCGGAAAGTTTCGATACGCTGCGCCTGAACCGCGCTTTACTGGAGCAGGGTGTGCAGATTGCCGTAGGCAGCATCTTCTCGGCCTCGGGCAAGTACCGGAACTGCCTGCGCATGAACTTCGCCGCCCGACCCACGGCGCAGATTGAAGCCGCCGTGCGCAAGGTCGGTGAAACCGCCCTTCGTCTACTGGAGGCCGAGCACGGCGACGGGTAACGTTGCGCCGCCTGGCATTGTCCAACCCCATAAGCCCTTGCTGCACAGGACGATCCACCCTTGAGACTCCAGCGAGCTTTGCCTCTGCTGTTGGTGCTGCAGCTCGGCCTGACGGGCTGTGCCAGCGTCGGTACGCCCCGTGAAGTCAGCCAGGCCCTGCCGGCCGGCGATTCGGCGTTCGGCCGCTCGGTACAGCGCCAGGCCGCCCCCTACGAGGGGCGTTCGGGCTTTCGCCTGCTGCCCAACAGCAACGAAGCGTTCCGCGCCCGCGCCGAACTGATCCGCAACGCCCGGACAAGCATCGACCTGCAGTACTACATCGTCCACGACGGCCTCAGCACCCGCGCCCTGGTCCACGAACTGCTGCGCGCCGCCGACCGCGGCGTGCGCGTGCGCATACTGCTGGACGACACCACCAGCGACGGCCTGGACAACCTGATGGGTACCCTCGCCGCCCATCCGAACATTCACATCCGCGTGTTCAACCCATTGCACCTGGGCCGCAGCACTGGGGCTACCCGCGCCGTGGGGCGGCTGTTCAACCTGTCGCGCCAGCACCGGCGGATGCACAACAAGCTGTTCCTGGTGGACAACAGCATGGCCATCGTCGGCGGTCGTAACCTGGGCGACGAGTACTTCGACGCCGAGCCCAACCTCAACTTCACCGACATCGACCTGCTGGGCGTGGGCCCGGTGGCCGAGCAGCTCGGCCACAGCTTCGACCAGTACTGGAACAGCGCCCTGAGCCGCCCCATCGGCGATTTCCTCTGGCGCCAGCCTGATGCCGACGACCTGTTCGCCAGCCGCCAGCGCCTGGAAGTATCGCTGGCCGAGGCACGAATCAAGCGCAAGGCACTGTACGACCGCCTGATGGCCTATCAGTCGCAGCCGCGCCTGGACGTGTGGCGCAACGAACTGATCTGGGCCCACAGCCAGGCCTTGTGGGATGCACCGAGCAAGGTGCTTGCGGACAACGAACCAGATCCCCGATTGCTGATGAGCCGGCAGCTGGCCCCGGAGCTGAACGGCGTGCACAAGGAGCTGATCCTGGTCTCGGCCTATTTCGTGCCCGGCGAACCGGGGCTGCTGTACCTGACCAGCCGCGCCGACGCCGGCACCTCGGTCAAGCTGCTGACCAACTCCCTTGAAGCCACCGACGTACCGGCCGTGCACGGTGGCTACGCGCCCTACCGTCGCGCCCTGCTCGAACATGGCGTGCAACTGTACGAGCTGCGCCGCCAGCCCGGCGCCCCACGGCCGCGCCTGGGCTTGCATGGCAGCTCCGATTCCAGCCTGCACAGCAAGGCCATGGTGTTCGACCGCCGCAAGACCTTCATCGGTTCGTTCAACTTCGACCCACGCTCGGTGCTGTGGAACACCGAAGTCGGGGTGCTGGTGGACAGCCCGGAGCTGGCCGAATACACCCGCGATCTGGCCGTGCAGGGCATGGCGCCCGCGCTGAGCTACGAGGTGAAGCTGGTGGACGGGAAACTGGCCTGGGCGACCGAGGACAATGGCCAGGGGCATATGCTGGTGACCGAGCCCGGAGGGATATGGCGACGCTTCAACGCCTGGATCAGCAAGGCGGTCGGGCTGGAGAAGATGTTGTAGAACGCATCGCGGGGCAAGCCCGCTCCCACGCCGGTCGTGGGAGCGGGCTTGCCCCGCAATTGCTATCGGTCAGGCCGACGCCGGCTCGAAGGCATCCCGCCGCCGGGTCAGCACCACCAACCCCGCCGCCCCCACCGCCATCAGCAACGGCAGCGCGTGTCCACTGATCCACTGGCTCCCCGCCCCGGCCAGCAACGGCCCGAGCAGGCAACCAATGCCCCACAGCTGCGCCACATGGGCGTTGGCCCGCACCAGTTCGTCATCCCGGTAGCGCTCGCCGATGAGCACCAGCGACAGGGTGAACAAGCCACCCGCACTGGCACCGAACAACACCCACAGCGGCCAGATGACCGGTGTGTGCAACAGCAAGGGGATCGCCAAGCTGGAAACCAGCAAGATCAGCGCGCAGCCACTGAACAACGTGCGCCGCGACATGCGATCGGCCAGGGCGCCAATCGGCAATTGCAGCACCGCGTCGCCGACCACCACGGTGCTGACCATGAACAACGCCACCTCCGTGGTGAACCCTTGCTGCAGGCAGTACACCGGCAGCAGCGTCAGGATCATCGCCTCGAACGCCGCGAACAGCGCGATGGCCCAGGCGATCACCGGCAGGCGTCGGCAGAAGCCGAACAGGTCGCTGAAGGTCACGCTGCACGCCTCGGTGGTCGGCGCCCCTCCCCGGCCCAGCAAAATCAAAGGCGCAACCAGCAGCAGGCCGGTCGCCGCCCAGAAACCGAAGTCGTCGTCCGAGCCGAGGAAACCCAGCACCAGCGGCCCGGCCAGCTGGCTCAGGGCATAGCTGCTGCCATACAGCGCCACCAGCCGTCCGCGCCATTGCTCGACCACCAGTTGGTTGATCCAGCTTTCGCCGAGGATGAACACCACGGTCAGCGACATGCCGATCATCAGGCGCAGCAGCAGCCACAAGGGGTAGCTGGGCAGCAGCGCGACCAGGGCAATGGACGCCGCGCCGCCCCACAAGCACAGGCGCATCGCTGCAGGCACACCGAGCCAGCCGGCCAGGCGGCTGGCCACCGCGGCCCCCACCAGCACGCCCAGCGCCGGCATCGCTGCCATCACACCGATGGCGAACCCGCCGTAGCCCCAGCCCTCCAGGCGCAAGGACACCAGCGGCATGCTCACGCCGAGGGCGAGCCCGACACTGAGCACCGACGCCAGGACGGCAAAGTAGGTTCCCCAACGCATCACAGCCTCCTTTGAGCGCAAATCGTATATGACAGAGACGACAAAGCCGGGACGGCGTGAACCGGCCCGGCTGTCTGCGGCTCATCGCGGGGCAAGCCCGCCCCCACGAGCCCCGCGATGAGACGTTACTGGATTACAGCTTGATCCAGGTCGCCTTCAACTCGGTGTATTTCTCCAACGCGTGCAGCGACTTGTCACGGCCGTTGCCCGACTGCTTGAAGCCGCCGAACGGCGCGGTCATGTCGCCGCCGTCGTACTGATTGACCCAGACGCTGCCGGCGCGCACGGCGCGGGCGGTCTTGTGGGCCTTGGAGATGTCCGCGGTCCAGATGCCGGCGGCCAGGCCATACGGCGTGTCGTTGGCAATGGCGATGGCTTCCTCGGCGGTGTCGAAGGTGATCACCGACAGCACCGGGCCGAAGATCTCTTCCTTGGCGATCTTCATGGCGTTGGTCACGCCGTCGAAGATGGTCGGCTCGACATAGGTGCCACCGGTCTCTTCGAGGATGCGCTTGCCACCGGCCAGCAGCTTGGCGCCATCCTGATGACCGGCATCGATGTACGACAGCACGGTGTTCATCTGCTGGGTATCGACCAGCGCGCCGACGGTGGTCGCCGGGTCCAGCGGGTTGCCCGGCTTCCAGGCCTTGAGGGCCTCGACCACCATGGGCAGGAACTTGTCCTTGATCGAACGCTCGACCAGCAGGCGCGAACCCGCGGTGCAGACTTCGCCCTGGTTGAAGGCGATGGCGCTGGCGGCGGCCTCGGCAGCAGCCTGCAGGTCAGGGGCGTCGGCGAAGACGATGTTCGGGCTCTTGCCGCCGGCTTCCAGCCAGACGCGCTTCATGTTCGACTCGCCCGCGTAGACCATCAGCTGCTTGGCGATCTTGGTGGAGCCGGTGAACACCAGGGTGTCCACGTCCATGTGCAGGGCCAGGGCCTTGCCCACGGTGTGGCCGTAGCCTGGCAGCACGTTCAGCACGCCCGCCGGGATACCGGCCTCGATGGCCAGCTGGGCGATGCGAATGGCGGTAAGCGGCGACTTTTCCGATGGTTTCAGGACGATGGAGTTACCGGTGGCCAGGGCCGGGCCCAGCTTCCAGCAGGCCATCAGCAGCGGGAAGTTCCACGGCACGATGGCACCGACCACACCCACTGGCTCACGGGTCACCAAGCCCAATTGATCATGCGGGGTCGGGGCGACTTCGTCGTAGACTTTGTCGATGGCTTCGGCAGTCCAGTGGATGGCCTGGGCCGCGCCCGGAA
The DNA here is from genome assembly GCF_057480795.1 of Pseudomonas sp. P110(2024). Classification (NCBI taxonomy): domain Bacteria; kingdom Pseudomonadati; phylum Pseudomonadota; class Gammaproteobacteria; order Pseudomonadales; family Pseudomonadaceae; genus Pseudomonas; species Pseudomonas sp. P110(2024). The sequence goes on from NZ_JBLIYT010000003.1 coordinate 27,879, forward strand.
TGTCGATGGAGGAGGAGTCACTGATCGGCTTGCCCATGTCGAGGGTTTCGAGCAGGGCCAACTCCTCGACGTGCTTGCGCAGCAGGTCGGCGAAGCGGATCAGCTTGGCCTTGCGCTTGGCCGGGGCCAGGCGCGACCAGACACCGGATTCGAACACGGCGCGGGCGTTGTCGACGGCGCGGTTGGCGTCGGCCAGGTCGCAGCTGGCGACCTTGGCCAGGAAGCGTCCGTCCACCGGGCTCAGGCAGTCGAAGGTTTCACCGGAGGCGGCATCGGTGTATTCGCCGTTGATGAAGGCTCGGCCTTCGATCTTCAGTTGCTGGGCACGCTGTTCCCAGTCCGCACGAGTCAGGGTGGTCATAGGAAACTCCTCTCTTGTTAAGGTGCAACGCCGCACTGAGGACTCACGGGCGCTGTCAGAAATTCTGGCCGGGCGACGAACGCACACCGGCATCCGACACCCTAAACCAGGGCGGACAAACTATCAATATATTTGACACGAATGGCCTAAAAGCCTACTGATGTGCATTTTATTAAACAACAACAGGGTAACAACCATGAGCATCGCCAGTATCGTCGACTTCGCCCAAGTTCTCACCGAGGCCGAACGCTACCGCCCGGCGGCGGAGAAAATCCTTAAGGGCGAGCCTGACCAGGCTGTCTACAACCATTATTCCAGCCCTTGCGGCCAGTTCGCCGCCGGGGTCTGGGAAGGCGAGGTGGGCCAGTGGACAGTGAACTACACCGAACACGAGTACTGCGAGATCGTCCAGGGTGTTTCGGTGCTGCGCGACCAGGAAGGCAACGCCAAGACCCTGCGTACCGGTGATCGGTTCGTTATCCCGGCCGGCTTCAAGGGCACCTGGGAAGTGCTGGAGCCGTGCCGCAAGATCTATGTGCTGTTCGAGCAGAAGTAAGCCCGATCGCGGGGCAAGCCGCTTTCAAACAGGCATAAAAAAACCCGCCACCTTACGGTAGCGGGTTTTTCAGGTCGCAGATCAATTACTTGATCTTGGCTTCCTTGTACACCACGTGCTTGCGGACGACCGGATCGTATTTCTTGATCTCGATCTTGTCCGGGGTGGTGCGCTTGTTCTTGTCGGTGGTGTAGAAGTGGCCGGTGCCGGCACTCGAAACCAGACGGATCAATTCACGCATGACGTTCTCCTTAGAACTTTTCGCCGCGAGCGCGCAGCTCGGCCAGCACTACGTCGATACCACGCTTGTCAATGACGCGCATGCCTTTGGCGGATACGCGCAGACGCACGAAACGCTTCTCGGACTCAACCCAGAAACGGTGGTGCTGCAGGTTCGGCAGGAAACGACGACGGGTTTTGTTGTTTGCGTGGGAAATGTTGTTCCCGGTTACTGGACCCTTACCAGTAACTTGACAGACTCTCGACATGACTCAGCCCTCTAAAACCACATGCCCAACCCGGCATGGGTTGGCCGCTTAATCTCTCAGTCTTTGGCGCCAGGCGCCGTGATTCTGGAGGTCTTATCGACCGTATTCGCTGACGCGACAGGCCGAGCCCCTAGAAAAGAGCGCTGCTTTATACCAGAAAGACTCTGCCACAACAACAGAAGATGAGTATTCCGGTCAGGCCGAGCGCGCCCGGGCAGCATAACGACTGGGGCGGGAAGCTGTCGACCGCCCGTCGCCGAATTAATGCGAAAGGGTGTGGTCATTTGCCCATGTCCGCACTAGGGTAGGACATTTCCTGAATTTTCCAGACTGCACCGGCAGATGGGCCACCGACCAGCCAAGGAGTCACCATGCGTGCCGCCGCCCTTTCCCTCCTGTTCACCACCCTGTGCGCCGCCGGCCTGGCCCAGGCAGCGCCGTTGTCGGTGTGCACCGAAGCCAGCCCGGAGGGCTTCGACGTGGTGCAGTACAACTCGCTGACCACCACCAATGCTTCGGCCGATGTGCTGATGAACCGTCTGGTCGAGTTCGATGCCGGCCTCGGCAAGGTGGTGCCGAGCCTGGCCGAAAGCTGGACGGTGTCAGCCGATGGCCTGATCTACGACTTCAAGCTGCGCCAGGGCGTGCGGTTCCACACCACGCCGTTCTTCAAGCCGAGCCGCGACCTGGACGCCGACGACGTGCTGTTCAGCTTCCAGCGCATGCTCTATCCGGCCCACGCCTGGCACAAGACCGCCCCGGGCGGCTACCCGCATGCCCAGTCGCTGCAGCTGGGGAGCCTGATCAAGGCGATCGACGCACCCGATCCGCGAACTGTGCGCTTCACCCTGACCCACGCCGACGCCACCTTCCTGGCCACCCTGAGCATGGGCTTCGCCTCGATCTATTCGGCCGAGTACGCCGACAAGCTGCTCAAGGCCGGCACACCGGACAAGCTCAACAGCCAGCCGGTGGGTACCGGGCCGTTTGTCTTCCAACGCTTCCAGAAGGACGCCGTGGTGCGCTACCGCGCCAACCCCGACTACTTCGCCGGCAAGCCGTCCGTCGATCCGCTGATCTACGCCATCACCCCGGACGCCAACGTGCGCCTGCAGAAGCTCAAGCGCGGCGAGTGCCAGGTGGCCCTGTCGCCCAAACCACTGGACATTGCCGAAGCCGGCAAGGACGGCAACCTGAAGGTGGCGACCACCCCGGCGTTCATGACCGCCTTCGTCGCCATCAACAGCCAGCACCCGCCGCTGGACAAACCCGAGGTGCGCCAGGCGATCAACCTGGCCTTCGACAAGCCCGCCTACCTGAAAGCGGTGTTCGAAGACACCGCCACCGCCGCCAACGGCCCCTATCCGCCAAATACCTGGAGCTACGCCAAGGACCTGCCCGGCTATGCCATGGACCAGAAGAAGGCCAAGGCGCTGCTGGCCAAGGCCGGCCTGGCCAAGGGCTTCGAGACCACGATCTGGACCCGCCCGGCAGGCAGCCTGCTCAACCCCAACCCCAGCCTCGGCGCACAGATGCTCCAGGCGGACCTGGCCAAGGTCGGCATCAAGGCCGAGATCCGCACCATCGAATGGGGCGAGTTGATCCGCCGCGCCAAGGCCGGCGAACACGACCTGCTGTTCATGGGCTGGGCCGGCGACAACGGCGACCCGGACAACTTCCTCAGCCCGCAGTTTGCCTGCGCGGCGGTCAAGTCCGGGACCAACTTCGCGCGCTTCTGCGACAGCCGCCTGGACCAGTTGATCAATGCCGGGCGCACCACCAACGACCAGAGCGTGCGCAGCCGCCTGTACCAGCAGGCGCAGACGCTGATCCAGCAGCAGGCGCTGTGGCTGCCGCTGGCGCATCCCACGGCGGCGGCGCTGCTGCAAAAAGGGGTCGAGGGTTATCAGGTAAGCCCGTTCGGGCGGCAGGACTTCAGCAAGGTCTCCGTCGACCGTTGAGGCCTAATCACAGGGCAAGTCGCACTGCCGCTCCCACGCACACATCGTGAGAGCGGGCTTGCCCCATGAGGATCAGCCCCCCAACCACCCATGTTCAAGCATCGAAAACGGTTCACCATCGCCGACGATGACATGATCCGTCACCCGCACATCGATCAGCGCCAGCGAGCGCTTGAGCATCAGCGTCAGATGCACGTCATCCTGGCTTGGCTCGCAATTGCCCGACGGATGGTTGTGGCAGAGGATCAGCGCCGCCGCGTTGTGCAGCAAGGACCGGCGCACGACCTCGCGTGGATAGATGCTCGCGCGGTCGATAGTGCCGCGGAACAGTATCTCGAACGCCAGCGGTCGGTGCTTGGTGTCCAGGAACAGGCAGCCAAACACCTCGCTGGACTCGTGCCGCAGCATGGATTTCAGATAACGCCTCACCGACGCCGGGCTCTCCAGGGCCGACGCACGCTCGATGTGTTCGTCCAAATAGCGCCTGCCGATCTCAAGCAATGCCTGCAATTGTGCATACTTAACCGGTCCCAGGCCTGGCTCACGCAGCACCTTGGCTCGTTCCGCCTCGAGGAGCTGCCTGAGCCCGCCGAACTTCGCCAGCAGGCCACGGGCGAGGTCGAGCACATTGCGCCCGGCAACCCCCGAGCCCAGCAGCACGGCCAGCAATTCCGCGTCCGAAAGAATCGACGCCCCACGCTGCAACAGTTTTTCCCTCGGCCGTTCCTCAGCCGGCCACTCCCTGATGTTCATTTACCCTCCTCGCCTGCCACTACGGCCCATTTGGGCGCTGTGTTAATCTAGTTCGCTTCGAAAATGCGACGATCTGCCGCAGGCAGCTATCGTCGCCGCCCGCTTTCACTGGAATAAGGCAAGGCCTATGCAGCGGTTGTATCGCAAGCGCATCGTTCTCGGCGTGGGTGGCGGCATCGCCGCCTACAAGAGCGCCGAGCTGATTCGCCGACTCCTGGAACACGGCGCGCAGGTGCGCGTGGTCATGACCCGTGGTGGCGCCGAGTTCATCACCCCGCTCACGCTGCAAGCACTGTCCGGCCACCCGGTGCACATGGACCTGCTCGACCCCGCCGCCGAAGCGGCCATGGGCCATATCGAGCTGGCCAAGTGGGCCGACCTGGTGCTGATCGCCCCGGCCACCGCCGACCTGATGGCGCGCATGGCCCAGGGCATGGCCGACGACCTGCTGACCACCCTGGTGCTGGCCACCGATGCAACCGTGGCCGTCGCCCCGGCGATGAACCAGGCCATGTGGCGCGACCCGGCCACGCAGGCCAACCTCGAGCTGCTCAAAAGTCGCGGCATCCAGGTGTTCGGCCCGGCCTCCGGCAGCCAGGCCTGTGGCGACGTCGGCCTGGGCCGCATGCTTGAGGCCACGGACCTGGCATGGTGCGCCGCCGAGAGCTTCAAGCGCCAGGCCCTGACCGGCAAGCACGTGCTGATCACCGCTGGGCCGACGCAAGAGAACATCGACCCGGTGCGCTACATCACCAATCATAGTTCAGGGAAGATGGGCTTCGCCCTGGCCGAGGCCGCCGCCGAAGCCGGGGCCCGGGTGACCCTCGTCACCGGCCCCGTACACCTGCAGACGCCCGACCGGGTCACCCGCATCGACGTGGTGAGCGCGCGGGACATGCTCGCGGCCTGCGAGGCGGCCATGCCCTGCGACCTGTTCATCGCCTCGGCTGCGGTCGCGGACTACCGTCCGGAAGTCGTCGCCCCACAGAAGCTCAAGAAGGATCCCACCACAGGCGACGGCATGCTGCTGCAGATGGTGCGCAATCCCGATATCCTTGCGACCATTGCCGGCCGGCCTGATCGCCCGTTCAGCGTGGGCTTCGCCGCCGAGACCGAGCACCTGCTCGACTACGCCACGCGCAAGCTCAAGGACAAGAACCTCGACCTGATTGTCGCCAATGATGTGGCCAACCCCAGCATCGGCTTCAACAGCGAGGAGAACGCGCTGACCGTGATCGACCGCCAGCAGCACCAGACCCTCTTCGCGCAGACCAGCAAGGGCAAGATCGCCCGCCAGCTGGTTGCCTTCATCGCCGAACGGCTCAACCAGGTTCAATAAGTTACATGCACGCTCTTCAAGCCAAGATCCTCGACCCACGCCTGGGCACCGAATTCCCCCTGCCGCAGTACGCCACCCCCGGCTCCGCCGGCCTGGACCTGCGCGCCCTGCTCAAGGAGGACACCGTCCTCGAGCCGGGCCAGACCCTGCTGATCCCCACCGGCCTGTCGGTGTACATCGGCGACCCGGGCCTGGCGGCCATGATCCTGCCACGCTCGGGCCTGGGCCATAAGCACGGCATCGTGCTGGGCAACCTGGTCGGCCTGATCGACTCGGACTACCAGGGCGAGCTGATGGTCTCCTGCTGGAACCGCGGCAACACGCCGTTCACCCTCACCGTCGGCGAACGCATCGCCCAGCTGATCCTGGTGCCGGTGGTGCAGGCGCACTTCGACATCGTCGAGCAGTTCGACGAGACCCAGCGCGGTACCGGCGGCTTCGGCCACTCCGGCACCCGCTGAGCCGACAGCAGACCGCTCGGGCCATGGATGGCGAACTCTCTGGCGAAACCGCCGTCCAAGCGTTCAGTTTGCGCTTGCCCAGAAGCCTTTGACTTATGGAGTCCCCAGAGATGAACGACATGGCCCAGCTGGTCCCCGCACTGCCCGACAGCATCTTCCGCGCCTATGACATCCGGGGCGTGGTCGGCAAGACCTTGCATGCCGAGACCGCCTACTGGATCGGTCGCGCCATCGGCGCCCAGACCCTCGCCCAGGGCGAGCCACAGATTTCGGTCGGCCGTGATGGCCGCCTGTCCGGCCCGATGCTGGTCGAGCAACTGATCAAGGGCCTGGCTGACGCCGGTTGCCAGGTCAGCGATGTCGGCCTGGTGCCGACCCCAGCGCTGTACTTCGCCGCCAACGTGCTGGCCGGCAAGTCGGGGGTGATGCTCACCGGCAGTCACAACCCGTCGGACTACAACGGTTTCAAGATCGTCATCGCCGGCGACACCCTGGCCAACGAACAGATCCAGGCCTTGCTGACGCGCCTGAAGACCAACGACCTGACCCGCGGCGAAGGCCGTGTGGAAAAGGTCGAGATCCTCGACCGCTACTTCCAGCAGATCACCGCCGACGTGAAGCTGGCCAAGCGCCTGAAAGTGGTGGTCGACTGCGGCAACGGTGCCGCCGGCGTAGTCGCCCCGCAACTGATCGAGGCCCTGGGCTGCGATGTCATCCCGCTGTTCTGCGAGGTCGACGGCCACTTCCCCAACCACCACCCTGACCCGGGCAAGCCCGAGAACCTGGAAGACCTGATCGCCAAGGTCAAGGAAACCGGTGCCGACATCGGCCTGGCCTTCGACGGTGACGGCGACCGCGTCGGCGTGGTGACCAACACCGGCAGCATCGTCTACCCCGACCGCCTGCTGATGCTGTTCGCCCAGGACGTGCTGTCGCGCAACCCGGGCGCCGAGATCATCTTCGACGTCAAATGCACCCGCCGCCTGACCCCGCTGATCGAGCAGCACGGTGGCCGTGCGCTGATGTGGAAGACCGGCCACTCGCTGATCAAGAAGAAGATGAAACAGACCGGCTCGCTGCTGGCCGGCGAGATGAGCGGACACATCTTCATCAAGGAACGCTGGTACGGTTTCGACGACGGCATCTACAGCGCCGCGCGCCTGCTGGAGATTCTCAGCAAGGCCGGGCAGGACGCCGAAAGCCTGTTCGCCGCGTTCCCCAATGATATTTCCACGCCGGAAATCAACATTGATGTGACCGACGAGGGTAAATTCAGCATCATTGATGCACTGCAACGCGACGCCGACTGGGGCGAAGCCAACCTGACCACCATCGACGGTGTGCGGGTCGACTATCCCCACGGCTGGGGCCTGGTCCGCGCCTCCAACACCACGCCGGTGCTGGTGCTGCGCTTCGAGGCCGACAGCGCGGCAGAGCTCGACCGAATCAAGGCTGTATTCCGCACGCAGTTGCTGCGGGTCCAACCCGGCCTGCAACTGCCGTTCTGACGACTTTACGTTCCTTACCTGGAGCCCTGCATGACCCTCGATCGCGATGCCGCTTCCCATGTAGCCGAGGTTTTGTCCGAAGCACTGCCTTACATCCGCCGCTTCGTCGGCAAGACCCTGGTGATCAAGTACGGCGGCAACGCGATGGAAAGCGAGGAGCTCAAGACCGGCTTCGCCCGTGACATCGTGCTGATGAAGGCCGTGGGCATCAACCCGGTGGTGGTGCACGGTGGCGGGCCGCAGATCGGCGACCTGCTCAAGCGCCTGTCGATCGACAGCCACTTCATCGATGGCATGCGCGTCACCGACGCGGCGACCATGGATGTGGTGGAGATGGTCCTGGGCGGCCAGGTGAACAAGGACATCGTCAACCTGATCAACCGCCACGGTGGCAGCGCCATCGGCCTGACCGGCAAGGACGCGGAGCTGATCCGCGCCAAGAAGCTGACCGTCACCCGCCAGACGCCGGAAATGACCACCCCGGAAATCATCGACATCGGCCATGTCGGCGAGGTCGTGAGCGTCAACACCGACCTGCTGAACATGCTGGTCAAGGGCGACTTCATTCCGGTGATCGCACCAATCGGCGTGGGCGCCAACGGCGAGTCCTATAACATCAACGCCGACCTGGTGGCGGGCAAGGTGGCCGAGGCATTGAAGGCCGAGAAGCTGATGCTGCTGACCAACATCGCCGGCCTGATGGACAAGCAGGGCGAGGTCCTCACCGGGCTGACCACCGAGCAGGTCAACGAGCTGATTGCCGACGGCACCATCTACGGCGGCATGCTGCCGAAGATCAAATGCGCGCTGGACGCGGTCCAGGGCGGCGTCAACAGCTCGCACATCATCGACGGCCGCGTGCCGAATGCGGTGCTGCTGGAGATCTTCACCGACAGCGGCGTGGGCACCCTGATCACCAACCGCAAGCCACGCTGATCCCGCTGTAATCCTATCGCGGGGCAGGCCCGCTCCCTGGAGGGAGCAGGCCTGCCCCGCGATGCTTTCACCCCCGCCCACGCAAATAGATGGCTTATAGCCATCAACCTTTGTGTTTGACCATAAAGATTCCCGGTAGACTGCCGAAACAACGTGACAGTATGCTCGTTCGTTGCGAATAGTTTCTATTTACCTGGAGATCACGCGTGAAATACGCATCACAAGGACTCGTGCTGGCAGCCGCCCTGGCTGTCGGGTCCATCGCCGGCTGTGCCACCGAAACCTCCACCGCTGTTGCCGTGCAACAGGTCGAAAGCGTCAACCGCCCCTACAGTGGCGTGCGCACGCCGATCGCCGTGGGCAAGTTCGACAACCGCTCCAGCTATATGCGCGGCATCTTCTCCGACGGCGTCGACCGCCTCGGCGGCCAGGCCAAGACCATCCTGATCACCCACCTGCAGCAGACCAACCGTTTCAACGTGCTGGACCGCGACAACATGGGCGAGATCCAGCAGGAGGCGGCCATCAAGGGCCAGGCCCAGCGCCTGAAGGGCGCCGACTTCGTGGTGACCGGCGACGTCACCGAGTTCGGCCGCAAGGAAGTCGGCGATCACCAGCTGTTCGGCATCCTCGGCCGCGGCAAGACCCAGATCGCCTACGCCAAGGTCGCCCTGAATATCGTCAACATCAGCACCTCCGAAGTGGTCTATTCGAGCCAGGGCGCCGGTGAATATGCCCTGTCCAACCGTGAAGTCATCGGCTTCGGCGGCACCGCCAGCTACGACTCGACCCTCAACGGCAAAGTGCTCGACCTGGCCATGCGCGAAGCCGTCAACAAGCTGGTGGGCGCAGTCGAAAGCGGCCAGTGGAAACCACAAGCGCAATAACAAGCACAACACGACAAGGAAGACCGTTCGATGAGCATCACCTACCCGGCCTGGCGCACTGTCGCCGGGCTGCTGCTGGGCAGCGTCCTGCTGGCCGGCTGCAATTCGCCCAAGACCCTGTACCAGTGGGAAAGCTACCAGCCCCAGGTGTACGGCTACCTCAAGGGTGACGCCAAGGAAGAGCAAGTCACAGCCCTGGAGCGCGACCTGGAGAAGATCAAGGCCAAGAACGGCGCCGTGCCGCCGGGCTACCACGCGCAGTTGGGCCTGCTGTACTCCAGCCTGGGCAAGGATGACCAGATGATCCAGCAGTTCCGTACCGAAAAAGCGCTGTTCCCCGAGTCGGCGGCCTACATGGACTTCCTGATGAGCAACGCCAGCAAGGGAGCCAAGCAATGATCAAGCGCCTGACCCAACTGATCGTCGGCGCCTGCGTGCTGGCCCTGTTCGCCGGCTGCGCCGAACGCAAGAGCATCGACTATTCGGCCTACAAGCAGAGCCGACCGAAGTCGATCCTGATCCTGCCGCCGCTGAACGAGTCGCCCGACGTCAAGGCCACCTACAGCATGCTGTCCCAGGTCACCTATCCGCTGGCCGAGGCCGGCTACTACGTGATGCCGGTGGCACTGGTGGATGAAACCTTCCGCCAGAACGGCCTGACCACGCCGGCCGATATCCACCAGCTGCCCACGGCCAAGCTGAACGAGATCTTCGGCGCCGACGCCGGTCTGTACGTGACCGTCAGCGACTACGGCACCCGCTACATGGTGCTGAGCAGCGCGACCATCGTCACCGCCAGCGCCAAACTGGTCGACCTGAAGACCGGTGCCACCTTGTGGACCGGCAGCGCCACGGCCTCCAGCGAGGAAGGCAAGCAGAACCAGGGCGGCCTGATCGGCATGTTGGTGGCGGCGGCCATCAACCAGATCATCAGCAGCGTGCAGGATGACGCCGGCTACCCGATCGCCGGGATGACCAGCGCACGCCTGCTTACACCCTATCCGAATGGCGGGATCCTCTACGGGCCACGCTCGCCGAAGTACGGCACAGACTGACACGAGATACAGGCGGCCCAAGGGCCGCCTTTCTTTCGCCGCTCGGAAATCTCCTTGATGCCGTGCAGGCCAGTTACCCGAACCGCCGCTGAATGACAGGCATGAAAAAGGCGACCCTAAGGTCGCCATTTTCATGAGCCGCGAGCCGGTCAGATGCCGTACTGGGCGCGGTAGGCCTCGACCGCCGGCAGGTGCTGCTTGAGCTGCGGGTCGTCAGCCAGGAACTCCAGCACCTGAGTCAGCGAGACGATGCTCACGACCGGAATGCCGAAGTCGCGTTCGACTTCCTGGATCGCCGACAGCTCGCCATTGCCGCGCTCTTCACGGTTCAGCGCGATCAGCACGCCGGCGGCCTTGGCCTGCTGGGCGTTGATGATCTGCATGACCTCGCGGATCGCGGTGCCGGCGGTAATTACATCGTCGATGATCAGCACGTCACCGGCCAGCGGGGCACCGACCAGGCTGCCGCCCTCGCCGTGATCCTTGGCCTCTTTGCGGTTGAAGCACCACGGTACGTCGAGCTGATGTTGTTCGGCCAGGGCCACGGCAGTGGCTGCCGCCAGGGGAATGCCCTTGTAGGCCGGGCCAAACAGCACATCGAAGGGGATCTTGCTGTCGACGATGGCCGCCGCGTAGCAACGCCCCAGCTGGGCCAGCGCGGAACCTGTGTTGAACAGGCCGGCATTGAAGAAGTACGGGCTGGTACGCCCCGATTTCAGGGTGAACTCACCGAAGCGCAGAACGCCGCGATCGATGGCAAAACGGATGAAGTCGCGCTGATACGGCTGCATGAAAGGTCCCGGACACCACGGATTTAGCTAAATGTGTTGAGCTCGGGTATCATACACGCACGAGATTTTTGGGGCCATTTATGCGGATCATCAGTGTGAACGTAAATGGCATTCAGGCTGCGGCCGAGCGTGGATTGCTCAGCTGGTTGCAAGCCCAGAATGCCGACGTCATCTGCCTTCAGGATACCCGCGCCTCGGCCTTTGAACTCGACGACCCAGCTTTCCAGCTCGATGGCTATTTCCTTTACGCCTGCGACGCGGAGGTGCCCACCCAAGGTGGCGTGGCACTGTACTCGCGCATGCAGCCCAAGGCAGTCATCACCGGCCTGGGCTTCGAGACAGCCGATCGCTACGGGCGTTATCTGCAAGCAGATTTCGACAAAGTCAGTATTGCCAGCCTGCTGCTGCCTTCGGGCATGCACGGCGACGAAGACCTGAACCAGAAGTTCAAGTTGATGGACGACTTCGCCAAGTACCTGGACAAGCAGCGTCGCAAGCGTCGCGAATACATCTACTGCGGCTCGTTCTACGTGGCGCAGCAGAAGCTCGACATCAAGAACTGGCGCGACAGCCAGCAGTCGGTCGGTTTCCTGCCGCCGGAACGCGCCTGGATGGACGCCATCGTCGGCGACATGGGCTATGTCGACGCCCTGCGCGAAGTCAGCCGTGAAGGCGACCAGTACAGCTGGTGGCCGGACAACGAGCAGGCCGAGATGCTCAACCTGGGTTACCGGTTCGACTACCAGATCCTCACCCCAGGCCTGCGCCGCTTCGTGCGTAACGCCCGTCTGCCACGCCAGCCGCGCTTCTCCCAGCATGCGCCGCTGATCGTGGACTACGACTGGACGCTGACCATCTGAGGATGGCGCACACAAAAAAGCCGACCCATGGGGTCGGCTTTTTTGTGCCTATCTGATCGGCCGCCAGATCCAAGGATAGCGATACGGCTTCCCTTCGTTGGCCCTGACTGCCGCCAGGATGATCAGGATCAGCACCGCCACCATCAGCGCGGCGAACAGCACGATACCGATGAACACGAACATCAACAGCAAGCAGACGAACCCGGCGAGGGTCACGCTGATCTGAAAGTTCAGCGCCTCCTTGCCCTGGGCATCGATGAACGGATCCTGCTCGCGCTTGAGGTGCCACAGCACCAGCGGGCCAAGCAGATGCCCAAGGGGCATCACCAGACCCAGCAGCGCGGACAGGTGGCAGAACATCGCCCACTGCCGGACATCGGCGCTGGGCGGGGTGATCGGCAAGTCCACATCGCTCATGTTGCGCACCTTCCTGGCGTGTCGTCAGTCGGCCAGCGCGGCCTGCTGCAGTTCGAAGATCTCGGTCATGCCCTTCTGCGCCAGCGCCAGCATGGCGTTGAAGTCTTCTGGCTGGAACGGCGCGCCTTCGGCGGTGCCCTGCACTTCGATGAAGCCACCGGCACTGGTCATGACCACGTTCAGGTCGGTCTCGGCGGCGGAGTCCTCGAGGTAATCGAGGTCGAGCACGGCCTCGCCCTGGTACATGCCCACCGACACCGCGGCGATCATGTGCTTGAGCGGGTTGCCGCCCTTGAGGCCGCCACGCTTCTTGATCACCGCCAGGGCGTCGCACAGCGCGACCATGGCGCCGGTGATCGAGGCGGTGCGGGTACCGCCGTCAGCCTGGATCACATCGCAGTCGACGTACAGGGTGATGTCGCCGAGCTTGCTCATGTCCAGCGCGGCGCGCAGGGAGCGGCCGATCAGGCGCTGGATTTCGAGGGTACGGCCGCCTTGCTTGCCGCGGCTGGCCTCACGCTGGTTACGCTCGCCGGTCGAACGCGGCAGCATGCCGTATTCGGCGGTGAGCCAGCCTTGGCCCTGACCTTTGAGGAAGCGGGGAACACCATTCTCGACGCTGACCGTGCAGATGACCTTGGTGTCACCGAACTCGACCAGTACCGATCCCTCGGCGTGCTTGGTGTAGTTGCGGGTAATGCGGATCGAGCGGAGCTGATCGGCGGCGCGACCACTTGGACGTTTCATCTGGGATACCTGTACCGGGACTTTGAATCTGCCGAGCATTATAGAGCCCGCCGCCCGCCGAAGGCACGCCTGTCGTCGTACCCGCGCAGCCTGTCACCTTTTCCGACAAGCCCGAGGAGGGTCGGTAGCATGGGCGGATTGGGCGCCCGGGCCGCACTGCGCTACAATCCTGCGCCTTGCAGCCGACAGGCTCCCCGTTCATCTGAATACGCGAGGTACTCCCCATGGTGCATAGCATGACCGCTTTTGCTCGTGTCGAGCGCGCTGGCAGCCAAGGCACCCTGGTCTGGGAGCTGCGTTCGGTCAACCACCGCTATCTCGAACCCCACCTGCGCCTGCCCGAAGCGCTGCGCGACCTTGAAGGCGCGGTACGCGAGGGCCTGCGCCAGGGCCTGTCCCGCGGCAAGGTCGAGTGCACCCTGCGCCTGAGCGAGGACAACGCCGGCAAGCCGTTGCAGGTCGACCGCGAGCGCGCCGCGCAGTTGGTCGCCGCCGCCGAGACCGTCGCCGGCCTGATCAAGCAGCCGGCACCGCTCAACCCGCTGGAAGTGCTGGCCTGGCCAGGCGTGCTGGTGGCCGACGCCAGCGATCCACAGGCGCTCAATGCCGAAGCCGTTGCCCTGTTCGACGAGGCGCTGGCCGAACTCAAGGCGGGTCGTCAGCGTGAAGGCGCCGAGCTCGCCAGGCTGATCAACGAGCGCCTGGACAGCATGGCCGGCGAAGTCGCCACCTTGCGCACCCTCGTGCCGCAGATGCTGGCCGCGCAACGGCAGAAGGTCCTCGATCGTTTCGGCGACATGAAGGCCGAGCTAGACCCGCAGCGCCTGGAGCAGGAAATGGTCCTGCTGGCGCAGAAGAGCGATGTCGCCGAGGAGCTGGACCGCCTCAGCACCCACGTCACCGAGGTGCGCCGGGTGCTCAAGTCCGGCGGCGCCGCCGGCCGGCGCCTGGACTTCCTGATGCAGGAGCTCAACCGCGAAGCCAACACCCTTGGCTCCAAGGCCTTCGACCCACGCAGCACGCAAGCGGCGGTCAACCTGAAGGTGCTGATCGAACAGATGCGTGAACAAGTACAGAATATCGAGTAAGGCCACCCCTACCATGAATCACAGCAGCGGCACCCTCTACATCGTTTCGGCCCCGTCCGGCGCCGGCAAGACCAGCCTGGTCACGGCCCTGATCAAGGACGACGCCAACGTGCGCGTCTCGGTCTCCCACACCACCCGCGCCATGCGTCCGGGCGAGGAGCACGGGGTGAACTACCACTTCGTCGTTCATGAGGAGTTCAAGGCATTGATCGCCCAGGGCGACTTCCTCGAGCACGCCGAAGTGTTCGGCAACTTCTACGGCACGTCGCGCAGCGCGCTGCAGGAAACCCTCGACCAGGGCTACGACCTGATCCTGGAGATCGACTGGCAAGGCGCCCAGCAGGTACGCAAGCTGATGCCCGAGGCGCGTTCGATCTTCATCCTGCCGCCTAGCCAGGAGGCCTTGCGCCAACGGCTGGATGGTCGTGGCCAGGACAGTGAGGAGATCATTGCCGGACGCATGAAGGAAGCGGTCAGCGAGATGGTGCACTATGACGAGTATGAGTACGTCATCATCAATGACGACTTCGGCGTGGCGCTGGAGGAATTGAAGGCGGTGTTCGCATCGAATCGCCTGTTGCTGAAGAAACAGCAGGCGCGGCATGGTGAGTTGCTCAAGCAGCTGATCGGCTAAAGACCGCCGGGGCCTCTGCGAGGCCCTATCCGACCGGTACGGCGCCCCGGCAAGGCCGCTACAGGTACGGTGCAGAGTCTGAAACTGTGCTGTACCTGTGGGAGCGGCCTTGTGTCGCGAAAGGGGCGCAAAGCGCCCCCATGCGTCAGTCCTGCAACTGAATGGTCGCCTGCTGGCGCAGGGTCGCCCCCAGGAAATACGCCGGCGCCCGCAGCCGCGACAGCATCATCAGCACGATCCCCAGTGCCGAGATGATCGCTGCGATCACGAACACCAGCCCCAGCCCGCCCACATGCGAGCCGCTGCCGAAGTCCGGCGAAGCGCTGTCGATCGCCGTGCGCACGAAGATCACCGACAGGATCACCCCACCCACCAGCGGGCAGACGCCGCGCATGAAGAAGTGACGCACGCTGTCGAACAGGCTGCGGCGGAAGTACCACACGCAAGCGAAAGCAGTCAGCGAGTAATAGAAGCAGATCATCATGCCCAGGGCGGTGATGGTGTCTGCCAGCACGTTCTCGCTCAAGGTACGCATGGTCACGTAGAACAGCGCCGCGGCAATGCCGGCACAGATGGTCGCGTAGCGCGGCGTCTGCGAGCGCGGGCAGACCGTGGCGAAGCGCTGCGGCACGGCGCCGTAGTAACCCATGGCGAGCAGGGTGCGCGCCGGCGAGACGAAGGTCGACTGCAGCGAGGCGGCGGTGCTGGCCAGCACCGCGATCGACATCAGGATTGCCAGCGGTCCCATGACCGGGCCGGCCAGGTGGGCGAACACGTTCTCCTGGATGCGTGGGTTGCCCAGGCCCAATCCATCCTCGCTGATCCCGGCGAACTGCAGGGTGGCGATGGCGGTGAGCAGATACAGGCCAAGGATCAGCAACACCGTCCAGGTGGCGGCCTTGCCCGGCACCTCTTCGCTACCGATCGACTCCTCGCTGACGGTCAGACACACGTCCCAACCCCAGAAGATGAAGATCGACAACGACAGGCCGGCCGCGAATGCCGAGAACGACTCGACGCCGAACGGGTTGAACCAGGCAAGATCGAATGCCAGCGGTGGTGGCGCCGTGGTTTCGCCGAAGGCGGCGAACGCAAAGCCGATCAACACCAGCAACTGCAAGGCCACCAGGCCGTACTGCACAGTCATGGTGGTGGCCATGCCCCGACAGCAGATCCACACCGCCAGGGCGATGAACACGCAACAGGTGGTGACGTTGACCAGCAGGTTGTCCGCCAGCGCCGCCAGCTCCTGGTTGCCGGTGATCTGGGCCAGGAACAGGTAGAAGAAGTCCACCGCCACGCCCGCCAGGTTGGACAGCACGATAGTGGTGGCGACCACCAGCCCCCAGCCGCCGATCCAGCCGATCATCGGACCGAAGGCCCGAGCCGACCAGGTGAAGGAGGTGCCGCTGTCGGGCTCGGCCGAGTTCAGCTCGCGGTAGCCCAGGGCCACCAGCAGCATCGGCAGGAAGCCGACGATGAACACCGCCGGCAGGTGGGCGCCGACTTCGCGCACGGTCGGGCCGAGCGCGCCGGTCAGGGTGTAGACCGGCGCGATGGTGGAAATGCCCAGCACGACGCTGGCCAGCAGACCGAGACGGCCCTTGGCCAAGCCCTTGCTGCGCTGGGTGTTGCCCGAGTCGGACGCCACGTCGGGTGGGCGTCCGGCTTCTGTGTATTCATTCATGAGTCTGTGCCGTAACTATTGGAATTGTTCTCACAGGCCCGCCGTAGTGGGCCCGCTTTCACTCATTGAAAGCTCGTGGTGGGGCACGGTCATCCTGGACCTTCGGCTAACGTCAGCGTGTTTCCTGACGTACACCCTCCCGAGCAGCATGGGCAATGCAAGCCTCGCGGAACGCCTCGAACAGGCGCAGCGAAACCGGGTTTTCGGCGAAACGCCATTCAGGGTGCCACTGCACGCCGACTACAAAGCCCGGCGCATCAGGCATCGACACCGCTTCGACCAGGCCATCCGGAGCCCGTGCCTCGACGCGCAGGCCCGGGGCCAGGCGGTCGATACCCTGGCTGTGCAGCGAGTTGACCTCGAACTGCGCCGCCAGGCCCAGGCGCTCGAACAACCCGCCCGCGGTGACCGCGACGGGATGACGAGGGCCGTATTGCACCTCCAGGGGTGCGTCCTCAGGTTCGCGGTGGTCCAGGTAGCCGGGCAGTTCCTGCACGCGCTGGTGCAGGGTGCCGCCAAGGGCCACGTTCAGTTCCTGGAAGCCACGGCAGATGCACAACACCGGCACACCGGCGGCAATGGCCGCCTGCAGCAGCGGCAAGGTCAGGCGATCACGTGCAAGATCGTGCCGGGTACCTTCCGCGCTGGGGGCGCCATTGTAATGATGCGGCTCGACATTTGAAGGCGAACCGGTAAAAAGAATGCCATCGAGCCGGGCCAGCAGCGCCCGGGTGTCGCTGCCGCCATCACGCGCCGGCAGGATCAGCGGCAGCCCGGCAAAGCCCGCGGCCTCGACATACTTGTCGCCCACCGTGTGCGACGAGTTCTTTCCCACCTGCTGGCGGCAGGCGCTGACACCGATCAAGGGGACCGCAAATGCGCTCATGGGCTTACACCGTGTGCAGGTACCAGTTGTACTCGAGGTCGGAGATCGACACTTCGAACTCGGCCAGCTCGCTCTCCTTGCAGGCCACGAAGATGTCGATGTAGTCCGGGCTGATGTATTGGTTGAGGACTTCGCTGTCATCCAGCGCGCGCAGGGCGTCGCGCAGGTTATTCGGCAGGCTCTGTTCCAGCTGTTCGTACGAGTTGCCTTCGATCGGCGCGTCCGGCTCGACCTTGTTGGTCAGGCCATGGTGGATGCCGGCGAGGATCGCCGCGAGCATCAGGTACGGGTTGGCGTCGGCACCGGCCACGCGGTGCTCGATGCGCACGTTCTCACTGCTGTCGGTCGGCACGCGGACCGCGACGGTGCGGTTGTCCAGGCCCCAGCTCGGCGCATTGGGCACGTAGAACTGGGCGCCGAAGCGGCGGTAGGAGTTGATGTTCGGGCACAGGAACGCCATCGATGCCGGCATGGTCTCCAGCACGCCGCCGATGGCGTGGCGCAGGGTCTCGCTCTGCAGCGGGTCGTCATTGGTAAAGATGTTCTTGCCGGTCTTCTTGTCCAGCAGCGAGATGTGCACGTGCAGACCGTTGCCTGCCTGGCCCGGATAGGGCTTGGCCATGAAGGTGGAGTCCATCTCATGGTCGTAGGCGACGTTCTTGATCAGGCGCTTGAGCAGGATCGCATAGTCGCAGGCCTTCAGCGGGTCGGCGACGTGGTGCAGGTTGACCTCGAACTGCGCCGGGGCGCTTTCCTTGACAATGGCGTCGGCGGGCAGGCCCTGCTCCTTGGCGGCTTCGAGCATGTCCTGCAGGCAGTCGGCATATTCGTCGAGGTCGTCGATCAGGTACACCTGGGTCGACTGCGGGCGCTTGCCCGAAATCGGCGAGCGCGGCGGCTGCGGACGGCCGTTGAGGTTGTCCTGGTCGATCAGGTAGAACTCCAGCTCGAACGCGGCGCAGATATCCAGGCCCAGGTCGTCGAACCGGCTCACCACCTGGCGCAGCACCTCGCGCGGATCGGCGAAGAACGGCGCGCCATCCAGCTCATGCATGGTCATCAGCAACTGCGCGGTCGGACGCTTCTGCCATGGCTCGTCGCAGAGCGTGCCCGGAATCGGGAAACAGATACGGTCGGCGTCGCCGATGTCCAGGCCAAGACCGGTGCTTTCGACGGTTGAACCGTTGATATCCAGGGCGAAGAGCGAGGCCGGCAGGTTGATGCCTTTCTCGTACACCTTGTGCAGGCTGGCGCGTTCGATGCGCTTGCCGCGCACCACCCCGTTCATGTCGGAGATCAGCAGGTCGACGTACTGGGTATCCGGATGGGCATCCAGGAACTCATTCATCTCGCGGGAAGAACTGGCGCACGGGGAGACCGACGTCATGGCTGTACATCCTTTGATTCGGAGCGGCGATGTGGGGAACTGCGGATGACGCCTCGAAAGGCGACGATGGTGCTGCTGTTGTTCTTTTCACTGGCCCATCGTGGGGGGCTGGTTGCCGACCGGCTGCATTGATTCCCGGGGGCCGTTTCACTATAAAATGGCCCCAACGCAACAGACATTGGCATTTCGGCAAGCAGAGCGTGCATCGATGCAATATCAGATCAACCATGCGGACCTCGCCCTGGTCCTGGCGCTGGAGCGCGGCCGGTCCCTGGCCAAGGCCGCCGAACTGCTCAAGGTCGACGTTTCCACGGTCTTCCGTTCGATCCGCCGGCTGGAATCGGCACTGGGCACTGCGCTGTTCGTCAAGAGCCGCAAGGGCTACCTGCCCACCGACACCGCCCAGGCCCTGGCCGAGCAGGCCGAGCGCGCCGAACAGGCGCTGGACGCGGCGCGCATCGCGCTGACCAGCGGCGAGCAGGTGGTCAGCGGCACCGTGCGCCTGACCTGCACCGAGGCGGTGCTGCACAGCCTGCTGCTGCCGGCGCTGGCCGAGTTCATGCCCAACTACCCGGCGCTGTCGCTGGAAATGGGCACCTCCAACACCTTTGCCAACCTCAGCCGCCGCGATGCCGACATCGCCCTGCGCCTGACCAACACGCCGCCGGAACACCTCGTGGGCCGCTGCCTGGGCTCGACCTCCTACGTGGTCTGCGGCCTGCCGGTGCTACGCGAGCGCCTGCAGGAATCGGCCGCCAGCGTGCCATGGATCGCCCCCGACGACTCCATGCAGGACCACGCCACGGTGGTCTGGCGCAACCAACATCACCCGGGGCTGATTCCGCGCTACCAGTGCAGCGGCATGTCGACCATCGCCCAACTGGTGACCACCGGCCTGGGCGTGGCGGCACTGCCCGACTACATGGTCCACGACTTGCCCGGCGTCGAGGCGCTGAGCGGCCCGCTGCCCGGCTGCGACACCCAGCTGTGGCTGCTGACCCGCCCCGATTGCCGTGCCCTGCGCTCGGTACAGACGCTGTTCGAGGAGCTGACCCCGCGCCTGCGCGACGCAATGTTGCGTTAACGCGTCAGGGGCGGTTGTTTTCGGGTAACAGGAACCGTTATCGTCCGTCCCAGCTTGGTGTGAACTGCTTCGCGGACAAGCCCGCTCCCACAGGGCCCGCGAAAACGACTCAAACAGCACCGGAGGAAGGGCACCCGACAAAACAGCCCTTCCCTATTGGCTGGTGATTTTTTAAACTATCGAGTCCGCCTGCCCATTCTGGGCGCACGCCTACCGCATTTGCTACTGAGGAAGACCATGGCCCGCGTAACTGTTGAAGACTGCCTGGAACACGTGGATAACCGCTTTGAGCTGGTCATGCTCTCGACCAAGCGCGCCCGCCAGCTGGCTACCGGCGGCAAAGAGCCACGCGTTGCGTGGGAAAACGACAAGCCGACCGTCGTCGCCCTGCGTGAAATCGCCGAAGGCATCGTCACGCCAGAGTTCATCGCCGCCGAAGAGATCGTCACCGAGGATCCGGTATTCGCCGCGTTCGAGGACGAGAACAACGAGGCCGTCTGATTGATGCCCAGTCGACACCGTGCGGCGCAAGGCCCTCTTCTTCAGCAAGAGGTGAAACCATGCCGGGTATAGAAGCCCTCGCCGAACGGCTGTCGACTTACCTGGGCCCCGAACAGGTCAACCTGGTTCGCCGGGCCTACTTCTACGCCGAGCAGGCCCACGATGGCCAGCGTCGCCGCAGCGGCGAGCCCTACGTGACCCATCCGCTGGCGGTTGCCAGCATCCTCGCCGACATGCACATGGACCATCAGAGCCTGATGGCGGCCATGCTGCACGACGTGATCGAAGACACCGGCATCGCCAAGGAAGCCTTGAGCCAGCAATTCGGCGAGACCGTCGCCGAGCTGGTCGACGGGGTCAGCAAGCTGACCCAGATGAACTTCGAGACCAAGGCCGAGGCCCAGGCCGAGAACTTCCAGAAGATGGCCATGGCCATGGCCCGCGACATCCGCGTGATCCTGGTCAAGCTGGCCGACCGCCTGCACAACATGCGCACCCTGGAAGTGCTGTCCGGCGAAAAACGCCGACGCATCGCCAAGGAAACCCTCGAGATCTACGCCCCCATCGCCAACCGCCTGGGGATGCACACTGTGCGCGTCGAGTTCGAGGACCTCGGTTTCAAGGCCATGCACCCGATGCGTTCGTCGCTGATCCACCGGGCGGTCAAGAGCGCGCGGGGCAACCGCAAGGAAATCGTCGCCAAGATCGAGACCTCGCTGGCCAACTGCCTGGCCGCCGATGGCATTCAAGGCGAAGTCAGCGGCCGGCAGAAACACCTCTATGGCATCTACAAGAAGATGCGCGGCAAGCGTCGCGCCTTCACCGAGATCATGGACGTGTACGCCTTCCGCATCATCGTCGACAAGGTCGACACCTGCTACCGCGTGCTCGGCGCCGTGCACAACCTGTACAAGCCACTGCCGGGCCGGTTCAAGGACTACATCGCGATCCCCAAGGCCAACGGCTACCAGTCGTTGCACACCACGCTGTTCGGCATGCACGGCGTGCCCATCGAGATCCAGATCCGCACTCGCGAAATGGAAGAGATGGCCAACAACGGCATTGCCGCGCACTGGCTGTACAAGTCCAACGAGGAAGAGCAGCCCAAGGGCAGCCACGCCCGCGCCCGCCAGTGGGTCAAGGGCATCCTCGAGCTGCAGCAGCGCGCCGGCAACTCGCTGGAGTTCATCGAGAGCGTGAAGATCGACCTGTTCCCGGACGAGGTCTACGTCTTCACCCCCAAAGGCCGGATCATGGAGCTGCCCAAGGGCTCCACCGCCGTCGACTTCGCCTACGCGGTGCACACCGACGTCGGCAACAGCTGCATCGCCTGCCGCATCAACCGCCGCCTGGCGCCGCTGTCCGAGCCGCTGCAGAGCGGCTCCACCGTCGAGATCGTCAGCGCGCCGGGCGCCCGGCCGAACCCGGCCTGGCTCAACTTCGTGGTCACCGGCAAGGCGCGCACGCACATTCGTCATGCCCTCAAGCAACAGCGCCGCTCCGAGTCCATCAGCCTCGGCGAGCGCCTGCTGAACAAGGTGCTGACCGGCTTCGAGAGCAGCCTGGAGAAGATCCCCCAGGAGCGCATCCTGTCGATCCTCGCCGAGTACCGCCTGGAACTGCTCGAGGACCTGCTCGAGGACATCGGCCTGGGCAACCGCATGGCCTACGTGGTCGCCCGCCGCCTGCTGTCCGCCGAAGGCGAGCAACTGCCGGCGCCGGAAGGCCCGCTGGCGATCCGCGGTACCGAGGGCCTGGTGCTCAGCTACGCCAAGTGCTGCACCCCGATCCCGGGCGACCCTATCGTCGGCCACCTGTCGGCCGGCAAAGGCATGGTCGTGCACCTGGAAGACTGCCGCAACATCAGTGAAGTCCGCCACAACCCGGAGAAGTGCCTGCAGCTCTCTTGGGCCAAGGACATCACCGGCGAGTTCAACGTCGAGCTGCGCGTCGAGCTGGAACACCAGCGCGGCCTGATCGCGCTGCTGGCCAGCAGCGTCAACGCCGCCGACGGCAACATCGAGAAAATCAGCATGGACGAACGCGACGGCCGTATCAGCGTGGTCCAACTGGTGGTCAGCGTGCACGACCGTGTGCACCTGGCCCGCGTGATCAAGAAGCTGCGCACCTTGACCGGCGTGGTCCGCATCACCCGGATGCGTGCGTAGTCCGCCAACCGCAAGGAGTCATCATGAGCAAGACCGTCATCACCAGCGACAAGGCCCCTGCCGCCATCGGCACCTACTCTCAAGCGATCAAGGCTGGCAACACTGTGTACATGTCGGGCCAGATCCCGCTCGATCCGAAGACCATGGAACTGGTCGAAGGCTTCGAAGCCCAGACCGTCCAGGTGTTCGAGAACCTGAAGTCGGTGGCCGAAGCCGCTGGCGGTTCGTTCAAGGACATCGTCAAGCTGAACATCTTCCTCACCGACCTGAGCCACTTCGCCAAGGTCAACGAAATCATGGGCCGTTACTTCGAACAGCCTTACCCGGCCCGCGCTGCCATCGGCGTCGCCGCGCTGCCGAAGGGTGCCCAGGTCGAGATGGACGCCATCCTGGTCCTCGAGTGATGCTCCCGGTGACGGGCATCAAGCCCGTCACCACCCTCTCCTGCCCCAAGGTTTCCCCCATGCGCCACGCATTGCCTATCGCGCTGGCAGCCCTGCTCCTGGGCGGCTGCGCCAGCCATAAACCCGAAGACTTCAACGGCACCTGGATCAACCAGGCCGCCATCGACGCCGCCCGCAAAGGCACCAGCCTGCGCCAGGCTCTCGACGCCCAGGGCCCGGTGTTCGAGTGGAAGATCGACGTCAAGAACCAGCAGGCCAGCTTCAGCAATGGCTTCGAGGCTGCCGACGGGCGCCTGAGCGCCAACGAGAAAGACTGGCAGGTCAGCTTCGAAGGTGGCCTGGTCGAACAGCTCAAGCTCGACGGCGACGAGTTGCTGGCGATCGACCCGTCCGGTCACCAGCAAACCTTCGTGCGCAGCGAAGGCCCACAGAACACGCCGCTGGGTGGCAGCTTCGAGAAGGCGCTGTACCAGCAATACCTGGGCGGCGACTGGAAGATCGTCGAAGGACAGGGCAAGGGCGCAGTGGTGCGCTTCAGCGACACCGGCAACGTTACCGGCCTGCCTGGCCCTGACCGCTTCGCCCTTTGCCTGGCGGGCGACTGCGCGACCATGGGCGATGGCAACGACAGCCTATGGCTGGAGCGCGACCAGCGTGGCGCGCCATGGATCTTCAAGCGCGACGGCGACACCCTGGAAATCTTCCAGGCGGTAAACCGCGCCCAACCGGATGAAATGCCGCAACTGGCCGCCGGTGCGCGGCAGTGGGTGCTGGAAAAGGATTAGCCAACATCGCGGGGCAAGCCCGCTCCCACGATATGCGTGGGAGCGGGCTTGCCCCGCGATAGGGCCGGTAGTCTCAACCACGCCCTTGCAGAATGGCGGCATACCCCTCTTTGTAACTCGGATACATCGGCACCCACCCCAACGCCCGCGCCCGCGCATTGCTGCAGCGCTTGCTGCCGGTGCGCCGCACCCGCTGCTCATCCGACCACTGGGTAACGCCCAGGTATTCACGCAGCCAGGCCACCACCTCGGCCAGCGGCGCCGGATCGTCATCCACGCCGATATAGCAGTCATCCAGCGCAACACCCCGGGCATCGGCCCGCAGCAGGTGCGCCATCAGGCCGGCGGCATCCTCGGCATGAATGCGATTGCCGTACAACGGTGGCTCCTCGGCCACGCGATACCCCTGGCGCACCTGACTCAGCAACCACTCGCGCCCCGGACCATAGATGCCGGTCAGGCGCACGATCGTCGCGGGAATGCCGCTGTCCAGCGCCAGCCGCTCAGCCTCGAGCATCACCTTGCCGGAATAGCCCTCGGGCTGCGTGGCTGCCGCTTCGGCAATCCATTCACCGTCCTGCTGCGCATACACGCTGCTGCTGGACACGAACACCAGGCGTCGTGGCCGCTGCCCTTTCGCCGCCAGCCATCCCAGCACATGGCGCAAACCTTCGACATAGGCCGCCTGGTAGCCGGCTTCATCGTGCTGGCTGGCCGCCACGCAATACACCAGGTAATCAGGTCCCTGCTCGGGCCAGGCGCTCGGTATCTGCGGCTCGGCCAGATCGGCGGCGATCGGCCGAACCCCTTCGGGCAACTGATCGACCGAACGGCGCAAGCCGCTGACCTGCCAGCCTTGAGCAAGCAGTTGGCGGGCCAGGCGGCTGCCCACATCACCGCAACCCACGATCAAAGCTGAAACGTCTGACATACCAAACCTCCGAATGCGAAAGGCACAGGCTATCGGGTTAGCGCGATAAACGGCTATACCAAGGTCAAAAAAAGCAACAGTATTACTTTTGTTAACAAGAATTACTTGCAATAATGGCGACCCTGTCTGTTCTCGGCCTGCTTCGAGGCCTTGAAGAACTCAACCCATTTCTCTTCATCAGGTCCGGCCAGCATGACACGTACTCAACCTTCCGCTTCGCCAACCCCGTCGCGCGCCTCGCGCGCCATTGCCGCGCTGATGTTCAGCCTGGTACTGGCCCCGGCAGCCATGGCCGAAGAGCCTGTCGCCGCCACCCCGCCACCCGCCGCTGCCGCCGCCCCGGCCACGCCTGCCGCAGAAGGCCAGGCCCCGGCTGCCGCACCAGCCGACGCGACTGCGCCGGTGGAAGGCCAGGCCCCGGCCAACGAGAACGTGCAGGCGATGGTCGAAGACACCTCGCTGGGCATGGCCCACGACCTGTCCCCATGGGGCATGTACAAGAACGCCGACGTGGTGGTGAAGGCCGTGATGATCGGCCTGGCCATCGCCTCGATCATCACCTGGACCATCTGGATCGCCAAGGGCTTCGAGCTGATGGGCGCCAAGCGCCGCCTGCGTGGCGAGATCGCCGCCCTGAAGCGCTCGGTGAGCCTGAAAGAGGCCAGCGAGGTGTCGAACAAGGAAGGCACCCTGGCCCACATCCTGGTGCATGACGCCCTCGAAGAAATGCGCCTGTCGGCCAATGCCCGCGAGAAGGAAGGCATCAAGGAACGCGTCAGCTTCCGCCTGGAGCGCCTGGTAGCCGCCAGTGGCCGGACCATGAGCAGCGGCACCGGCGTACTGGCTACCATCGGTTCCACCGCACCGTTCGTCGGTCTGTTCGGCACCGTTTGGGGCATCATGAACAGCTTCATCGGCATCGCCAAGACCCAGACCACCAACCTCGCCGTGGTCGCCCCAGGTATCGCCGAAGCCCTGCTGGCCACCGCCCTGGGCCTGGTCGCCGCGATTCCGGCCGTGGTCATCTACAACGTCTTCGCCCGCTCCATCGCCGGCTACAAGGCACAGGTGTCCGACGCCTCCGCCCAGGTCCTGCTGCTGGTCAGCCGCGACCTGGACCACCAGGGCAGCGAGCGCGCCGCCCCGCACATGGTGAAAGTGGGGTAAGCCATGGGCCTGCATCTCAACGAAGGTGGCGACGACCTCGCCGAGAACCACGAAATCAACGTCACGCCGTTCATCGACGTAATGCTGGTGCTGCTGATCATCTTCATGGTCGCGGCCCCCCTGGCCACGGTCGACATCAAGGTCGACCTGCCCGCCTCGACCGCGAAGCCCGCGCCGAGGCCCGAGAAGCCGGTGTTCGTCAGCGTCAAGGCCGACAAGAAGCTCTACCTCGGCGACGACGAGGTGGCCCAGCGCGACCAGCTTGGCGCCATGCTCGACGCCAAGACCAAGGGCGACAAGGAAACCACCATCTTCTTCCAGGCTGACAAGGGCGTCGATTACGGCGACCTGATGGAAGTGATGAACACCATGCGTGCCGCCGGCTACCTCAAGGTCGGCCTGGTCGGACTCGAGACGGCAGCCAAGAAATGACGAAAACGCGCTCAAACATGGCGCGCTACGGTGGCAGCCTGGCGATCGTGCTGGGCGTGCACGCGGTCGCCGTGCTGCTGACGCTCAACTGGTCGGTGCCCCAGGCCCTCGAGTTGCCGCCGGCAGCGATGATGGTCGAGCTGGCACCGCTGCCCGAGCCCGCGCCGCCGCCGCCACCCAAGGCCGCCCCGAAGCCGCCGACGCCGGTCGAGGAACCGCCGCTGCCGAAGCTGGCAGAGGCGCCGAAGCCGAAGATCGCCATCCCCAAGCCGCCCAAGCCCAAGGCCAAGCCACAGCCGCCCAAGCCCGAGAAGAAGCTTGAGCCGCCGAAGGACGAGCCGCCAGCCAAGGACGACGTCGCGGACACGCCGCCGAGCAACACGCCACCGCAGAAGTCGGCGGCGCCGCAGCCGAGCATCGCGTCCAACAGCAATGCCCTGCCGAGCTGGCAGAGCGATCTGCTGCGCCACCTGGCCAAGTACAAGAAGTACCCCGAGGACGCTCGCCGTCGCGGACTGCAGGGCATAAACCGCCTGCGCTTCGTCGTCGACGCCGAAGGCAAGGTGGTCTCGTACGCGCTGGCCGGCGGTTCCGGCAGTGCGGCGCTTGACCGGGCCACGCTGGAGATGATCCGCCGTGCCGGCACGGTGCCAAAGCCTCCGGCGGAGTTGCTGAACAATGGCACGATCGAAGTCGTTGCGCCGTTCGTCTATTCGCTGGACCGACGCTGACGTTTTTGTTTCTGTCACAAAACGGCAAGTCTGATAACGTGCGTCTATCGATTGCAGCCGCTATGCTGGGGCCGCAACTTCATGGACGCACGTTATGACCCTCACCGAACTTCGCTACATTGTCACCCTCGCGCAAGAGCAGCACTTCGGCCACGCGGCCGAGCGTTGCCACGTCAGCCAACCGACCCTGTCGGTGGGCGTGAAGAAGCTCGAGGACGAACTCGGCGTGCTGATCTTCGAGCGCAGCAAGAGCGCGGTGCGCCTCACGCCGGTCGGCGAGAGCATCGTCGCCCAGGCGCAGAAGGTGCTGGAGCAGGCCCAGGGCATCCGCGAGCTGGCCCAGGCCGGCAAGAACCAGCTGACCGCGCCGCTCAAGGTCGGCGCCATCTACACCGTCGGCCCCTATCTGTTCCCGCACCTGATCCCGCAGTTGCACCGCGTGGCGCCGCAGATGCCGTTGTACATCGAAGAGAACTTCACCCACGTGCTGCGTGAAAAGCTGCGCAACGGCGAACTGGACGCGGTGATCATCGCCCTGCCGTTCAACGAGGCCGACGTGCTGACCTTGCCGCTGTACGACGAGCCGTTCTGCGCCTTGATGCCGGCCGACCACCCGTGGACCGCCAAGGACACCATCGACACCGCCATGCTCAACGACAAGAGCCTGCTGCTGCTCGGCGAGGGCCACTGCTTCCGCGACCAGGTGCTCGAGGCCTGCCCGACGCTGAACAAGGGCGGCGAGGGCTCCAAGCACACCACGGTCGAGTCCAGCTCGCTGGAAACCATCCGCCACATGGTCGCATCGGGCCTGGGCGTGTCGATCCTGCCGCTGTCGGCGGTGCACAGCCATCATTACGCGCCGGGCGTCATCGAAGTCCGCCCGCTGACCGCGCCCGCACCGTTCCGCACCGTGGCCATCGCCTGGCGCGCCAGCTTCCCGCGGCCGAAGGCCATCGAGATCCTCGCCGACTCGATCCGCCTCTGCTCGGTGGCCAAGCCGCCGGTGGAACAACCGGCCTGAACCCATGACCGAGCTGTCGAACGTCCCGGTCACCACGCTCAAGGGCGTAGGCGATGCCATGGCGGAAAAACTCGCCAAGGTCGGCCTGGAGAACCTGCAGGACCTGCTGTTCCACCTGCCGCTGCGCTACCAGGACCGCACCCGCGTGGTGCCCATCGGCCAACTGCGTCCGGGCCAGGACGCGGTGATCGAGGGCGTGGTCAGTGGGGCCGACGTGACCATGGGCAAGCGCCGCAGCCTGGTGGTGCGCCTAGGCGACGGCAGCGGCACGCTGAGCCTGCGCTTCTACCATTTCAGCAATGCGCAGAAGGAGGGCCTCAAGCGTGGCACCCACCTGCGCTGCTATGGTGAAGCCCGCCCCGGCGCCTCGGGGCTGGAGATCTACCACCCGGAATACCGGGCGCTGAACGGCGACGAAGCACCGCCGCCGGTCGAACAGACGCTGACACCGATCTACCCGACCACCGAAGGCCTGACCCAACAGCGCCTGCGCCTGCTCTGCCAGCAGAGCCTTGGCCTGCTCGGCCCACGCAGCCTGCCCGACTGGCTGCCCGACGAGCTGGCCCGCGACTATCAGCTGGCGCCGCTGAGCGACGCGATCCGCTACCTGCACAACCCGCCGGCCGACGCCGATCTCGACGAACTCGCCGAAGGCCATCACTGGGCCCAGCACCGCCTGGCCTTCGAAGAACTGCTGACCCACCAGCTGTCGCAACAGCGCCTGCGCGAAAGCCAGCGAGCCCTGCGCGCGCCGGTACTGCCCAAGGCTACGCGCCTGCCGGCACAGTACCTGGCGAATCTCGGCTTCAGCCCGACCGGCGCCCAGCAGCGGGTGGGCAACGAAATTGCCTACGATCTCAGCCAGCACGAGCCAATGATGCGCCTGGTGCAAGGCGACGTGGGCGCCGGCAAGACCGTGGTCGCCGCGCTGGCCGCCCTGCAGGCTCTGGAAGCGGGTTACCAGGTCGCCCTGATGGCGCCCACCGAGATCCTCGCCGAACAGCACTACCTCACCTTCAAGCGCTGGCTCGAACCGCTGGGCATCGAGGTGGCATGGCTGGCCGGCAAGCTCAAGGGCAAGGCCCGCGCCAGCGCCCTGGAGCAGATCGCCAATGGTGCGCCCATGGTGGTCGGCACCCACGCACTGTTCCAGGAGGAGGTGCAGTTCAAGCACCTGGCCCTGGCGATCATCGACGAACAGCACCGGTTCGGCGTGCAGCAGCGCCTGGCCCTGCGCAAAAAGGGCGTCATGGGCCAGCTGTGCCCGCACCAGCTGATCATGACCGCCACGCCAATCCCGCGCACCCTGGCGATGAGCGCCTATGCCGACCTGGACACCTCGATCCTCGACGAGCTGCCGCCCGGGCGCACCCCGGTGAACACCGTGCTGGTCGCCGACAGCCGTCGCTTCGAGGTGGTCGAGCGGGTCCGCGCCGCCTGCGCCGAAGGCCGCCAGGCCTATTGGGTATGCACCCTGATCGAAGAGTCCGAGGAACTCACCTGCCAGGCCGCCGAAAGCACCTTCGAGGAACTGGGCAGCGCCCTGGGCGAGCTGCGCGTGGGCCTGATCCACGGACGCATGAAGCCCGCAGAAAAGGCCGCGGTGATGGCCGAGTTCAAGGCCGGCGACCTGCAACTGCTGGTGGCCACCACGGTGATCGAGGTCGGCGTCGACGTGCCCAATGCCAGCCTTATGATCATCGAGAACCCCGAGCGCCTGGGCCTGGCCCAGTTGCACCAGTTGCGCGGCCGGGTCGGTCGGGGCAGCGCGGTGAGCCACTGCGTGCTGCTCTACCACCCGCCGCTGTCGCAGATCGGCCGTGAGCGCCTGGGCATCATGCGGGAAACCAACGACGGATTCGTCATAGCAGAGAAGGACCTGGAGTTGCGCGGCCCGGGCGAGATGCTCGGGACCCGCCAGACCGGCCTGCTACAGTTCAAGGTCGCCGACCTGATGCGCGACGCCGACCTGCTGCCAGCCGTGCGCGACGCCGCCCAGGCCCTGCTGGCACGCTGGCCCGACCACGTCAGCCCGTTGCTCGACCGCTGGCTGCGCCACGGTCAACAATATGGCCAGGTGTGACGTCCGTCCCATAATGGATCCAGCTTGGCGGCCAGGCTGGTTATACTTCGCGTTTAAAGAATGATTGGATACAGGCCATGACTGAAGTTGCCCTGGATACCGCAACCCTACACGCACCGTCTGTCATCCGGCTGTTGCTCGACAAGCTCGGCGTCAGCTTCCGCGAGGTGCCCGAGCACCCGGGGCTGCCGGCCGCCTCGCGGGTGCAGGCCGTGCTGCTCGATGACGAGATCGGTGCCTTGATGGTGCTGTTCCCGCAAAGCCAGTTGCTGGACCTCAAGCGCCTCGAGGAACTGACCGGGCGCAAGCTCAAGGCCGTGCCGCTGGAGCGCCTGAAGCAGATGCTCGACAAGCATCACCTCAAGGCGCTGCCGGCGATTCCCGCCCTGACCAGCTCGCCATGCCAGTACGAGAAGAGCCTGCTCGACAACGAGACGCTGCTGATCCAGTCCGGCGAAACCGGCCTGCTCCTGGAAATCGGCAGAACCGCCTTCAAGAAGATGCTGTTCAAGGCCAGCGCCAGCACGTTCGGCCAGCAGATCAGCGAGATTCGCCTCAGTTTCGACCAGTTGGACGGCCCTCCCAAGGAAGTCATCCGCGCCGTCCAGGCCTTCACCGCCCGTCGCATCCAGCAACGCCTGGAACAGACCATCGAGATTCCGCCGCTGGCCGACACCGCGCAAAAGATCATCAAGCTGCGCGTCGACCCCAATGCCAGCATCGACGACATCACCGGCGTGGTGGAAACCGATCCGGCCCTGGCCGCGCAGGTGGTCAGCTGGGCTGCATCCCCGTACTACGCCTCACCCGGCAAGATTCGCTCGGTGGAAGACGCCATCGTCCGCGTGCTGGGCTTCGACCTGGTGATCAACCTGGCCCTGGGCCTGGCGTTGGGCAAGACCCTGAGCCTACCCAAGGACCACCCGCAGCAGGCCACGCCATACTGGCAGCAGTCGATCTACACCGCCGCGGTGATCGAGGGCCTGACGCGCGCCATGCCACGTGCCGAGCGCCCGGAAGCGGGCCTGACCTACCTGGCCGGCCTGCTGCACAACTTTGGCTACCTGCTGCTGGCCCACGTCTTCCCACCGCATTTCTCGCTGATCTGCCGTCACCTGGAGGTCAACCCGCACTTGTGCCACAGCTATGTGGAACAGCACCTGCTGGGGATCAGCCGTGAACAGATCGGGGCCTGGCTGATGAAGCTGTGGGACATGCCCGATGAGCTGTCCACAGCCCTGCGTTTCCAGCACGATCCGGCGTACGACGGCGATTATGCGGCATTCCCCAATCTGGTGTGCCTGGCGACGCGCCTGCTGCGCGCCCGGGGGATCGGTTCAGGGCCCAAGGACGAGATCCCGGATGCCCTGCTCGAGCGCCTGGGGCTGAGTCGGGAGAAGGCTGAAGAGGTGGTGAACAAGGTGCTGGAGGCCGAGGCCCTGCTGCGCGAGCTGGCGTCGCAGTTCCACACGCCGCACTGAGAGGTGGGGCGCCCTGCGCCCCTTTCGCCGGCAGGCCGGCTCCCACAGGGATGGTGCAAGCCTGCGCATCATGGGAACTGGCTGCCAATGCAGGTCCGGCGATTTCAGGCCTTCTTCTTTGGTTTCAGGTACTTCATCAAGCCCTGGAACCAGATTACCAGCGCCGGATTGCCCTTGATCTGGATGTTCTTCTCCTGGATCCCCTGCATGAACGCCAGCTGCTTGTTACCGGCTTGCAGCGTGGCAAAGCCATAAGCGGCGTCCTTGAACGCGATGGCGAAGGTCGGCTGCGGGTGCAGGCCGCCCTTGCTGCTGATGCGCAGGTCCTTGACGATGAAGTGCCGGGCAACCTTGCCGTCGAGCGTCTGCATCTGGAAGACCAGGTCCTTGTCCTGCAGCTGCTGCTGGAACGCCGGGTTGTTGCGGCTGGCCTTGGCCATCAGCAAGCCCATGGCCCAGAGAAGAAAGCGAAACTTCATCAACACGCCTCGAATGAAAAGTGACTGAGTAGCGCAGTTTATCCGTTTCTCGCCCTGTTTATGCAAGTTCGCCGCATTTGCTTACCAGAAACGCAACGGGCGCCTCCAGGCGCCCGTCGGGTGAAGCTGTCCGGTCACTTTTTCTTGGCAGGCTTGGCAGGTACGTTGACGCTGTCACGCAGGCCCTTGCCAGGTTTGAAGGCGACAGTGTTGCTGGCCTTGATCTTGACCGGCTCGCCGGTCTGCGGGTTCTTGCCGGTGCGGGCGCCACGGTGGCGTTTTTCGAAGGTGCCGAAACCGACCAGGGTGACGGTGTCCTTGTCGAGCGCGCCGGTGATGCTGTCGAGAATCGCGTTCAGGACCTGGTTGGCCTTTTCCTTGGTCAGATCGGCCTTTTCGGCGATGACGGCGGCGAGTTCTGGTTTACGCATAGTGAAGCCTCTTTGACGGGATTTCTTGTTGTTATGCCGTGCTGCCGGAGGGAGCAGCGTTCAAGGCACCGCAGGCTCTAGGCTGCGGCAGACGCCAGTGAGGATGGCACGCCCACCGGGGCCGCGCCAGTATCTGGGCGGCCATTGTCGCGGCAAGAACAGGATAATTCCGACAGAACGCCCGCCATTTACGCCATCAAGGGCGGCAACTGGCGATTCAGCGCCAGTTTCTCCATGACCGCGCCGCCGGTCAGGGCATAACCCAGCAGCTGGCCATCGGCGCCGTGGCAGAGCACTTTCAGGTCGGCGCCGCTGCCCTCGACCACCCAGCTGCCCTCGTGGCCGGGCGGCACCGGGGATACCACCAGCGGACAGGCCGGGGTCTTCACGGTAACCGGCATCGGGCCGTAGGCCACCGCGGTCGGGTTGCCGGCCAGGGTCTGGGCCAGGGCACGGGCGCAGGTCATCAGCGGCATGACGTACAGCAGGTTGATCCCGTCGACCTCGGCGCAGTCGCCCAAGGCGAAGATATTGGCGTGGGAGGTGCGCAGCTGGCGGTCCACCACCACCCCACGGTTGACCTGCAACCCCGCCGCTGCCGCCAGGTCGGTGCGCGGGCGCAGGCCGATGGCCGATACCACCAGGTCGCAGGGAATCACGCTGCCATCGGACAGGTGCGCATCGAGCGCCTCGCCTGCGCGTTGCAGCCGGGTCAGCACCGGACCGATATGGAAGCGCACGCCCAGCCCTTCCAGCCCCGCCTGCACGGCTGCGGCGGCAGCCGGATGCAGCAGGGTCGGCATCACCTGCTCACAGGGGGCGACGACCTGGCACTGCAGGCCGCCGAGGCTGAGGTCGTTGGCGAATTCGCAACCGATCAGGCCGGCCCCGAGGATCAGCACCCGCTGCTTGCCCGCGGCGGCGGCGCGAAAGCGTGCGTAGTCTTCCAAGTCGTTGATCGGGAAGATCAGCTCGCCCGCATCGCCTTCGACCGGCACCTGCACGGTCTGCGCGCCCCAGGCCAGCACCAGATCGCGGTATTCCACCGCCTCCTCGCCGATCCACAGGCGCTTGTGGCCTGGGTCGATGCCGCTGATGCGGGTGTGGGTGCGAATCTCGGCCTTGAGCTGCTCGGCCATGGCACCCGGTTCG
Source organism: Pseudomonas sp. P110(2024) (assembly GCF_057480795.1). NCBI lineage: Bacteria > Pseudomonadati > Pseudomonadota > Gammaproteobacteria > Pseudomonadales > Pseudomonadaceae > Pseudomonas > Pseudomonas sp. P110(2024). Next base: position 61,531 of record NZ_JBLIYT010000003.1, read on the forward strand.
GCCATGCACAGGCCGTCGGCGTCCTTCTGCTTGGCGAAGCCGGTGGACAGCATGGGCTTGGAGTAGGAGCGACCGTCGTCGGCGGTGATCAGCAACAGCGGCGTGTCGCCGTCGAGCTTGCGAAACTCTCGCGCCAGGTTGTAGCCGGCAAGGCCGGTACCGATGATCACCACGGGGGACGTCATGTCGTGCGTTCCTTCTTCAAGCCAGGGTTGCGATCAGCCGATGGCGATCATTTCGAAATCACTCTTGCCCACGCCGCAGTCGGGGCACAGCCAGTCTTCCGGTACGTCCTCCCAGCGGGTGCCAGGGGCGATGCCGTCGTCCGGCCAGCCTTGGGCCTCGTCGTAGATCAGGCCACAGACAATACATTGCCACTTCTTCATTTACTGCTGTTCCTCGGTCAGGCTACAGGGTGCGTTGCAATTGATGGCATCGGCGCGGGGCAAGCCCGCAAGGAGACCACCGTGCAATCTCTGGTCGGCTTTTGTACTGGCCCTGCTGGCAGTATGCAAGCCACGATGGCAAACATGCTAAGCTCGCCGCCTCTCTGGCCTGTATCAAGCATACCGACGTGCCGTACGAAACCCCGCAAGCAGCCGCGGTCGCGTGGCTGGCGTATCCGCAGCTGGCGCCCCCCCTCGACCAGCCGACCCTGGGCTGGCTGTTCGACGAAGGCTCCCTGACCCGTCGCCTCACCCGTCTCTCACACGACCACTTCAGCGTCACCCCCCTGTTCGAGGGCTGGCAGCCCCTGCGCGACGACGAATGCGCCGCCTTGGGCCTTGCCCTCGGCGCGCAGGGCTGGGTCCGCGAGGTCTACCTGCGCGGCCATGGCCAGCCGTGGGTGTTTGCCCGCAGCGTGGCCAGCCGCATGGCGCTGGAGCGCGGCGGGTTGGACCTGGAGACCCTGGGCAGCCGCTCGCTGGGCGAACTGCTGTTCTGCGACCAGGCGTTCGTCCGCCATCCGATTGAAGTGTGCAGTTATCCACAGGGCTGGCTGCCCGTGGAGGTCGCCAGCGCCGGGTTGTGGGGACGCCGCTCGCGCTTCGAGCGGGACGGCCTCGACCTGCTGGTGGCCGAGGTGTTCCTGCCCGCCCTGTGGCATGCGGCCAAGGAGGAGAACCGCTGATGTACCTGCAACTGCTCAAATCGCTCAACCGCGTGCACCCACGAGCCTGGGACTTCATCCAGCTGAGCCGCATGGACCGCCCGATCGGCATTTACTTGCTGTTGTGGCCGACGCTGTCGGCGGTGTGGATCGCCGGCAACGGCTCGCCGACCCTGGCCAACGTGCTGATCTTCGGCCTCGGCGTGGTACTGATGCGCGCCGCAGGCTGCTGCATCAACGATTTTGCCGACCGCAAGGTGGACGGCCACGTCAAGCGCACCGCCGACCGCCCGCTGGCCAGCGGCCGGGTGAAACCCCGCGAAGCGCTGGTGCTGTTCGCCCTGCTGGTGGGGGTGAGCTTCCTGCTGGTGCTGTGCACCAACGCCACCACGGTGTGGCTGTCGTTCGGCGCGGTCGCCCTGGCGTTCTGCTACCCGTTCATGAAGCGCTATACCTACTACCCGCAGGTGGTGCTGGGCGCGGCGTACTCTTGGGGCATCCCGATGGCCTTCACCGCCGCGGGCGGCGAGCTGCCGGCCAGTGCCTGGCTGCTGTACATCGCCAACCTGCTGTGGACAGTGGGCTACGACACCTACTACGCCATGGTCGACCGCGACGACGACCTGAAGATCGGCGTGAAATCCACCGCCATCCTGTTCGGCGAGGCCGACCGGGTAATCATCCTGACCTTGCAGTTGCTGTCGCTGGGCTGCCTGCTGCTGGCGGGCAACCGCTTCGAACTGGGCGGCTGGTTCCACTTGGGGCTGCTGGCGGCGGCGGTGTGCTTTGCCTGGGAGTTCTGGTCGACGCGCAAGCTGGATCGGGAGTCGTGCTTCAAGGCGTTTCTGCACAACCATTGGGCGGGGATGCTGATCTTTGGCGGGGTGGTGCTGGATTACGCGTTACGCTGAAAGCCTTTGGGGCTGCTTTGCAGCCCTTCGCGACACAAGACCGCTCCTACAGGGGGCCCACTTACCTGTAGGAGCGGCCCTGTGCCGCGAAAGGGTCGCAAAGCGACCCTGGCAATCTCATGGCTTGGCGATATGCCAGACGCCCTTCATGCCATCGCCGGTGGTCTCCCCGGCCTTCTTGTCCTTGACGAAGGTGTACAGCGGCTTGCCGTCATAGGCCCACTGCATCGAGCCATCATCACGGGTGACGTGGGTCCACTTGTCCTTCGGCGCCTCATCGTCCTTCTTCACCATCAACGGCGGCCAGTTCTTGGCGCACTCGCCGTTGCACATGGACTTGCCGCCAGCATCCTTGTCGAAGGTGTACAGCGTCATGCCGTCATGATCGACCCACATGCCGTCCTTTTCCATGGCGTGATGAGCCGACGCCACCCCCGGCACTGCCAGCGCAGCGCAAAGGGCCATCCAGCTCAGCGTATGTCGTGTCATTGGAATCACCATTGTTTCGGGGTTGGATTGAATGTCCACACCGCCTTCGCGGCCCCCTGAAGCCTAGTCCAGTCACGCAATGTCGCCAGAACGGCCAACACCCTGTCACACAGCTGCAATAATTCCGTTATCTAATGCGGGCCAAGACACCGTTCCTGGGAGAGGTAATTGAGCATGGTTGGCAGAAACATTCTGATCGTCGACGACGAAGCGCCTATCCGCGAGATGATCGCCGTTGCATTGGAAATGGCCGGCTATGACTGCCTCGAGGCCGAGAACTCGCAACAGGCCCACGCCATCATCGTCGACCGCAAGCCGGATTTGATCCTGCTCGACTGGATGCTGCCGGGCACCTCGGGCATCGAGCTGGCCCGCCGCCTCAAGCGCGACGAGCTGACCGGCGACATCCCGATCATCATGCTCACCGCCAAGGGTGAGGAGGACAACAAGATCCAGGGCCTGGAGGTCGGCGCCGATGACTACATCACCAAGCCGTTCTCGCCCCGCGAGCTGGTGGCGCGCCTGAAGGCCGTGCTGCGCCGCACCGGCCCGAGCGACAGCGAGGCGCCAATCGAAGTCGGTGGCCTGCTGCTCGACCCGATCAGCCACCGCGTGACCATCGACGGCAAGCCGGCCGAGATGGGTCCCACCGAATACCGCCTGCTGCAGTTCTTCATGACCCACCAGGAGCGCGCCTACACCCGTGGCCAACTGCTCGACCAGGTCTGGGGCGGTAACGTCTACGTCGAGGAACGCACCGTCGACGTGCACATCCGTCGCCTGCGCAAGGCGCTGGGTGAAGCCTATGAAAATCTGGTACAAACCGTCCGCGGCACCGGCTATCGCTTCTCGACCAAGAGCTGATCGAAGCCCCGGCGCCCGCTGTACAAGGACTGTCAATTGAACCAGAACTGGCACGCGACCCTGATTCGCCACATGCTCCTGCTGATCACCGTCTGCCTGATCGGCGGGCTGGTCAGCGGCTACTATGGCTGGAGCCTGGCCATCGGCCTGGCCCTGTATTTGGGCTGGACGTTGAAGCAACTGCTGCGTCTGCACGACTGGCTGCGCAACCACCAGCCCGACGAGGCGCCACCCGACGGCTACGGCCTGTGGGGCGAGGTGTTCGACAGCATCTACCATCTGCAGCGCCGCGACCAGCGCGTGCGCGGCCGCCTGCAGGCGGTGATCGACCGGGTCCAGGAGTCCACCGCCGCCCTGCGGGACGCGGTGATCATGCTCGACAGCGAAGGCAACCTGGAGTGGTGGAACCGCGCCGCCGAGACCCTGCTGGGCTTCAAGACGCCGCAGGACGGCGGCCAGCCGGTGACCAACCTGGTGCGCCATCCGCGCTTCAAGGAGTATTTCGAGTCGGACAACTACGCCGAGCCGCTGGAGATTCCGTCGCCAATCAACGACCGGCTGCGCGTACAACTGCACCTGACCCGCTACGGCAACAACGAACACCTGATGCTGGTGCGCGATGTGACCCGTATTCACCAGCTGGAACAGATGCGCAAGGACTTCGTCGCCAACGTTTCCCACGAGCTGCGCACGCCGCTGACGGTGATCACCGGTTACCTGGAGACGCTGCTGGACAACGTCGAGGACGTGAACCCGCGCTGGAACCGCGCCCTGCAGCAGATGAGCGCGCAAGGCTCGCGCATGCAGACCCTGCTCAACGACCTGCTGCTGCTGGCCAAGCTCGAGGCCACCGACTACCCCTCCGACAACCAGCCCGTGTTGGTCGACACCCTGCTCGGCGCCATCAAGAACGATGCCCAGGCCCTGTCCGGCCCGCGCAATCAGCGCATCAGCCTGGAGGCGACGCCTGGCATTCGTCTAAAGGGCAGTGAGTCGGAGCTGCGCAGCGCGTTCTCCAACCTGGTGTTCAACGCGGTCAAGTACACCCAGGACGAAGGCAATATCCGCATCCGCTGGTGGGCCGACGAACAGGGCGCGCACCTGAGCGTGCAGGACTCGGGGGTGGGGATCGAGGCCAAGCATCTGCCACGCCTGACCGAGCGCTTCTACCGGGTCGACTCCAGCCGAGCGTCGAACACCGGCGGCACCGGGTTGGGGCTGGCGATCGTCAAGCATGTGCTGATGCGCCATCGCGGGCGGCTGGAAATCAGCAGCGTGCCGGGGCACGGCAGCACCTTTACCTGCCACTTTGCGCCGGCGCAATTGGTCGCAAACAAGGCCTGACAGTACCGGGGCTGCTTTGCAGCCCTTTGCTTTTACGGCTCCAGCCGCTACATTGGATCCCCCGTGCCAGCCATCGCTGGCACTTTTTTTCTCTCCATTGCAAAGACGGACCCCGTAAAAACTCCATCATGGACCCTTCCCCTGGTATCAGCCTCACCTCGTTGTTCGCCGATTTCGGCATGATTCTCTTCGCCTTGTTCCTGGTGCTGCTCAACGGCTTCTTCGTTGCCGCCGAGTTCGCCATGGTCAAGCTGCGCTCCACCCGAGTCGAAGCCATCGCCGAGCTGCACGGCTGGCGTGGCAGCATCCTGCGCAAGGTGCACAACCAGCTCGACGCCTACCTGTCGGCCTGCCAGCTGGGCATCACCCTCGCCTCCCTGGGCCTGGGCTGGGTCGGCGAGCCGGCCTTCGCCCACCTGCTCGAGCCGCTGCTGGCTGCCGTGGGCGTGGACAGCCCGGAGCTGATCAAGGCGATCTCGTTCTTCGTCGCCTTCTTCGTGATCTCCTACCTGCACATCGTCGTCGGCGAGCTGGCGCCCAAGTCCTGGGCGATCCGCAAGCCCGAGCTGCTGTCGCTGTGGACGGCCGTGCCGCTGTACCTGTTCTACTGGGCGATGTACCCGGCCATCTACCTGCTCAACGCCAGCGCCAATACCATCCTGCGCATCGCAGGCCAAGGCGAGCCCGGGCCGCACCACGAGCACCACTACAGCCGCGAGGAGCTCAAGCTGATCCTGCACTCCAGCCGCGGCCAGGATCCGAGCGACCAGGGCATGCGCGTGCTGGCCTCGGCCGTGGAGATGGGCGAGCTGGAAGTGGTCGACTGGGCCAACTCCCGCGAGGACATGGTCAGCATCGACGCCCATGCGCCGCTGAAGGAAATCCTCGCCCTGCTGCGCCGCCACAAGTTCAGCCGCTACCCGTTGTATGACGCCGAGCGCGAGGAATTCACCGGTCTGCTGCACATCAAGGACCTGCTGCTGGAGCTGGCCGAGCTGGACCACCTGCCCGAGACCATCGACCTTGAAGACCTCGCCCGCCCGCTGGAGCGCGTGTCGCGGCACATGCCGCTGTCCCAGTTGCTGGAGCAGTTCCGCAAGGGCGGCGCGCACTTCGTGCTGGTGGAGGAAGCCGATGGCAAGGTGATCGGCTACCTGACCATGGAAGACGTGCTGGAAGTACTGGTCGGCGATATCCAGGACGAACACCGCAAGACCGAGCGCGGCATCCTCGCCTACCAACCCGGCAAGCTGCTGGTGCGCGGTGATACGCCGCTGTTCAAGGTCGAGCGCCTGCTGGGTGTCGACCTGGACCATATCGAAGCGGAAACCCTTGCCGGCCTGGTCTACGAGACCCTCAAGCGCGTGCCCGAGGAAGAGGAAGTACTCGAGGTCGAAGGCCTGCGCATCATCATCAAGAAGATGAAAGGTCCGAAGATCGTGCTGGCCAAGGTGCTCAAGCTCGATTGATCCTTTGGGGCCGCTTTGCGGCCCCAAAAGCCTCAAGGGTTGCCGGCAGTGAAATCCGGCAACCCGTTAATCGGTCGGTCGAACTGGTACGGTATCGACTCCAGCGCCAATCCCACATTGCGCTGCACCACGAAATGCAGGTGCGGCCCGCTGCTGTTGCCGGTGTTGCCCGATTTGGCAAGCGCCTGTCCCTGGGCCACCCGCTGCCCCTCGCCAACCACCACCGAACCACGCATCAGGTGCAGGTACACGCCCATGGTGCCGTCAGGGTGCAGGATCCTGACGAAATTGCCCGCCGGGTTGTTGCCCCGCCCGCTCTGGTTGTTCTCGATCTTCACCACCACCCCACCCCGCGCCGCGATAATCGGTGTGCCCTCGGGCATGGCGATGTCCATGGCGTAGCGGCCCTTGGGCCCGAAATGGCTGAACCGGCCATTGGGGCCCTGGCTCAGGCGAAACGGTCCGCCCTTCCAGGGAAAGGGATAGCGATAGCCCTGCGGGCGCTGCCCCGGGTCGCCCATGGCATAGCGAAACTGGGTGTCGTACCTGAGGCTGCACCCCTGACGGGCCTGGACCACACTGAGCACCTGGGTCGAGCGCGGCGGCACCAGGCGCCGGACGATACGCGGGGCATTACCGCCCTGGGCATTGGCCAGGCGCTCCACACGCAGCTCCACCTCCATGGGTACGAACAGTTCATTGCGAGCGACAAAGCGCACGCCACCGGCAAAGGGCTCGGTTTTCAGGCGAACCTGGCCATCCAGGCGCTCGACCATGGGCTCACGAAACACGAAGGCCTTGGCCCCAGGGCTCGGGCGATCGGAATAGGAGACCACGCCGAAGGTGTCGGTGGTCTTGTAGACGGTCATGGCCAAGCTCGACGCCGAGGCCGTAAGCAAGGCACAGAACAGCAGGAGGCGGGCGGGCGGCATGATAGTGGCTTTTTGACAGTTGTGTTCTGTCGAAGCCTAGCAGCCGAATTTGAGAGGGATATGACAGTTGGTCGGGCGAAGTGCCGGATGGGTAACGGGGGAGCGGGCTTGCCCCGCGATGACGACGGTGGCCATACCATCGCTATCGCGGGGCAAGCCCGCTCCCACAAAATCCGCTCCGACCTGTCGCGGTGCTCAAGCGGCCATCAAGCCCCGGGCGTGAAGTGCTTCTGCGCCGTGCCGCGGGCAATCAGTCGCGACAGGTAGTCGAGCTTCTGCGCATCCTGGTCGACGAACTTGAAGGTCAGTTGCAGCCAGTCGCTCTCAGGCTTGGGCTCCAGCGCCGCAATAGCGTGCAGGTAGCCATTTAGCCGCGCCGTTTCGGCATTCTCGCCTTGCTCCAGGTCCAGCACCGCGCCTTCGAGCACCTGTGGCAGGTTGGTGCCGCGACGCACCACCAGCAGGGCCTCCTTGAGGCTCAGGGCCTTGATCATGCACGGCTGGGTTCCGCTGGACAGCCGCAGTTGGCCTTGGCCACGACCAGCCTGGGCCGCCGCAGCGGCGGTCTTCGGCGTGGGGGCGTTGATCAGAGGCTTGGCCGCCGCGGCCACAGGCGCGGCGGCGGGTGCGGTTACCTTGGCCGCGTCTGGACGACCGCCGGTCAGGGCGCTGAGCGAGTCGTTGGCGAACGCCGAGTTGACTCGCGCCGGCGCGCTGGACATCAGGCTGTCGAGCTTGCCGATCTTGGTCAGCGACTTCTTCACCTTGGTCAGCAGCTGCTCGTTGGTGAACGGCTTGCCGACGAAATCGGACACACCGGCCTGGATAGCCTGGATCACGTTTTCCTTGTCACCACGGCTGGTCACCATGATGAACTGCATGGTCTTCATCTCTTCCTGCTGGCGGCACCAGGTCAGCAGTTCAAGGCCGGACATCTCCGGCATCTCCCAGTCGCACAGGACCAGGTCGAAACGTTCCTTGCTCAGCATGGCCATGGCCTTGCGGCCATTGACCGCGTCCTCGATCACCATGCCGGGGAAGGCATTGCGCAGGCACTTCCTCACCAGGTCGCGGATGAACGGGGCATCGTCCACGACCAGCACATTCACTTTACTCATCGATATTCCTCTTGAATCCCGGCTAGCATACCGCCGACTGATGGCCATTTGCCAAACCACTGGTCACGCCGGGACTTCTCACACGGTTCGCGGGTGCCTGCTGGTGCTCGACCGCAAACGAAAACGCCCGGCGGTTGCCGGGCGTTCATGCTCGGGAGCAATCCTATTTATCGTCCGGTTCAGCCGGAACATTAGCGATTTCGCCCTCATCGAACGCTTCGCCCTGCACCTCGGCTTTCATGCGCTTAAGGCCCATGTGGCGCACGTCGGTGCCGCGCACCAGGTAGATCACCAGCTCCGAGATATTGCGCGCGTGATCGCCGATGCGCTCCAGCGAACGCAGGGCCCAGATCACGCTGAGCACGCGGGAGATCGAGCGTGGGTCTTCCATCATGTAGGTGACCAGCTCGCGCAGCGCGGTCTTGTATTCACGGTCGATGGTCTTGTCGTACTGCGCCACCGACAGCGCCAGGTCGGCATCGAAACGGGCGAAGGCGTCCAGCGCGTCGCGAACCATGTTGCGCACCTGGTCGCCGATGTGGCGCACTTCGACGTAGCCGCGCGGCGACTCGCCTTCCTCGCACAGCTGGATGGCGCGGCGGGCGATCTTGGTCGACTCGTCGCCGATGCGCTCCAGGTCGATCACCGACTTGGAGATGCTGATGATCAGGCGCAGGTCGGAGGCCGCCGGCTGGCGACGGGCGAGGATGCGCACGCACTCCTCGTCGATGTTGCGCTCCATCTGGTTGATCTGCTCATCGACCTCGCGCACCTGCTGGGCCAGGCCCGAGTCGGCCTCGATCAGCGCGGTGACGGCGTCGTTCACCTGTTTCTCGACCAGGCCGCCCATGGCCAGCAGGTGGCTGCGCACCTCCTCGAGTTCGGCGTTGAACTGCTGGGAGATGTGGTGGGTAAGGCTTTCTTTGTTGATCATCGTTTCGCTCCGCGAAGCAGCTGCAAGCTTCTAGTCGTTCGTATCGTTCCCTGGCAAGAAGAATCCATTGTGGGAGCCTGCCCCCACGGGTCGCCCCCTAGCCATAGCGACCGGTGATGTAGTCTTCGGTCTGCTTTTTCGCCGGGTTGGTGAACAGGGTGTCGGTGTCACCGAATTCGACCAGTTTGCCCATGTACATGAACGCGGTGTAGTCCGAAACGCGGGCTGCCTGCTGCATGTTGTGGGTCACGATGACGATGGTGTACTTGGATTTCAGTTCGTAGATCAGCTCCTCGACCTTCAGGGTCGAGATCGGGTCCAGCGCCGAGCACGGTTCGTCGAGCAGCAGCACTTCAGGCTCCACGGCGATGGTGCGGGCAATCACCAGACGCTGCTGCTGACCACCGGACAGGCCCAGGGCCGAGTCGTGCAGGCGATCCTTGACCTCATCCCACAGCGCCGCGCCCTTCAGCGCCCACTCGACGGCTTCGTCGAGCACACGCTTCTTGTTGATGCCCTGGATGCGCAAGCCATAGACCACGTTCTCGTAAATGGTCTTGGGGAACGGGTTGGGCTTCTGGAACACCATGCCCACGCGACGGCGCAGCTCGGCCACGTCCTCGCCCTTGCGGTAGATGTTGCTGCCATACAGGTTGATGGCGCCTTCCACGCGGCAGCCGTCGACCAGGTCGTTCATGCGGTTGAACGTCCGCAGCAGGGTGGACTTGCCGCAGCCGGACGGACCGATGAAGGCTGTCACGCGCTGCTTGGGGATGTTCATGCTGACGTCGAACAGCGCTTGCTTGTCGCCGTAGAACAGGGACAGCCCGGGAACCTCGATGGCCACGGTCTCTTCGGCCAGGCGCAGGCTCTGCTTGTCGCGGCCCAGGGCCGACATGTCGATGCCGTGGGCGTGGGATTCATGCTGCATGGTCAACTCCATACGCTATCAATTCGTTTCAAAGGGCCGCCCGCTGTTCGGGCGGCACGCTTGCAATCAGGATCAGTGGTCGAGGGCCTTGTACTTCTCGCGCAGGTGGTTACGGATCCACACCGCCGAGAGGTTGAGGGTGGCGATCACCAGCACCAGCAACAGCGCGGTGGCGTACACCAGCGGCCGCGCGGCCTCGACGTTGGGGCTCTGGAAGCCGACGTCGTAGATGTGGAAGCCCAGGTGCATGATCTTCTGGTCCAGGTGCAGGTACGGATAGTTGCCGTCCACCGGCAGCGACGGCGCCAGCTTCACCACACCCACCAGCATCAGCGGGGCCACTTCGCCGGCGGCGCGGGCCACGGCGAGGATCATGCCGGTCATCATGGCCGGACTGGCCATCGGCAAGACGATCTTCCACAGGGTCTCGGCCTTGGTCGCGCCCAGGGCCAGCGAGCCCTCGCGCACGGTGCGCGGAATTCGCGCCAGGCCTTCCTCGGTGGCCACGATCACCACCGGTACCGCCAGCAGCGCCAGGGTCAGCGAGGCCCACAGCAGGCCGGGGGTGCCGAGGGTCGGCGCCGGCAGCGACTCTGGGAAGAACAGCCGGTCGATCGAGCCGCCCAGCACGTAGACGAAGAAGCCCAGGCCGAACACGCCATAGACGATCGCCGGAACGCCGGCCAGGTTGTTCACCGCGATGCGGATCAACCGGGTCACCGGGCCCTGCTTGGCATACTCGCGCAGGTAGACCGCGGCCAGCACGCCGAACGGGGTGACGATCACGGCCATGATCAGGGTCATCATCACGGTGCCGAAGATGGCCGGGAAGATCCCCCCCTCGGTGTTGGCCTCACGCGGGTCGTCGCTGAGGAACTCCCACACCTTGGCGAAGTAGGCCCCCATCTTGGTCAGGCCGGACATGGCGTTCGGCTGGATGGCGTGGACCACCTTGCTCAGGTTGATCTCCACCTCGCGACCATTGCCGTCGCGGGCGACCAGGCTGTCGCGGGCAAAGGCCTGGTGCAGGCCGGTCAGGCGCTCCTCGATGGCCTTGTAACGGTTGTTCAGCTCGGCACGTTCAGCGTCCATGTCGGCCTGGGCGGCGGCGTCCAGCTTGCCGTCCAGTTCCAGCTTGCGGCCGTGCAGGCGCAGGCGCTCGAGGCCATGGTTGATGGCGCCGATATCCTTCTTCTCCAGCTTCACCAGCTGGTCGTTGAGCTCGCTGGCGCGCTTGAGGCGGGCCTGCAGCTCGTTCCAGGCCTCGGGGCCCTGGGCGACCACGCGCCCCTCTTCCTTGACGCTGACCAGGTAACCGTAGAAGTTGCCCCACTCACGGCGTTCCAGGGCGATCAGGTCGGCAGGCTTTTGCTGGTCCACCAGCCACTCGCCGACCACCCAGGTGAAGTCACTGCCGTTGAGGTCGCGGTTACCGACCTTGATCAGCTCTCGGGTCATGAACTCCGGGCCCTGCTCGGGCACCGGCAGGCCGGCGCCCTTGAGGCGTTCACGCGGTACTTCTTCTTTCTGCACCACTTCACCGATGACCACGTGGTCGGCCTGGCCCGGCACCTTGTAGGTGGCCTGGACCAGGTCGGCCGGCCAGAAGTGGCCCAGGCCGCGCACGGCGATCACGGCCAGCAGGCCGACGGTCATGATGACCGCCATGGCGACCGCGCCACCACTGATCCAGACGCCGGGGGCGCCGCTCTTGAACCAGCCTTTGAGGGAATCCTTTTTCACGGATCTCTACCTTTCTATCAAAGCGACGAGTATTTCTTGCGCAGGCGCTGGCGAATCAGCTCGGCCAGGGTGTTCATCACGAAGGTGAACAGCAGCAGCACGAGGGCAGCGAGGAACAGCACACGATAGTGGCTGCCGCCGACTTCCGATTCGGGCATTTCCACGGCCACGTTGGCGGCCAGGGTGCGCATGCCCTCGAACAGGTTCATCTCCATCACCGGCGTGTTGCCGGTGGCCATCAGCACGATCATGGTCTCGCCCACCGCACGGCCCATGCCGATCATCAGCGCCGAGAAGATGCCCGGGCTGGCGGTGAGGATGACCACGCGGGTCAGGGTCTGCCACGGCGTGGCGCCCAGCGCCAGCGAACCCAGGGTCAGGCTGCGCGGCACGCTGAACACGGCGTCTTCGGCGATGGAATAGATGTTCGGGATGACCGCGAAGCCCATGGCGATACCGACCACCAAGGCGTTGCGCTGGTCGTAGGTGATGCCCAGGTCGTTGCTGATCCACAGGCGCATGTCGCCCTTGAAGAACCAGCTCTCGAGGAACGGGCTCATGTACAGGGCGAACCAACCGATCACCAGGATCACCGGGATCAGGATCGCCGCTTCCCAGCCATCCGGGATGCGCAGGCGGATCGACTCAGGCAGGCGGCTCCAGCTGAAGCCGGCGAGCAGGATGCCGATCGGCATGATCACGAACAGGCTGAACACGCCCGGCAGGTGGCCTTCGAGATACGGCGCGAGGAACAGGCCGGCGAAGAAGCCGAGGATCACCGTCGGCATCGCTTCCATCAGCTCGATCACCGGCTTTACCTTGCGGCGCATGCCCGGGGCCATGAAGTAGGCAGTGTAGATGGCGGCGGCAATCGCCAGCGGCGCGGCCAGGATCATCGCGTAGAACGCGGCCTTGAGCGTGCCGAAGGTCAGCGGCGACAGACTCAGCTTGGGCTCGAAGTCGGTGTTCGAGGCGGTCGACTGCCAGACGTATTTAGGCTCGTCGTAGTTCTCGTACCAGACCTTGCCCCACAGCGCGCTGAAGGAGATCTCCGGGTGCGGGTTGCGCAGGCTCAGCGGGAGCAGCTTGCCGCCTTGCTCGATGATGATGCGGTTGGCGCGTGGCGACAGGGCCAGCACGCCCGCGCCTTCGGCAACCGGCTCGACCAGCAGGGTGCGGTGTGCGGTGCTGTGGAACACGCCCAATTTGCCTTCGCTGTCCAGGGCGATGAAGCCCTTGCGGCGCTCTTCGGCGTCGATCTGCACCACCGGGGCCTTGCCCAACTTGAAGCTGCGGATCAGCTTGAGGCGCGACTCGCCATCCGGGTCACGGGCCATGAACCACTGGCTCAGGCCACCCTTGGAGTCACCGAAGATCAGCGAGATGCCACCGACCAACTGGGCGGTCGCGGTGATTTCGGCGTTGCCGTCTTCCAGCAGCTTGTAGCGGCCATTGAGGCTCTTGTCGCGCAGGCTGAACACGTCGGCGGTGGCACGGCCGTTGACCACGTACAACCATTGCTGGCGCGGGTCGATGAAAATGTTCTTCACCACCTCGGTCATCTGCGGCAGTTCGATGCGGTTCTGCTCGATGGTGACCTCGTCGGTCATCATGTTCTCGGTGCGCGACAGTTCGATCACCTGCAGGTGCGCGCCGGTGGAGCCGGCCAGCAGCAACGTGTCGCCACTGACGTTGACGCTCACGTGTTCCAGTGCGCGGCCCTGGTCATCCAGGGTGAACAGGTCCTGACCATAGGGGTAGTCGATACCCGGGTCGATGGTCTTCTTGTTGTCCGGATAGGTGATCTTGTAGGTGTGATGGAACACCAGCGCCTGGCCGTTGGACAGGCCCAGCACCACCAGCGGACTGCCGGGCTGGTCGGTGCTGATCGAGCTGACCTGGGCGCCCGCGGGCAGCGGCAGGTCGACGCGCTTCAATTCGTTACCCGTCTTGGTGTCGAAGAACAGCGCCTGGCCCTTGTCGGAAACACGCATGCCCACGAGGTTCTGCTCCTCGAGGGCGATCATCAGGGGTTTGCCGGCGTCCTGCTGCAGCCAGGTCGGCTCCAAGGCCTTTTTGCTGGTCAACTCGGCGCCCTGGAACAGCGGCAGCACCACGTAGGCCAGGTAGAAGAAGATCAGCGTGATCGCTGCCAGCACGGCAAGGCCGCCCACCAGGACGTACCAGCGGGTCAGACGGTCCTTGAGGGCGCGCAGGCGGCGCTTGCGTTGCAACTCGGGCGTATTGAAATCAATGCGCACGGGAGGAGAATTTTGGGTCATTGTGGAGTTGGCCAGATCATTCATGCGCACACCCTAGCGGTCCCGTATGACAAAAACATGACAGTGCAGTGACGCAAAAAAGCCCGCCGCTCAGGAGCCCTGGCTTCGGACTAGGGAATTCGTGGGAGAGGCCGGCATTGTTGGCACCGGCCTCGTCCTCAGTTACTTACTTCTTTGCAACGTTACCCGCGTGGGACAGGCCCAAGTCGGCCAGGGTCTTGTCGACCACCTTGGCTGGCAGCGGGATGTAACCGTCCTTCACGACAACTTGCTGGCCGGCCTGCGACAGCACCAGCTTGACGAACTCGGCTTCCAGCGGGGCCAGAGGCTTGTTCGGCGCCTTGTTGACGTAGACGTACAGGAAGCGCGACAGCGGGTAGGTACCGTTCAGGGCGTTGGCTTCGTTGTCTTCGACGAAGGCGCCCCCTTCTTTCTTGGCCAGGGCCACGGTCTTGACGCTGGCGGTCTTGTAGCCGATGCCCGAGTAGCCGATGCCGTTCAGCGAGGAGCTGATCGACTGCACGACCGAGGCCGAGCCAGGCTGCTCGTTGACGTTAGGCTTGAAGTCGCCTTTGCACAGGGCTTCTTCCTTGAAGTAGCCGTAGGTGCCCGATACCGAGTTGCGGCCGAACAGCTGGATCGGCTTGTTGGCCAGGTCGCCGGTCACGCCGACGTCACCCCAGGTCTTGATCTCGCTCTTGCCACCGCACAGGCGGGTGGAGGAGAAGATGGCGTCGACCTGGGCCATGGTCAGGCCCTTGATCGGGTTGTCCTTGTGCACGAACACGGCCAGGGCGTCGACGGCGACCGGGATGGCGGTCGGCTTGTAGCCGTACTTCTGCTCGAAGGCCTGCAGCTCGACGTCCTTCATCTTGCGGCTCATCGGGCCCAGGTTGGCGGTGCCTTCGGTCAGCGCGGGTGGCGCGGTGGAGGAGCCGGCGGCCTGGATCTGGATGTTTACGTTCGGATATTCCTTCTTGTAGGCCTCGGCCCACAGGGTCATCAGGTTCGCGAGGGTGTCGGAACCGACGCTGGAGAGGTTGCCCGATACACCGGTGGTCTTGGTGTAGGTCGGGATTGCAGGATCGACAGCGGCGACCGCATTGGCGGCAGCGACGCCAGCGGCGGCAAAGGTCAGGGCCGCCATCAAACGCTTCAGTTTCATGCCTTGCTCCTAGCAGGAATATCGTGGGTTGTGAGATGGAACGGGCCCAAGTATCTGCAGGCCGCATGAACACTCTATGACTTGAATATGACAATTGGATGAAAGGCCATCACCGGGAACCGGGATGGCCTTTACAGGATGTTGCAGAGGGGGAACTTAGAGCGGGTGTCAGCGTTTGCGAGCCAGCAAATAGGTGCCCACCAGCAGACCAACGGCACACAGGCACGCCACGTAGTAGGCTGGCGCCATCGGGCTGAACTTGAGCAGCGCGGTTACCACCATCGGCGTCAACCCGCCAAAGATCGCGTAGGCCAGGTTGTAGGAGAACGACAGGCCGCTGAAGCGCACCACCGGCGGAAACGCCTTGACCATCACGTACGGCACGGCACCGACGATGCCCACGCACAGACCGGTCAGGGCGTACAGCGGGAACAGCAGGTCTGGGCGGGTCGGCAGGCTGTGGTAGAAGGCCCAGGACGACGCCAGAAGCGCCAGGCTGCCGACGATGAACACGCGCCCGGCGCCGAAGCGGTCGGCCAGACTGCCAGCCCCGATGCAGCCCAGGCTGAGCAGCACGATGGCCAGGCTGTTGGCCTTGAGCGAATCCGTTGGGCTCACGTGATAGAGGCTTTGCAGCAATGCCGGAGTCATGAGGATGATCACCACGATGCCGGCCGACAGCAGCCAGGTGAGCAACATCGACAGGATGATCGCGCCGCGGTGGTCGCGCAGCACCGCGCGCAGCGGCAGTTCCTCGGCCAGGGCCTTTCGCGCCTGCATCTCGGCAAACACAGGGGTCTCATGCAGCCAGCGGCGCAGGTAGACCGCGAAGAAGCCGAACACCCCGCCCAGGAGGAACGGAATACGCCAGGCGTAGTCCGCCACTTCCTCGGGGGTATAGAGCGTGTTGATCAGCGTCGCCACCAGCGAGCCGAGCAGGATGCCCGAGGTCAGGCCCGCGGTCAGGGTGCCGCAGGCATAGCCGGTGTTGCGCGCCGGCACGTGCTCGGAGACGAACACCCAGGCGCCCGGCACCTCGCCGCCGATGGCCGCGCCCTGGATCACCCGCATCAACAGCAGCAGGATCGGCGCCCACAGGCCGATCTGCGCATAGGTGGGCAGCAGGCCCATCACCAGGGTCGGCACGGCCATCAGGAAGATGCTCAGGGTGAACATCTTCTTGCGCCCGAGCAGGTCGCCGAAGTGGGCCATGACGATGCCGCCAAGGGGGCGCGCCAGGTAGCCGGCGGCGAAGATGCCGAAGGTCTGCATCAGGCGCAGCCATTCGGGCATGTCGGCCGGGAAGAACAACTTGCCGACCACCGTGGCGAAAAACACGAAGATGATGAAGTCGTAGAACTCCAGAGCTCCGCCCAGGGCGGACAGCGAGAGGGTCTTGTAGTCACTGCGGGACAACGGCCGGGACGGCTGCTCGATACTGCTCTGCACGGAGGTCATCGCTGTTCTTTCTCTTGTAGGTCTGCGGACCGCTTGGCATGCGGTTTCTGGATTGGATAGGCAGCGAAGATAGCAAATTGCCGAGCCGCGCTCATAGCGGTACAAAATCCATACAGATATTCATGAATGTGCGGTCGTCGCTGGCTGTGCAGGTATATATACTGCCCGCTCGTAGGAAAAGGTTGCTTCCATTTTGGGAAGTTGTGCGAAAACGTCGGTCATTGTTGTCAGACTGTTTCGCAGAGATTCCCTTTGGCCGCCTCGCGAAGCGAAATCAGCGTAGTATGCGTGATGCTGAATCGTTTTTACGGCGTCCTTCATTGCGCCACCAACGAAGCTTCACGGGTCAGAGGCCCCACGGCATGATTGAACTCGAACAAGAAGATCCTATCCCGCAGGGCGACCTGGCCTTGCAGATCACCGCGCTGCCACGCGAGACCAATGGTTTCGGCGATATCTTCGGCGGCTGGCTGGTCGCCCAGATGGACCTGGCCGGCACCGCCATGGCCAGCCGCGTCGCCGGTGGCCGGGTGGCCACGGTGGCCATCGACCGCATGGCATTCCTGGTGCCGGTGGCAGTGGGCGCGCAGCTGTCCTTCTATACCCAGACCCTGGAGATCGGCCGCAGCTCGATCCAGATGATGGTCGAGGTGTGGAGCGACGACCCGCTGTCCAGCGAATGGCGCAAGGTCACCGAAGCCGTGTTCGTGTTCGTCGCCATCGATGGCAGCGGTCGCACCCGCTCGGTGCCTCGTCGCTGAGCCGAGCGAGCGGTAAACTCATTGCACGTCACCGGGTCCAACGGCCTGACAGACAATCAATGAGACGAGCGCAATGGCTAACTTCACGGTCGAGACCGAGCTTCACGGCGAACTCAATTGCTGGCGCATTACCAGCGAGCAGGCCGAACTATTGATCGCCCAGCAGGGCGCGCAGGTCCTCAGCTACCAGCGAATCGGCGAACCGCCGCTGCTGTGGCTGAGCGACCAGGCCATTTTCCGCAAGGGCAAGTCGGTGCGCGCCGGCGCGCCGGTGTGCTGGCCGTGGTTCGGCATCTTCGAACGCAACCCGGATTCGGTCAAAGCCATGTTCAAGGGCGAGCAGCCACCGGCCCATGGCCTGGTGCGCGGGCGCGACTGGCAATTGCTGGGGGCCGAGAAGCACGGCGAAAACCTGCACATCGAATTCGAACTACCCGAAGCCCAGGGCGATCTGCCGGGTTGGGCCCACGAAGTCCAGCTCAAGCTGCTGGTGGAACTGGGCGACCAGCTGAAGCTGACCCTGACCAGCTACAACCTCGGCCATTCCGACGTCACCCTGAGCCAGGCCCTGCACAGCTACTTCGCGGTAAGCGACGTGCGCCAGGTGCAGGTGGAAGGCGTGGACGGGTTGGCCTATATCGAAACCCTGGCCAACTGGGAGCAACGCCAGCAGCAGGGCAACCTGGGTTTCGCGGGCGAGACCGACCGCATCTACCTGAACGCCCCCGAGCGCCTGGCCATCGTCGACCCGCACTGGAACCGACGCATCACCCTGCAGGCCGGCGGCTCACGCACCGCGGTCATCTGGAACCCCTGGACCGAGCGGGCCCGCGACCTGCCGGACATGGCCGACGATGGCTGGCAGCGCATGCTGTGCATCGAGACGGCGAATGTGATGGATGACGTGGTGGTGCTCAAGCCGGGGGCGAGTCATGCGATGAGCGTGGCGATCGGTAGCGAAGTGCTCTGAGGTTTCCAGGACCGCTACGCGGTCCTTTCGCGACACAAGGCCGTTCCCACAGGATTCGCGTGATCCCTGTGGGCGCGGCCTTGCGTCGCGACGGGCTGCAAAGCAGTCCCGGATGCGTTACAGGTCGGCATCCTCCACCACCCTCACCTGCCCCGCCTCCAGCGCATACGCCGCATCCGCCAGGTCATTGCTGACCGTCTCCACCTTCAGCGTGCCGGTCACCCACAACGGCGTGTAGATGTCATCGATCTTCAACCCTTTCGGATAACGCACCAGCACCAGCTGGTTCGGTGGCGGTGGCGGAACATGGATGCAGGCGCCCGGGTACGGCACGAGGAAGAACAGCGTGCTGTTGCCCTTGGCATCGCTTTCCAACGGCACCGGATACCCGCCCAGGCGGATCTGCTTGCCGTTCATCGCTGCCACGGTCTTGGTCGAGTACATCACCGCCGGCAAGCCCTTGCTCTGCTTCAGGCCACCCTTGGCAGTGAAGGTCCCTTGGGCTTCCGGGGAGTCGTGGTCGATCTCGGGCATCTGCTCGAGGGCTTTCTGGTCCGACTTGGGCATCAGCTCAAGCCAGTCGGTCTCGGGCAATTCGGCATGGGCCAGGGCGCTGGCCAGCAGCAGGGGGACGAGGAATAACGCACGCATGGGAATGCTCGGCAACTCGGGGATTGAATTGCCGGCATTCTAACGTGTGTTCAGCTCTTCTTGATGAAGCCGTAGATCACCAGGAGGATGATCGCGCCGACCAGGGCCCCGAAGAAGCCCGCGGCCTGCCCGGCCTGGTAGATGCCAAGGGCTTGCCCGCCATAGGTGGCAGCCAGGGAGCCGGCGATGCCGAGGAGGATGGTCATGATCCAGCCCATGCTGTCGTCACCCGGTTTCAGGAAACGCGCCAGCAGGCCGACGATCAGGCCAATGAAGATGGTTCCAATGATGCCCATGGCAATCCCTCTGTGATGAACATGAAACATGCCAAAGCCTAGTCAGCGCTTTGGCATGTTGCCATCTCAGAGCGGCATTGCCGGGCAGAAGTTCGATCAGCCGGCGATCAAGGCCTCTACTTCGGCAATCTTGGCCTTGAGGGTGGCCATGTCGGCGCAGCGCAGGGTGGCATGGCCGACTTTGCGTCCGACCTTGAACGCCTTGCCGTAGTGGTGCAGGTGGCAATCGTCGATGGCCAAGACCTTGTCCACTGGCGGTACTTCGCCGATGAAGTTGAGCATGGCGCTCTCACCCACCTTGGCGGTCGAACCCAACGGCAGGCCGGCGACGGCACGCAGGTGGTTCTCGAACTGGCTGCATTCGCTGCCTTCTATGGTCCAGTGCCCGGAGTTGTGCACGCGCGGGGCGATCTCGTTGGCCTTCAGGCCGCCGTCGACCTCGAAGAACTCGAACGCCATGACACCGACATAGTCCAGCTTCTGCAGCACGCGGTCGACGTAGTCTTCGGCCAGGGCCTGCAGCGGATGCGCCTCGCTGGCCACCGACAATTTCAGGATGCCGCTGTCGTGGGTGTTGTGCACCAACGGGTAGAAGCGGGTTTCGCCATCGCGGGCACGCACGGCCACCAGCGACACTTCGCCGGTGAACGGTACGAAACCTTCCAGCAAGCAGGGCACGCTGCCCAGCTCGGCGAAGGTGCCCACCACGTCCTCAGGCTTGCGCAGGACCTTCTGGCCCTTGCCGTCATACCCCAGGGTACGGGTCTTGAGCACGGCCGGCAGACCGATGCTGGCGACGGCGGCATCCAGGTCCGCTTGCGAGAGGATGTCGGCGAAAGCCGGGGTCGGAATCCCCAGGTCGCGGAACATGCTCTTTTCGAACAGACGATCGCGGGCAATGCGCAGGGCCTCGGCACTCGGATAGACCGGCACGAACTGCGAGAGGAAGGCGACGGTTTCGGCCGGCACGCTCTCGAACTCGAAGGTCACCAGGTCGACTTCGTCGGCCAACTGGCGCAGGTGGTCCTGGTCGCCGTAGTCGGCGCGCAGGTGCTCGCCCAGCGGCGCGGCGCAAGCGTCCGGGGCCGGGTCGAGGAAGGCGAAGTTCATGCCCAGCGGGGTGCCCGCCAGGGCCAGCATGCGGCCCAGCTGGCCGCCACCGATTACACCGATCTTCATAGCGTCAACCTCAAGCCTGGCGCGGGTCTGGATTGTCCAGAACGGTGTCGGTCTGCTCGGTGCGGAACTGCTTGAGCGCCGCGTGGAACTGCGGGTACTTGGCGCCCAGGATGCTTGCCGACAGCAGCGCGGCATTGACCGCGCCGGCCTTGCCGATGGCCAGGGTGGCCACGGGAACCCCAGCTGGCATCTGCACGATCGACAGCAGCGAATCGACACCCGACAGCATCGACGACTGCACCGGCACGCCCAACACCGGCAGGTGGGTCTTGGCGGCGCACATGCCCGGCAGGTGGGCGGCGCCACCGGCACCGGCGATGATCACCTCGATGCCGCGGCCTTCGGCCTCCTCGGCGTACTGGAACAGCAGGTCCGGGGTACGGTGGGCGGAAACCACCTTCACCTCGTAGGGAATGCCGAGTTTTTCCAGCATATCGGCGGTGTGGCTAAGGGTGGACCAATCGGACTTGGAGCCCATGATCACGCCAACCAGTGCACTCATCGTCGAGCCTCTTCGCTTGTGCGCCCGCAGGCGCGTCAAAAAACAACAAGCCACGCGGGACGACCGGCGTGGCTTGTTTGCTGATCATGACCGGATCTATCCGGTCGAGGGGCCGCGCAGTATAGCGTAACGCGAGGCGATCACGGCACCCCCGGCGACCAACTGTCGCCCTTATTTTTCGGGGGTTTGGCTGACTTTCGGGTCAACTGAGCCACCCTCCAGCTTGCGCCACAGCAACCGCACGTTGGCCTTGCGCACCAGCGCGCAGCGGTACAGGCGGATTTCCAGCGGCACATGCCACTGGCTGCCGCCACAGATCACCAGTTCGCCGCGCTCCAGCTCGCCGCGCATCGACAGCCTCGGCACCCAGGCGATGCCCATGCCTTCGAGGGCCATGCTCTTTAGACTGTCGGCCATCGCTGTTTCATAGACAGTGGTATAGCGCAGGTTGCGCTGGCGCAGCAGCAGGTTGACCGAACGGCCGAGGAAGGCACCGGCGCTGTAGGCCAGCAGCGGCACGCTGCCCTCGCCCTCCAGGTCGAACAGCGGCTTGCCGTCCGGGCTAACGGCGCACACCGGAAGCATTTCGGTGGTGCCCATGTGCAACGACGGGAAGATCTCGGCGTCCATCTGCAAGGCGGCGTCCGGATCATAGAAAGCCAGCATCAGGTCGCAACCGCCCTCGCGCAATGCATGAACGGCATCGCCGACGTTGGTGGCCACCAGGCGCGTGGCGATGTTCAAGCCATCGTTGCGCAGCTGCGCCACCCAGCGCGGGAAAAAGCCCGACGCCAGCGAGTGCGCAGCCGACACCTGAATCACCTCGCCCTGCCCGCCCTCAAGGTGATGTAAATGGCGGAGAACTTCGCTCAACTGGTCGACAACGGTACGCGCGGTGACGAGAAACAGCTGGCCGGCCTCGGTCAGTTCGATCGGTGTGCGGGAACGATTCACCAAGGTCAGCCCCAACGCCGCCTCCAGGCTGCGTATGCGCCGGCTGAAGGCCGGCTGGGTGACGAACCGGCGCTCGGCCGCCTGGGAGAAACT
The DNA here is from genome assembly GCF_057480795.1 of Pseudomonas sp. P110(2024). Lineage (NCBI taxonomy): Bacteria > Pseudomonadati > Pseudomonadota > Gammaproteobacteria > Pseudomonadales > Pseudomonadaceae > Pseudomonas > Pseudomonas sp. P110(2024). The sequence continues at coordinate 83,688 of NZ_JBLIYT010000003.1, forward strand.
GCGGGTTGAGGCCAGGGCACTGAAGTCCTCCAGCCATTTGCTTTCGAGGTTCATCGACTACTCCGCAACGCGTGCACCAAAATGGAACACGCTCGATTGTCAATCGGCGTCACATCAAACCGTATGCCGTTTGTGCATAGGTTAGCGTGCAACAGCATTGGCCGCAAAATCCGGGCAGCCCTAGCATTGGCGCCATTCCGGCAGGTGCCGGGTCAAAATCGAGATGATATCCATCATGTCCTCCGCTGCATCGTTCCGCGTCGAAAAAGATCTGCTTGGTACCCTTGAAGTCCCTGCCGATGCCTACTACGGCATCCAGACTCTGCGCGCTGCCAACAACTTCCACCTCTCCGGCGTTCCGCTGTCGCACTACCCGAAACTGGTAGTCGGCCTGGCGATGGTCAAGCAGGCTGCTGCTGACGCCAACCGTGAGCTGGGGCACCTGAGCGATGCTAAGCACGCTGCCATCACTGCAGCCTGCGCCCGACTGATCAAGGGTGATTTCCACGATCAGTTCGTCGTGGACATGATTCAAGGCGGTGCCGGCACCTCCACCAACATGAACGCCAACGAAGTCATCGCCAACGTCGCGCTGGAGCACATGGGCCACCAGAAAGGTGAGTACCAGTACCTGCACCCGAACAACGACGTGAACATGGCGCAGTCGACCAACGACGCCTATCCGACCGCGATCCGTCTGGGCTTGCTGCTGGGCCACGACGCCCTGCTGGCCAGCCTCGACAGCCTGATCCAGGCCTTCGCCGCCAAGGGTAAAGAGTTCGACCACGTACTGAAGATGGGCCGTACCCAGCTGCAGGACGCCGTACCGATGACCCTGGGCCAGGAATTCCGCGCCTTCGCCACCACCATGACCGAAGACCTGCAGCGCCTGCGCTCGCTGGCGCCGGAACTGCTGACCGAAATCAACCTGGGCGGTACCGCCATCGGTACCGGCATCAACGCCGACCCGGGCTACCAGGCCCTGGCCGTGCAGCGCCTGGCGACCATCAGCGGCCAGCCGCTGGTCCCAGCTGCCGACCTGATCGAAGCCACCTCCGACATGGGCGCCTTCGTGCTGTTCTCCGGCATGCTCAAGCGTACCGCGGTCAAGCTGTCGAAGATCTGCAACGACCTGCGCCTGCTGTCCAGCGGCCCACGTACCGGCATCAACGAAATCAACCTGCCAGCACGTCAGCCAGGCAGCTCGATCATGCCAGGCAAGGTCAACCCGGTGATCCCGGAAGCCGTCAACCAGGTGGCCTTCGCCATCATGGGCAACGATCTGGCACTGACCGTCGCCGCCGAAGGTGGCCAGCTGCAGCTGAACGTCATGGAGCCGCTGATCGCCTACAAGATCTTCGACTCGATCCGCCTGCTGCAACGCGCCATGGACATGCTGCGCGAGCACTGCATCGTCGGCATCACCGCCAACGAACAGCGCTGCCGTGAACTGGTCGAGCACTCGATCGGCCTGGTCACCGCCCTGAACCCGTACATCGGCTACGAAAACGCCACCCGTATCGCCCGCGTCGCCCTGGAAACCGGCCGCGGCGTGCTAGAACTGGTGCGCGAGGAGAAGCTGCTGGACGAAGCGATGCTCAACGACATCCTGCGTCCGGAAAACATGATCGCTCCCCGTCTGGTTCCGCTGAAGGCGTAACCCAGGCCGCTGCAAACAGTCTCACCAGGTCGAGGGACTAGACACCTCTCAACCTTTCAAGGGCCCGAGCGCACGCTCCGGGCCCTTTTTTTGTGCCAGGGATTCGATATCCCTCCAACGGCACACAACTTGCTCTCCAAAGCTTCTCAGCCCAATGGGACGCCGAGCATGCTGCACAGCCACCTCACCACCCTCAACGCGGTTTCGCTGATCCTCCAGGTGTTCCAGGAGGCCGGCGTCGACCCGCGGCAGCTGCTCGCCGGCAGCGGCATAGGCCCGGCGGACCTGGGCCACGCCGATGCGCGCATCACCACCCAACAGGAGCTGCAGGTGTGCGCCAACGCCGTGGCCCGGCGTGAGGACATCGGCCTGGAACTGGGCCGGCGGATGCATGTGTCGTGCTACGGGATGCTCGGTTACGCCCTGCTCTCCAGTGCCACTTTGGGTGACGCCCTGCGCCTGGCGCTGAGTTATCCGGCACTGCTGGGAACAGTCTTCCAGCTGCGCCTGGTGGATGACGGCCAGCGAGTCTGGCTCAGCGCCACCGACCATTACGACGCCCCCGGCCTTGCCGCCTTCAACGCAGAGTTCTGCCTGGTGTCGCTGAAGGTGATCTGCGATGACCTGCTCGGCCGCCCGCTGCCGCTGCTGGCGGCGCGCTTCGAACACTCGCGTCCCGGCTACCACACGCTCTATGACGGTGCGTTCCAGTGCCCGCTCGGCTTCCAGGCCAGCGACAACGCCTTTGCCTTCGAGCGCCGCTGGCTGGACATGCCACTGCCGCTGGCCGACCCGATCACCCACAAGGCCATGGGCGAACGCTGCAGGCGCCTGAACCTTGAGTTCACCGGACGCCAGGCCTGGCTCGGACGCATTCGCCAGCTGCTGGTCCAACAGCTGGATGCCGCCCCCGGGCTGGAGGGGCTGGCACGGCAAATGAACTGCTCGTCGCGCACCTTGCGCCGGCACCTGCAAGCGCTGGGCAGCAGTTATCAACAGCTGCTCGACGAGTTGCGCTTCGAGCGGGCCAAGCAACTGCTGGCCGAAGACCAGATGCCGATCTATCGCATTGCCGAATCGCTGGGATTCAGCGAGACCGCGAGTTTCAGGCATGCCTTCCAGCGCTGGAGCGGCGTTGCGCCCAGCCATTTCCGCGGCTGACCACCCCGCGATAGCGGTCGGCACAGGTGATGGCCATATCTATCCCCTTTTGGCCATTCATGCCGTTCTCCCTGCATCAGGCCAGCCAGCACAATCGGCCCACGCCAGTCATAAACGGAGAACAACACGTGCTGACGATCTATTCCGATGACCACCGCCTGCACCATGGCCGCTGCGAGCTGATCGACGGCCAACTGATGCCCTGCTTCGAAATGCCTTCCCGCGCCGACCACGTCCTGGAGCAGGTGCAAAAGCGCAACCTCGGCCCCGTGCAAGGCCCCACCGATTTCGGTCGCGCCCCGCTGCAACGTATCCACAGCACCGACTACCTGAACTTCTTCGAAGGCGCCTGGGCTCGCTGGGCCGCACTCGGCCACGACGGCGACCTGCTGCCCTTCACCTGGCCGGCGCGCACCCTGCGCCAGGTCAAGCCCACCGGCCTGCACGGTGAACTCGGCTATTACAGCTTCGACGCTGGCGCACCCATCACCGCCGGCACCTGGCAGGCCGCCTACAGCGCGGCGCAAGTGGCCCTGACCGCCCAGGCCGCGATCCAGCAAGGCGCCCACGCGGCCTTCGCCCTGTGCCGCCCGCCGGGACACCACGCCGCCGCCGAGGTGATGGGTGGCTACTGCTACCTGAACAACGCCGCCATCGCCGCCCAGGCCTTCCTTGATCAGGGCCGGCGCAAGGTGGCCATCCTCGATGTCGACTACCACCACGGCAACGGCACCCAGGACATCTTCTACACCCGCAACGATGTGTTTTTCGCCTCGATCCACGGCGATCCGCAGGACGAGTTCCCGTTCTTCCTGGGCTATGCCGACGAAGTCGGCGAAGGCGCGGGCGAAGGCTGCAACATCAATTACCCACTGCCCGCCGGCAGTGATTGGGCCGCCTGGAGCGCTGCATTGGAAGATGCTTGCCAGCGCATCGCCGCCTACGACGCCGAGGTACTGGTGATCTCCCTCGGCGTGGACACCTTCAAGGATGACCCGATCTCCCAGTTCAAGCTCGACAGCCCGGACTATCTGGAAATGGGCAAGCGCATCGCCCAGTTGGGCAAGCCGACCTTGTTCGTGATGGAGGGTGGCTACGCTGTGGAGGAAATCGGCATCAACGCGGTCAATGTGCTGGAAGGCTTCCAGCACGCCCAGCCAGGAGCCTGAACATGGTCCGACTCAAGCGTCTGCTCGCCCCGCTCATCGCCACCGGCCTGCTCGCCGGCGCGCTCCAGGCCCATGCCGACCAGCGCACCCTGCGGGTCTACAACTGGTTCGACTACATCACCCCGCAGACCCTCACCGACTTCCAGAAGGACAGCGGGGTGAAGCTGGTCTACGACATCTTCGACACCAACGAGGCACTGGAGGCCAAGCTGCTGACCGGCAACTCCGGCTACGACGTGGTGGTGCCGTCCAACGTGTTCCTCGCCAAGCAGATCGAAGCGGGCGTGTTCCAGCCGCTCGATCGCGCCAAGCTGCCCAACTGGCAACACCTGGACCCGGCGCTGATGAAGCTGATCGAGGCCAACGATCCCGGCAACAAGTTCGCCGTGCCCTACATGTACGGCACCGTGCTGATCGGCTTCAACCCGGACAAGGTCAAGGCGGTGCTCGGCGACAACGCCCCGGTGGACAGCTGGGACCTGATCTTCAAACCGGAGAACATCGCCAAGCTCAAGCAGTGCGGCGTGGCGCTGCTCGATTCACCGTCGGAGATCCTGCCGCTGGCCCTGTCGTACCTGGGTCTGGACCCTAACAGCGGCAAGCCGGCCGACTATCAGAAAGCCCAGGACCTGCTGCTGAAGATCCGCCCGCATGTCACCTACTTCCACTCTTCCAAGTACATGGCCGACATCGCCAACGGCGACATCTGCGTGGCAGTGGGTTATTCGGGCAGCTTCTCCCAGGCCGCCAACCGCGCCCGCGAGGCAAAGAATGGCGTGACAGTGGACATGCGCCTGCCCAGGGAGGGGGCACCGATCTGGTTCGACATGCTGGCGATCCCGAAGAACGCGGCCAACCCGGAGGATGCCCATGCCTTCATCAACTACCTGCTGCGGCCTGAGGTGATCGCGCCGATCAGCGATTTCGTCGGCTACCCGAACCCGAACAAGGATGCGAACGACAAGGTAAGCCCAGCGATCCGCAACAACCCGAACCTGTACCCGACAACGGAGGCGATGGCCAAGCTGTATACCTTGAAGCCACTGCCACGGGATGCCGAGCGGGCACGCACCCGGGCCTGGACCAAGATCAAGTCGGGAACCTGATGGGGTTGGGGCCTGCTCTGCAGCCCCTCGCCGGCAAGCCGGCTCCTACAAAGGCATGCGCAGTTACTGTGGGAGTCGGCTTGCCGACGACGGGGCGCAGAGCGACCTCAATTCAGCGCCGCCAAGCCTTGCGCAGACGCATCAACGCATCCGCTATCTGCGCCTCCGGCACCGCGGCAAACCCCAGCACCAACCCTGCCCTGTTATCCACTGGCTCCTCGCTATCCTCCAGCCAGTAGCTGCTCAGCGGATTGACCTCCACCCCCACCGCTTCCGCCCGAGCCACCAGCTCCTGCTCCCGCGCGAAGTTATCCACATCTACCTTCACATGCAGCCCCGCTGCCACCACGGGCATGGCCCCCAGCCCCGGCACGTCCTGCGGCCAGCCTGCCTTGAGCACATTGCGCCGCGCCAGCGCAGCCCGGCGCATGCGGCGGATATGCCGCTGGAAATGCCCCTGGGCCATGAATTGCGCCATCACGCACTGGGTGCCGACCTCCGAATGGCGTACCGCCAGCGCCCGGCATCGACTGAACGCCTGCACCAGACGCCCGGGAAGCACCAGGTATCCCAGGCGCAAGGCCGGAAGCGCGATCTTGCCGAAGGTCCCCACGTACAGCACTCGCCCCTGGCGGTCCAGCGAGGCCAGTGGCGCCAGCGGCACACCGCTGTAACGGTACTCGCCGTCGTAGTCGTCCTCGAGGATCCAGCCATCCTGGCGCTCGGCCCAATCCAGCAGCGACAGGCGACGGGCCAGGCTCATGGTGACGCCCGTGGGGTACTGGTGGGCAGGCGTCACGTAGGCCAGCCGGCACTCGGGCATCTCGGTCAGCCTTGCGCAGTCCATGCCCTCGGCATCCACCGGCACGCCCTTGAGCGTGGCCCCGGCCATCGCGAAGGCATGCCCGGCAGCCCGGTAGCCCGGGTTTTCCACAGCCACGCCATCGCCCGGTTGCAGCAGCAGCTGTGCACAAAGGCTGATGGCCTCCTGCGCGCCACTGGTGATCACTATTTGTTCAGCCGTGCAGCTAAGCCCCCGCGAGCGTCGCAGGTAGGTGGCAATCAATTCACGCAGCTGCCACTCACCGGCCGGGTCGCCATAGCCCAGCATCGCCGGGTCGGGATTTCGCCAGAAACCCGCTTGCAGCTTGGCCCACACCTCGAACGGGAACAGGTCGAACGCCGGCACGCCGACGCGAAAAGCCTTGGGCGCCCCGCCTCTGGGCAGCGGCAAATGATGATTCTTCAGAAGTTGCAGGGGCTCGCTGATGACTGCCTGCCTGGATAAATCCTCAGTATCTGAAGCACTATATGTGGATAAGTCTGTTGATAACCCCAGGGATAACCCTGTTGATAATTGTGTGGATAGTTTCGGCAGCTGGCTCACATAGGTGCCATCGCCAACCCGGCTCTCGATGAAGCCCTCCGCATACAGCTGGTCGTAGGCTCGCACCACGCTGTTGCGCGACAGCATCAGCATCGCCGCCAAATCGCGGGTGGCCGGCAACCGCGTGCCGCTGCCCAGGCGCCCATCCAGCACCCTGGCGCGCAAGGCATGGTAGAGCTGCTGGCTCAGCCCGCGGCGGCGGTCCAGGACAATACCCGCGGGGTCGAAAGGCAGAGGATGGCAACGTTCGCTCATGACATTGGACCTATGAAAACAGCCGTGAATGGCTCTTACCTAGAGCCAATAGCCTGCCTAGCATGGGGTCATTCAGCAAGGACATCCAGCATGTACAACAACACGTCCCACCAGGAACACGACCTCGACCGCCTGCACCGGCACATGCTGCAAACCCGCCTGGCGCTGCTGGTCAGCCAGGGTGACCAGGGCCTGCTGGCCACCCACCTGCCCGTACTGGTCGAGGCTGGCGAAGGCGAGTTCGGCACGGTCTACGCCCACCTGGCCCGGGCCAACCGCCAGTGGCAGGACCTGGAGCAAGGGGGCGAGGCGCTGCTGGTGTTTCCCGGTGCCGATGCCTACGTCAGCCCGAGCTACTACCCGAGCAAGGCGGACAACCCCAAGGTGGTGCCGACCTGGAACTACCTGGCCGTGCACGCCTATGGCCCGGTCGAAGTTATCCACAACGCCCAGTCGTTACTGGACATTGTCACCCGCCTCACCGAACGCCATGAACAACTCCGCGACGAGCCCTGGAAAGTGTCTGACGCCCCAAGCGACTACCTCGACGGCATGCTCCGCGCCATCGTTGGCATCCGCCTGTCCATCAGCCGCCTGCAAGGTGCGCGCAAACTGAGCCAGAACCGTTCGGCGCATGACATTGCCGGCGTGCGCAAAGGCCTCAGTGCCAGCAATGACCACCTGGACAACCAACTCGCCGCGCACATGCGCGATCTCTGAAGGACAAGCCCATGACCCCCGTTACCCTGCGCCCGGTCGGCACTCACGATCACGCCGCCTGGCGCTCCCTGTGGCAGGCCTACCTGCGCTTCTACCAGACCGAGCTGGCCGACGAGGTCTACCTCAGCACCTGGCAGCGCCTGCTCGACCCCAACGAGCCCACCCATTCGACCCTGGCCTGGGTCGACGACAAGGCGGTGGGCCTGGTCAACTTCATCTACCATCGCACCAACTGGAGCATCCAGAATTCCTGCTACCTGCAGGACCTCTACGTGGACCGCGAGCAACGCGGCCTGGGTATCGGCCGACAGCTGATCGAGCATGTTTACGCGACGGCCAAGGCCGCCGACTGCACGAGGGTGCACTGGCTGACCCACGAGACCAATGCCACCGCCATCAGCCTGTACGAACAGATCGCCGATCGGCCGGGCTTCATCCAATTCCGCAAAGCACTGTAGGCCGAACATGAACGACGCATTGAACTGGAAGCCCGCCGGCACCCCGAAGGCCGAGCCCCTCGAAGGCCGTTTCATCCGCCTGGAAAAACTCGACCCGGCCCGCCATGGCAATGACCTGTGGGAAGTACTGCAAGGCCCGGGCTCGGACCCGTTGCTGTGGGACTACCTGCCCTACGGCCCGTTTGCCGAGCGCGCCGGCTTCGACCACTGGCTGCAAGGCAACGCCGCCAGCCGCGACCCGCTGTTCTACAGCGTGATCGACCGCGCCAGCGGCCAGGTCCAGGGCATCCTCAGCTACATGTCGATCGTCCCGGAACAGGGTCGCTTCGAAATCGGCCACATCGCCTTCGGCGCCGCCATGCAGCGCACGCCCAAGGGCACCGAGGCGGTCTACCTGCTGAGCAAGCTCGGCTTCGCGCTGGGCAACCGCCGGCTGGAATGGAAGTGCAACAACGCCAATGATCGCTCCAAGCGTGCAGCGGAGCGGTTCGGCTTTGTGTTTGAAGGGGTGTTCCGTAACCACATGGTGGTCAAGGACCGCAATCGGGATACCGCCTGGTACTCGATTACCGATGCCGAGTGGCCGGCCGTGGCGGTGGGGTTCGAGCGTTGGTTGAGTGAGGAAAACCAGCAGCCTCAGGGGCAGGTGCTGACGCTGGAGGCATGTCGCCTGGGTTGAAGCAGTGCGGGGCAAGTCGCATCGGCGCATCGGCGCTCCCACGCTTGCGACTTGCCCCGCGATGCAGTCAACCGATCTGCCAGTGACGACTGACCACACCCATTTTCAAGCCGAACGGCTTGAACACTGCATTCAACGACTTGAGCGTGGGGTTGCCTTCCCCCTGCTCGATCTGAATCAGCGTGCGAACCGAAATCTTGCACATCTTCGCAAACTGCGCCTGCTGCATCTTGGCCACCTCGACACGCAAGCGGCGCACTGCCGCGCCGAGTTCCAGGCTGCCGTCGGCGATACCTTCGCGCACAGCATCGATCAACAACCCGCGCACATCGATGGAAACTGTCATGCCAGCCCCCAGGCGGTCAGCCGCCGTTGCAGTGAGCCGAGGGCAATGGCCGGATGGTTCATTAGCGCATCAGAGAGCCCCATATCGGTCAGGATGTCCGGCAATGCCAGCAGGCTGCCGGCATCCTGGCGCAGGCGCTGGAAGGTCTGCTCCGGATCCATCAGGGGCGCCAAGGCATCAATTTCTGGGATACTAGTCCCATTGGCCCACCCTCAGCGGCAGGCCACGATCTACCTCATCAAACCAACTTCGCCTTGAGCTCGGCAATGTGCTCCGGGCCGATTCCGCAGCAACCGCCGACCAAACTGGCACCGCGCTGGCGCCAGTTCTGTGCCCAGCTCAGGTAGCCCGGTGGGTCCAGGTCTTCACGCAGCTCGTCCAGGCCATCATTGGCCGTTGCATCCTTGGGCTGGGGTGGGAAGGCGTTGGCGTAGGCACCGATGGCGATATCGGCACCCAGGCGCTCGAATGCTGCCTTGGCGGCATCGATGGCATCACCGATCACTTCGGGCTGGCTGCAGTTGAACAACAACACCTGCGCACCAAGCGCGGCAACGGCTTCGGCGGCTTGCGCGACCGGTTCGCCCGAGCGCAGCCGTGGCACATCATCGACGTCTTCATCCCGCAGGGTGAACGACACCCAGAACGGCTTGCCATCGCGCGGCAGCTGCGCGTGGATGGCACGCACTTCCGCGATCGAACTCTGGGTTTCCGCCAGCCACAGGTCGACATGCTCGGCCAGGCCTTCAAGCAGCGGCGTCAGCACTGCGGCGACCTGTTGCGGCTGGAACAGGTCTGGGCGATAGGAACCGAACAGCGGCGGCAAGGAGCCGGCAACCCGCACCTTGCCCCCGGCAGCATCGGCAGCCGCCCGTGCCAATTGCCCTGCGGTTTGTGCCAGGGCGTAGCCCTCTTTGGCAAAGCGCGCTTCGCCGATATGAAACGGCACCACCGCATAGCTGTTGCTGGTGATCACTTCGGCACCCGCCGCGATGTAGGCAGCATGGACGGCCACTACGGCCTCCGGCGCCTCGCTCAGCGCCAGCGCCGACCACTCCGGCTGACGAAACGGCGCACCCCGGCGCTGCAATTCCCGCCCCATGCCGCCATCCAGAATAACCAACGACCGTTCGCCCATATGCCATTCACTTATATTGATATGAATAAAATTCACTAGTTAGTACATGTTTATAACTATTAAATATCAAACATCCTTTATTCAAGCACTTTTTCAGGTATCTCCATGCGTTTACCAACCTTGCTGGGCGCCGGTCTCCTTGCCCTGAGCGCTGCCACTCAAGCCTTCGCAGGCGCCACGCTGGAACGTGTGGAAACCCGCAAGGAACTGGTCAATGTGTTGATGGAGAGCTACCCGCCGTTCTCTTTCCTCAACGAGCAAAATCAGCTCGACGGCTTCGATGTGGACGTGGCCAAGGCAGTCGCCGAAAAGCTGGGGGTGAAACTGCGCCTGGAAACGCCCTCCTGGGACGTGATCGCTGCTGGCCGCTGGAGCGGCCGCTACGACATCTGCATCTGCTCGATGACGCCGAGCAAGGCGCGCGCCGAAGTGTTCGACTTCCCGGTGCAGTACTACGCCTCGCCGGCGGTTATCGTGGTCAACGCCAAGGACGAGCGCATCCACTCGGCCAAGGACCTGAACGGGCGCAAGGTCGGCCTGACCAGTGCCTCCAGCTACGAGAGCTACCTGAACAAAAACCTGGTGATCGAAGGCGCCGAAGACCGCAAGATCGACTACCCCTTCGACTTCGTCCAGGCCGCCCCATACGACACCGACAACGTTGCCTTCCAGGACCTCGGCCTGGGCGCCGGCGTGCGCCTGGATGCAATCCTGACCAACCTGGTGACCGCGCAACCCCGCCTGAACCAGGACAAGCGTTTCAAGCTGGCCGGGGCGCCGTTGTATGAAGAGCCCAACTCGGTGGCCATCGAGAAAGGCGACCCAGAATGGGATGCCAAGGTGCGCCAGGTGTTCGCCGAGCTGAAAGCCGAGGGTACGCTGGCGAAGCTTTCGCAGAAGTGGATCGGCGCCGACATCAGTAAATGAATGCACATCAACCTGCTCCCAAACCCGTCGCCACAACGACGGGCTCGCGCCTGCTCGGCTTTCGCAGCCGGCTGTACCTGACGTGGCTGGTATTGTTGCTGCTGTTCGTGGGCTTTTTCTTAAACTTTGATCTGAAATTTTCGATCATCGTAGAGAAATTCCCCAACCTTGCAGGCTTCCGGCTTGGCCCCAACGGCTTTTTGCAAGGCGCCGCGCTGACCCTGTTCCTGTGCATCTGTTCGATGTTCACCTCGGTGCTGCTGGGTTTTGCCGCCGCCTTGGCAAGGCTGTCCAGCAGTGCGGTGCTGTTTGGCCTGGCGAGTTTCTATACCTCGTTCTTTCGCGGCACACCGCTGTTGATCCAGATTCTGCTGATCTACCTGGGCCTGCCACAGCTGGGCCTGGTGCCGGGCGCCATCGCCGCCGGGATCATCGCCCTGTCACTGAACTACGGCGCCTACCTGAGCGAGATCTTCCGCGCCGGCATCATCGGCGTCGCCGTCGGCCAGCGCCAGGCTGCCCTGGCCCTGGGCATGCGTCCGGCAGCGATCTTCTGGCACATCACCCTGCCCCAGGCCATGCGCACCATCATCCCGCCGAGCGCCAACCAGTTCATCTCAATGCTCAAGGACTCGTCGCTGATTTCGGTGATGGGTGTCTGGGAAGTGATGTTCCTGGCCCAGTCCTACGGCCGCTCCAGCTATCGCTACCTGGAGATGCTGACCACCGCGGCGGTGATCTACTGGGTGCTGTCGATCCTGCTGGAGCTGGTGCAGGCCCGGCTGGAGCGGCATTTCGGCAAGGGTTACCAACGCTGAGCGGCAGGCGAAAAAAAGGGGAGCATTTCGCTCCCCAGAGGTTAACCGCTTGTAGATGAAGGCTTATCTCAGCCTTCGATCTCGATCAGGATCTCGCCCGGGGTGACCCGGTCGCCCTTGGCCACATGGATGGCCACGACCTTGCCGGCGATCGCCGCCTGCACTTCGGTCTCCATCTTCATGGCTTCGGTGATCAGCACCGCTTGACCGGCCTTGACCACGTCACCTTCCTTGACCAGCACATCGACGATGTTGCCCGGCATGCTGGTGCTGACATGGCCCGGCTCGCTGGCCTGCTTGCGCTTGCTGCCGCCACCGCCGACGAACTCGTTGAGCGGCTCGAACACCACTTCTTCCGGCATCCCGTCGATGGACAGGTAGAAGTGGCGCTTGCCTTCGGCCTTGACGCCCACGCCGGTGATGTCGACGCGGTAGGTCTCGCCGTGCACGTCGATGACGAACTCGGTCGGCACGCCCTCACCGCCCACCGAGCCCACCGCGCCGGCTTCCGGAATCGGCAGCAGGGCTTCGGGCTTGAGGGAGCCGGCTTCGCGCTCCTCGAGGAACTTGCGGCCAATGTCGGGGAACATGGCAAAGGTCAGCACGTCTTCCTCGGAATGCGCCAGGCTGCCGATATCGGCACGCAGCTTGGCCATCTCCGGCTTGAGCAGGTCGGCCGGGCGCACGTCGATCACTTCCTCGCTGCCGATCGCCTGGCGACGCAGCTGCTCGTTGACCACGCCCGGCGCCTTGCCGTAACCGCCCTGCAGGTACAGCTTCACCTCGTTGGTGATGGTCTTGTAGCGCTCGCCGGCCAGCACGTTGAAGAACGCCTGGGTACCGACGATCTGCGAGGTCGGCGTCACCAGCGGCGGGAAGCCGAGGTCTTCGCGCACCCGCGGGATCTCCGCCAGCACTTCGTTCATGCGGTTGAGCGCGCCCTGCTCCTTGAGCTGGTTGGCCAGGTTGGAAATCATCCCGCCCGGCACCTGGTTGACCTGCACGCGGGTGTCCACGGCGGTGAATTCACTCTCGAACTGGTGGTACTTCTTGCGCACGGCGTAGAAGTACAGGCCGATCTCCTGCAACAGCTCCAGGTCCAGGCCGGTGTCGAACTCGCTGCCCTTGAGGGCGGCGACCATCGATTCGGTACCTGGGTGGCTGGTGCCCCAGGCGAAGCTGGAGATGGCGGTGTCGATATGGTCGGCGCCGTTTTCCACCGCCTTGAGCTGGCACATCGCGGCCAGGCCAGCGGTGTCGTGGGAGTGGATGAACACCGGCAGCGACTGTTCGGCCTTCAGTGCCTTGACCAGCTCGCCGGTGGCGAACGGGGTCAACAGGCCGGCCATGTCCTTGATCGCCACCGAGTCGCAGCCCATGGCTTCCATCTGCTTGGCCTGCTGCACGAAGGCGTCGATGGTGTGCACGGGGCTGGTGGTGTAGGCGATGGTGCCCTGGGCGTGCTTGCCGGCGGCCTTCACCGCCTCGATGGCCACGCGCAGGTTACGCACGTCGTTCATGGCGTCGAAGATGCGGAACACATCGATGCCGTTGACCGCCGCCTTGGCGACGAAGGCCTTGACCACATCGTCGCTGTAATGGCGGTAGCCCAGCAGGTTCTGCCCACGCAGGAGCATCTGCAGGCGGGTGTTGGGCAATGCGGCGCGCAGCTTGCGCAGGCGCTCCCACGGGTCTTCCTTGAGGAAGCGCACGCAGGCGTCGAAGGTGGCGCCGCCCCAGACTTCCAGCGACCAGTAGCCAACTTTGTCGAGCTTGTCGCAGATCGGCAGCATGTCTTCGGTGCGCATGCGGGTGGCCAGCAGGGACTGGTGGGCGTCGCGCAGGATTGTGTCGGTGACAAAGATTTTCTTGGACATTGTTCGGTTCCTCACAGGCCTGCGTGCGCGGCGATGGCGGCGGCGATGGCCAGGGCCAGCTCTTCGGGTTTGCGCTTGATCGAGTAGTTGGTCAGTTCAGGGTGGCTTTCGACGAAGCTGGTGTTGAACTGGCCGCTGCGGAATTCCGGATTGCGCAGGATTTCCTGGTAGTACGCGGCGGTGGTCTTCACCCCCTGCACGCGCATGTCGTCCAGGGCCCGCAGGCCGCGGTCCATGGCTTCTTCCCAGGTCAGCGCCCATACCACGAGCTTAAGGCACATGGAGTCGTAGAACGGCGGAATGGTATAGCCGGTGTAGATCGCCGTGTCGGTGCGCACGCCGGGGCCGCCGGGGGCGTAGTAGCGGGTGATCTTGCCGAAGCTGGGCAGGAAGTTGTTCTTCGGATCTTCGGCGTTGATGCGGAACTGCAACGCGAAGCCACGGTGCTGGATGTCTTCCTGCTTGATCGACAGCGGCAGGCCGGAGGCGATGCGAATCTGCTCGCGGACGATGTCGATGCCGGTGATTTCCTCGGTGATGGTGTGTTCCACCTGCACCCGGGTGTTCATCTCCATGAAGTACACCTCGCCATCGGCGAGCAGGAACTCCACGGTACCGGCGTTCTCGTAGTCCACCGCCTTGGCCGCGCGCACCGCCAGGTCGCCGATGTAGGCGCGCTGCTCGGGGGTCAGTTGCGGGCTCGGGGCAATCTCGATCAGCTTCTGGTTGCGGCGCTGGATCGAGCAGTCGCGTTCAAACAGGTGCACCACGTTGCCGAAGCTGTCACCGAGGATCTGCGCCTCGATGTGCTTGGGGTTGACGATGCATTTTTCCAGGAACACTTCCGCCGAGCCGAAGGCCTTGGTGGCCTCGGAGATGACACGGGGGAAGTTCTGCTCCAGCTCTTCACGGCTGTTGCAGCGGCGGATGCCGCGCCCGCCGCCACCGGAGGTGGCCTTGAGCATCACCGGGTAACCGATGCGGTCGCCTTCGCGCAGGGCTTCATGGATATCGGCGACGTTGCCTTCGGTGCCGGGGGTGACCGGGACACCGGCCGCGATCATGGTGCGGCGTGCCTCGGTCTTGTCGCCCATGCGGCGAATGACATCGGCGGCCGGGCCGATGAACTTGATCCCGCGTTCGGCGCAGATCTCCGCAAGCTCGGCGTTTTCCGACAGGAAACCGTAGCCTGGATGCAGGGCATCGCAGCCGGTCTCGACAGCAAGGTTCACCAGCTTGCGCGGGTTCAGGTAGCCGGCCAGGGGCTCGGCACCGATGCTGTAGGCCTCGTCGGCGCGCTTGACGTGCAGGGCGTGACGGTCGGCGTCGGCGTAGATCGCGACGGAGCGAATGCCCATCTCGGCGCAGGCACGCACGATCCGAACTGCGATCTCACCCCGGTTGGCGATCAGGATTTTTGTTATCACTGGAGTCTTCCCAAAGCCGTAGGAACAGACGAGCCGGTTTTACCGGTCGGCGCGTGACCAGACGTCGCTGGCCAGTCGCATATTCACCCTAGCGCCGAAGGTCAATAAACAAAAATCAATATTTGTTAGGGATAGTATTAGCAAAAGCTTATAGTGAGGTAACAAGGTTTTGCCGGAGCCCCGGAAAAATGCGTAAGTCCTTGATGCGTATGACTTTGCGTCAACTGCAGGTGTTCAACGAGGTGTGTGATCTGCGCTCCTACAGCCGGGCGGCCGAGGAGATGGCGCTGACGCAACCCGCCGTTAGTCTACAGATCCGCCAACTCGAGGAACTGGTCGGCCAGCCGCTGTTCGAGTACGTCGGCAAGAAGCTCTACCTGACCGAGGCAGCCGAGGCGCTGCAACGCGCCAGCCGGGATATCTTCGGGCGCCTGGAAAACCTCGACATGCAGCTGTCGGACCTGCAGGGCTCATTGCAGGGGCAGCTGAAACTGGCGATCGAATCCAGCGCCAAGTACTTCGTGCCACACCTGTTCGCCGCCTTCAAGCAGCGCCACCCGGAGGTCAACCTCACCCTCACGGTGGTCAACCGGGCCCAGGCGATCCGGCGCCTGTCGGACAACCGCGACGACCTGACCATCATGTCCATGGTGCCCCAGGACATGGGCCTGGAGTTCCTGCCCTTCCTCAACAACCCGATCATTGCCGTGGCGCCGCCGGACCATCCGCTTTGCAAGCTCGAACAGCTGCGCCTGCAGGATCTCGAGCCTCATGCCCTGCTGGTCCGCGAGCAAGGGTCGGGCACGCGCAAGGCCTGCGAGGAGTTCTTCAAGGACAAGCGCGTGCACTTCACCCAGACCGTCGAGGTGGCCTCCACGGACGCCCAGCGCGAATGCGTGGTGGCCGGCCTGGGCATCGCCCTGCTGACCCGCCACGCGGTCAATCTGGAGCTGGCCACCGGCGTGCTCAGGGAACTGCCGGTGGAAGAGCTGCCGCTGTACCGCAGTTGGTGCCTGGTGCAATCCAAAAACAAGCGCCAGTCGCCGGTCGCCCTGGCGTTCCAGGCGTTCATCCGCGGTGAACGTGCGCAGATCAGCGGGCTTGTGGAGCGTTTCTCGGGTAAGTTGCCGCCGAGACCTGCCACACCGTGATGGCTTGCAGGTCGGGGTAGTCGGCCAGCTCGCGCAGCAGCTGGCGCTGGTCGCAGTAGCTTTCGATCGCGCGGCGGAACTCCATGCGGCGCTGGTCCTTTTCCTGCTGCTTGCGAGCCTTGGCGTTGGGTTGGTACACACCTGCGTGATCATGTGCCATTGCCTGTCTCCCAAATAGGATGCGGGAGTTTCAGACTGGCCTCAGGGGTTTACCGTTTTGCGGTGAAATAGTGACGAAATGATGAAATCTGCGTATCGCTCAGTCGTCGGTGGCCTTGATCGACTTGGGCGACAAACGCAGGCTGCGCAAGCTGCGCTTCACGCTCTTGAGGTGGTTGACCAGGCTCGGCCCGCGGGCCATGGCCACGCCCATGGCCAGCACGTCGATCACCACAAGGTGAGCGATGCGCGAGGTCAGCGGGGTGTAGATCTCGGTGTCTTCATGCACGTCGATGGCCAGGTTGACCGTCGACAATTCGGCCAGCGGCGTCTGGCTCGGGCACAGGGTGATCAGGTTGGCGCCACTTTCACGCACCAGGTTTGCGGTGATCAGCAGGTCCTTGGAGCGCCCCGACTGCGAAATGCACACCGCCACGTCGCCCGGCTTCAGGGTGACCGCCGACATCGCCTGCATGTGCGGGTCGGAATAGGCCGCAGCGCTGAGCAGCAGGCGGAAGAACTTGTGCTGGGCATCGGCCGCCACCGCGCCAGAAGCACCAAAGCCGTAGAACTCCACGCGCTGGGCCTGGGCCATGGCGGTCACCGCCTGCTGCAGCGCCTGCGGGTCGAGGTGCTCGCGCACCTCCATCAGCGTGTGCAGGGTGGTGTCGAAGATCTTCAGGCTGTAGTCAGCGACCGAGTCGTCTTCGTGAATCGCGAACTGGCCGAAACTGGCGCCAGCGGCCAGGCTCTGCGCCAGCTTGAGCTTGAGATCCTGGAAACCCGAACAGCCAATCGCCCGGCAGAAACGCACGATGGTCGGCTCGCTGATCCCCACGCTGTGCGCCAGGTCGGCCATCGAACTGTGCATGACGGCAGCCGGATCGAGCAGCACATGGTCGGCCACTTTGAGTTCCGATTTGCGCAGCAGGTGCCGCGATTGGTCGATATGTTGCAACAGATTCACGGGCTGGACTCGGTTATGATCGGCGTGCCGGGATGTAGCTTTCTTGTAGTTATACTACATGCTTGCCAACCCGCCCAGCTAAACGAACGTGGAGAGTGGTGGTTTGACGATTCCTTGCGACATCCTGGTTTTCGGCGGCACGGGCGACCTGGCCCTGCACAAACTGCTTCCCGCGCTTTACCACCTGTATCGCGAGGCCCGCCTGCACAATGCCGTGCGGATCATAGCCCTGGCCCGGCGCCACCTGTCGCGCAACGACTACCTCAAGCTCGCCGAGCGCCATTGCCGGGCGCAGATCGCCCGCCAGGACTTCGACGAGGACGTCTGGCAGCGCTTCTGCGCACGCCTGGACTACTTCCCCATGGACGCCGCGCAGAGCGCCGACTTCGGCCGCCTGGCCCGCTACCTGGGCGAACCCGGCGGTTTGACCCGCATCTACTACCTGGCCACCGCGCCCAAGCTGTTCGTGCCCATCGCCAACCACCTGCGCATCGCCGGCCTGGCCGACAGCGAGGCGCGCATCGTGCTGGAGAAGCCCATCGGCCATTCGCTGGAGTCGGCCACCGCGATCAACGAGGCCATCGGCGCGGTGTTCAGCGAACCGCAGGTATTTCGCATCGACCACTACCTGGGCAAGGAAACCGTGCAGAACCTCATGGCCCTGCGCTTCGCCAATGCCCTGCTGGAGCCGGTGTGGCGCAACGGCCAGGTCGACCATGTGCAGATCAGCGTCTGCGAGACCCTTGGCGTGGAGAACCGTGGCGCCTACTACGACCGCGCCGGCGCCACCCGCGACATGCTGCAGAACCACCTGCTGCAATTGCTCTGCCTGGTGGCGATGGAGCCGCCGGCGCAGTTCGAGGCCGAGGCGGTACGCGACGAAAAGGTGAAGATCCTTCGCGCGCTCAAGCCCATCACCGGCCAGGACGTGCAGGACAAGACCGTGCGCGGCCAGTACGGCGCCGGCAAGATCGGCGGCCAGGAAGTGCCGGCCTACTACTTCGAAAAGGACGTGGACAACGACAGCGACACCGAGACCTTCATCGCGGTACAGGCGCACATCGACAACTGGCGCTGGGCCGGCGTGCCGTTCTACCTGCGCACCGGCAAGCGCATGACACGGCGCTCGTCGCAGATCGTCATCCAGTTCAAGCCGGTGCCCCACGAGTTGTTCAGCGGCGGACAGGTCAACCAGTTGCTGATCCAGCTACAGCCGGAGGAGCACATCAGCCTGCGCATGATGACCAAGAGCCCGGGCAAGGGCATGCGCCTGGCGCCGGTCGAACTGGACCTGAACCTCGCCCAGGCCTTTGCCCAGACCCGCCGCTGGGACGCCTACGAGCGGCTGCTGCTGGATGTGCTGGAAGGCGACTCGACGCTGTTCATGCGCCGCGACGAGGTCGAGGCCGCATGGGCCTGGATCGACCCGATCCTGCAGGGCTGGGAGGAACACTTCCAGGCGCCACGCCCCTACCCCGCCGGCAGCAATGGCCCGGAACAAGCCAACAGCCTGCTGACACGCCAAGGCCAGGCCTGGCATTTTTAGCGCAACAGGTCGGCCGTCGAGCGATCAAGCAACGCGCGGAACGAGGTCGCGTCCACCGGCCGGCTGATCAGGTAGCCCTGCACCTCATCACAACCATGCTCGCGCAGGAACTGCAGCTGCTCGCGGGTTTCCACCCCTTCGGCCACCACTTTCAGTTGCAGGCTCTTGGCCATGGCGATAATCGCCCGGGTAATGGCCGCGTCCTGTGAGCCTTCGAGCAGGCCGCGGATGAAGGCCTGGTCGATCTTCACGTAGTCGACCGGGAAGCGCTTGAGGTAGCTCAGCGACGAATAGCCGGTGCCGAAGTCGTCGATGGCCAGCTTCACTCCCAACGCGTGGAGCTGCTCGAAGGTGGTGATGATGTGCTCGACGCTGTCCAGCAGCTGGCTTTCAGTCAGTTCCAACTCCAGCAGGTGCGGCGCCAGGCCGGACTCCTGCAGGACCTGGCGCACCAGGCTGACCAGCTTGCCTTGGCGCAGCTGATACACCGACAGGTTGACCGAAACGCGCACCTCCAGGCCCTGGCGCAACCATTCGCACGCCTGCCAGCAAGCCTGGCGCAGCACTAACTCACCCATGGGCGCGATCAGCCCGGTCTCTTCGGCCAGCCCGATGAACTCGCTGGGCGGCACCATGCCCCACTCGGGGTGCTGCCAGCGCACCAGCGCCTCGGCCGCGTGCAACTGGCCGGTGCGCAGGCACAGCTTGGGTTGGTAGTAGACCAGTAACTGGCGATCGTCGATGGCCTTGCGCAGCTGGTTCTCCAGTTGCAGGCGTTCCAGAGTGCTGGCGCGCAGGCTCTCGGTGTAGAACTGAAAGCTGTCGCCGCCCAGGTGCTTGGCGTGCTGCTTGGCCATGTCGGCCTGGCTGACCAGGGCATTGAGGTCCTGGGTGGCGTCGGACAACAGGCTGATGCCCACCGATGCACTGATCACCACCTCGTGCCCGCCGACGCGCTGAGGCACACGCAGCTTGTCGAGCAGCCGGGTGGTGACGCGCACCAGGCTCGACAGGTTGGTGTAGCCGTCGAACAACACGGCGAACTCGTCGCCGGACAGGCGCGCCACGGTGTCGGCCTCCGGCACCGCGTTGGCCAGGCGCTGGGCCATCTTCTTGAGCAACTGGTCCGCCAGTTCATGGCCCAGGCTTTCGTTGAGCAGCTTGAAGCGGTCCAGGTCCACATGCAGCAGCGCCAGGCTGCGGCCGTTCAGGCGCATGCGCTGCGCCGCCTCGTGCAAACGCAAGCGGAAAAGTGCGCGGTTGGCCAAACCGGTGAGGTCGTCGTAATGCGCCAGGTAGCGCAGGCGCTCCTCGGATTCGCGGCGTGCGGACAGGTCGGTGAAGAAGCCGACGATATTGACGATTCGTCCCCGAGGGTCATTCACGCTGTTCAGTTGCAACCACTGCGGGTAGAGCTCGCCGTTCTTACGCGCCTCGACCAGCTCGCCCTGCCAGTGGCCCTGCTGCTCCAACGCCTGGTCGATGGCCTGGCTGTGGCGGCGGGCATCGCGGCTGCAGGGCAGCTCCAGGGCGTTGCGGGCGATCAGCTCGGCCCGGCCGTAGCCGGTGACATCGCAGAAGGCCTGGTTCACCGCCAGCAACTGGAAGTCCGCGTCGAGAATGGCGATCCCTTCGCTGGCCGCCTCGAACACCGTCGCGGCCAGGCGCTGCTGCTCTTCCTGTTCCTTGCGCGCGGTGATGTCGCGGCGGGTGCCGAGCATGCGCAGGACCTTGCCCTGGTCATCGGACTCCACCGCCCGCCCGCAGTCCTCGATCCAGCACCAGTGCCCCTGGGCGTGGCGTACCCGGTACTCGACCCGGTAGTCCTCGGTGCGCCCCTTGAGGTGCTCGACCAGCGTGCGTCGCAGCACGGGCAGGTCGTCGGGATGCAGCCGCGGCTTGAGGTCGGCGCGCACCGAGCGTACCTGCTCCGGATCCAGGCCGAACAGCGCATGCAACTGGGTGTGATGGACCTCGTCGGTTTCCAGATTCCAGTCCCACAGCCCAAGTTCGCTGGCCTGCAAGGCCAGGGCCAGGCGCTGCTCGCTCTTGCTCAGGGCCTGGTTGGCCAGGTCCAGCTCATGACTGCGTTGGGCCACGCGCTGCTCGAGGCCGGCATGGGCCTTGCGCAGGTCGTCCTCGGCCCGTCGCCGTTGGGCGATCTCTGCATTGAGCTGACGGTTGAGGCCCTCACCATGACGCTGGGCGTTCTGCAGGTGCTCGATCAGCGCCTGGTTCTGGAAGCGGCGCAGCAGGCCGCGCTCGATCAGGCGATTGACCTGCCAGGCCACCACCATCAGCGCCACCAGCAGGATCAGCCCCAGCCAGCCCCAGCCGCGCTGGTGTCCGGCATCATAGACGAATAGAAACGCGATCGGCGGCAGCAGGCACGGCAGGGCGAAGCTGAGAAACGCCGGCAGGCTGACCGCGTAGGCGACACTGGCCGACAACGCCGCCGCGCCGAGCAGGCCGAAGACCCAGGCCTGCTGCACGAAGTTGTCCGCCGGCGCCAGGGCGATCACCGCGCAGGCCAAGGTCAGGCCACTGAACGCCGAGCCGAGCAGGAACATGCGCCGCCAGGTCGGCTTGGCCTGGCGCGCCGGCGTCGCCGCGTCGAAGGCCGCCACCTGGATCACCCGAAGCGCCACCAGCGCCACCAGCCAGGCCATCCAAACCCCGACCAGCAAATAGCGCGCAGGGCTCCACAGCAGCCAGGCGCAGAGCAGGCCGTTGAGCAACATGAACAAGGTGGGCAGCAACGAGCCCTGGTACAGCAGGCGAGTACGCTCGATCGACAGCTGGGTGGCGAATTGCCTGCGAACGCTCCTTGTCGTCTCCGGCGATGCTCCGATCGCCGCGCAATCCTGGGTCATATTGGCTGGGTTCTTTTGTCTTCTTGTTATGGCTGACCGCAAATGTGCAGGGAGCATACACAAGCACCGCGTCGGACCAAACTGCTCTGCGTCATGATTTCGAAAATGTCTGCTGCGTCCAGGTCTGACCGCTCAACCACGGGTACCGGACAAGTCCACCGATGAACGGTCGCGCGCCCATCCGGCGATTTGCGTCAGGGGCGTTTGCCCCTGCCTTCGCACGGCCATAGAATGCCCGGATGCATAATGACGACCTCTCCCTCCTGCTGAACTCCCTCAACGACGCTCAACGCCAGGCCGTGGCGGCCTCGGTGGGGCGCCAACTGGTGCTGGCCGGCGCCGGCTCGGGCAAGACCCGCGTGCTGGTGCACCGCATCGCCTGGCTGATCCAGGTCGAACAGGCCTCGCCGCACTCGATCCTGTCGGTGACGTTCACCAACAAGGCCGCGGCGGAAATGCGCCAACGGATCGAGCAACTGCTGGGCATCAACCCTGCTGGCATGTGGGTCGGCACCTTCCACGGCCTGGCCCACCGCCTGTTGCGGGCGCACTGGCAGGAAGCGGGGCTGGCGCAGAACTTCCAGATCCTCGACAGCGACGACCAGCAGCGCCTGATCAAGCGGGTGATCCGCGAGATGGGCCTGGACGAGCAGAAATGGCCGGCGCGCCAGGTCCAGTGGTTCATCAACGGCCAGAAAGACGAAGGCCTGCGCCCACGGCACATCCAGGCCAGCGGCGACCTGTTCCTGGCCACCATGCGTGACATCTATGTCGCGTACGAGCAGGCCTGCGATCGCGCCGGGGTCATCGACTTCTCCGAGCTGCTGCTGCGTGCCCTCGACCTGTGGCGCGACCACCCGGACCTGCTCAAGCACTACCAGCGCCGCTTCCGCCACCTGCTGGTGGACGAGTTCCAGGACACCAACGCCGTGCAGTACGCGTGGTTGCGCCTGCTGGCCTCCGGTGGCGACAGCCTGATGGCGGTGGGCGACGACGACCAGTCGATCTACGGCTGGCGCGGCGCCAAGATCGAGAACATCCACCAGTACACCGCCGACTTCCCGGACGCCGAGCTGATCCGCCTGGAGCAGAACTACCGCTCCACCGGCGGTATCCTCAAGGCTGCCAACGCCCTGATCGCCAACAACAGCGGGCGCCTGGGCAAGGAGCTGTGGACCGACATGGGCGAGGGCGAACCGCTCACGCTCTATGCCGCGTACAACGAGCACGACGAGGCGCGCTACGTGGTCGAGACCATCGAAAGCCTGGTCAAGCAGGGCAACGCGCGCAGCGAGATCGCCATCCTCTATCGCTCCAACGCCCAGTCGCGGGTGCTGGAAGAGGCCCTGCTGCGCGAACGCATCCCCTACCGCATCTATGGCGGCCAGCGCTTCTTCGAGCGCGCCGAGATCAAGAATGCCATGGCCTACCTGCGCCTGCTCGAAGGTCGCGGCAACGACGCGGCGCTGGAGCGGGTGATCAACGTGCCGCCACGGGGCATAGGCGAAAAGACCGTCGAGGCCATCCGCGACCACGCCCGCCACAGCCAGCTGTCGATGTGGGAAGCCATGTGCCAGCTGCTCGCCGCCAAGGCCCTCAAGGGCCGCGCCGCCAGCGCCCTGGGCGCGTTCATCGAGCTACTGGAGAACCTCGCCGCCAAGGTGCTGGACATGCCGCTGCACCTGATGACCCAAACGGTCATCGAGCAGTCCGGGCTGATCGTCTACCACCAGGAAGAGAAGGGCGAGAAAGGCCAGGCCCGGGTGGAAAACCTTGAGGAACTGGTCAGCGCGGCGCGCAACTTCGAAACCAGCGACGAAGACGCCGACCTCTCGCCATTGTCGGCGTTCCTCGGCCACGCCTCGCTGGAGGCCGGCGACACCCAGGCCGACGAGCACGAGGACAGCATCCAGCTGATGACCCTGCACAGCGCCAAGGGCCTGGAGTTCCCGTACGTGTTCCTGGTGGGCATGGAGGAAGGCCTGTTCCCTCACAAGATGAGCCTGGAAGAGCCCGGCCGCCTCGAAGAGGAGCGCCGCCTGGCCTACGTGGGCATCACCCGGGCCATGCGCCAGCTGGTCATGACCTACGCCGAGACCCGCCGCCTGTATGGCAGCGAGACCTATAACAAGGTGTCGCGCTTCGTCCGGGAGATCCCCGCCGGGCTGGTGCAGGAGGTGCGTCTGTCGAATACCGTCAGCCGTCCGTTCGGCGGCGCGAAGACGCCGGCCAGCAGCCTGTTCGCCAACGCCAGCATCCCGCAGACCGCCTTCAGCCTCGGCCAGCGGGTGCAGCATGCGGTATTCGGCGAAGGCGTGATCCTCAACTTCGAAGGATCTGGCGCCCAGGCGCGGGTGCAGGTGAATTTCTCCGAGGGCAGCAAGTGGCTAATGCTGGGCTACGCCAAGCTGGAAGCTATCTGACCGAATCGAACGAAACGCCCCTGTAGGAGCAGCCTTGCGTCGCGGCAGGGGCGCGCAGCGGCCCCAGATTCCGAGCCGCCATTGAAATTGCTGGGGCTGCTACGCAGCCCTTTCGCGACGCAAGGCCGCTCCCACAGGGGGCAGTTTCCCAGCTCAAAGGGCTGGGCGATCACCTACAGGTGAACGCATAGATCCGGTCAGTCAGGCAAAAGCTCGAAACATCTTGTCGCTGGCTATGTCTGTCAGTTCATGTGCACCATGACGCGCGTGCAATCCACACAAACGGGAATCCCCATCTTATGCAACGTTTTCTTAGCATCGCTCTGGCGCTCTGCGTCGGCCTGACGCTGAGCCTCGACGCCAACGCCAAGCGCTTCGGTGGTGGCAAGAGCTCGGGCTCCGCGCCTATCCACCAGACCCGCCAGGCCACCCCGACCACGCCTGCCGCCGCCCCGACCGCTCCTGGTCGCGCACCAGCCGCCGCCAGCGGTGCCTCGCGCTGGCTGGGCCCACTCGCCGGCCTCGCCGCCGGTGGCCTGCTGGCCTCCATGTTCATGGGCGACGGCTTCGATGGCATGCAGATCCTCGATTTCCTGATCATGGGCCTGATCGCCTTCCTGGTCTTCCGCTTCATCGCCGCGCGCCGTCGCCAGCAGCAGCCGCAACACGCTGCCGCCGGCCACGCCCCGTACCAGCGCGAAGCCCAGCCGCAGGCCGCCCCGCAGTCGATCTTCGGCGGCTCCGCCGCGCCGGTCGCCTCGCCTGTGATCAACGCTCCGGCCTGGTTCAACGAAGCCAGCTTCCTGTCCGCCGCCCGTTCGCACTTCCAGTCGCTGCAGCAGCACTGGGACGCCAACGAGATGGACAAGATCGCCGAGTTCGTCACCCCGCAGATGCTCGAGTTCCTCAAGCGCGAGCGTGCCGAGCAGGGTGAAGGCTTCCAGTCCACCTACATCGACGACCTCGATGTGCAACTGGACGGCGTCGACGAGCGCGCCGACCAGACCGACGCCACCCTGACCTTCCGTGGCGTGTCGAAGACCTCGCGCTTCGACCAGGGCGAAGCCTTCAGCGAAAGCTGGCACATGGTTCGCGCCCATGGCGAAAATCAGCCTTGGCTGCTGGCCGGTATCCGCCAAAACGGTTAACCGTCGCACGTTGCAGAAAAAACCCCGGGCCTGTCCCGGGGTTTTTGCTTTTGCCAGAGCGGCCTACTAGGGTATAACGCGCAGCGTTGTCATAAGGTCAGAGGATGTGAACCGTGGAAGAAGTGATCGAACAACTCCGTGAAGCCAACGAGCCGGTACCGGTGCCGCTGGAACTGCCGGACGAGGATCAGCTGGTCGAGATCGAGGAAGAGCTGTTCATCAACATCCCGTTCGTGTTCAAGGAATACCTGCTGACCGTCAGCGACGTGGTGTATGGCAGCCTCGAGCCGGTGACCGTGACCGATCCGCAATCCCACACCTACCTGCCGGAAGTGGCGGCCAACGCCTGGGACGCCGGCGTGCCTCGCGACCTCATTCCCATCTGCCAGGACGGTGACGACTACTACTGCGTCGAAGAGGACGGCACCGTGGTGCTGTGGTCTGGCGAAGAAGAAATCGTCACCGAGGAAAGCTGGGAATCGGTCTGGCACTGGGCACGGGATGTCTGGCTGGAAAGCTGAATGAGAAATACCCGCATAAAGTGATGGCTTATCGCTACCCATCACTCGTAGAATCGCCAGGCTCTCTGCGCCTGGCGACACTGCTACCGCTCCATCCCCTCGGACGACGGTGAAATCTTGCGCAGAAAGCGTTAGCCGCCTGCTCAGTGCGAATGATCGCGGCTGTTCTCCAACGTCTCCAGCAACGCCACCTGCATCCGCGTATGCACCCGGATCAGCCAGCGCCACAGCAGCGCCACCACCACTGCCGCCACCACGACGATGACCAGCAGCAGTTCGCTGGTCGGCAGGATGCTTGCCGACAAGGCCGACAGCAGCAGGAAGATCACCAGCAGTGACAGCAGCGGAATCACCTCGGCGATCACCCGCCGTACCCGCTGGGTATGCCGCCCTGCCATCTCGGGTTTGACGCCCATCTCCGCCAGCAACATCGACAGCGCCTTGAGCTTGCGATACGCCGCGATCAGGAACGGCAGCGACAGCAGCAATGCCGCTCCCCAGATCAGCGCCTTCTGCTGGCCGGCATCCGCCACCCACTCGCTCAACCAGTTACCGATGCGCCCGGCGAAATAACCGCCACTGAAGAAGATCGCGATCACCAACGCCAGGTTTACCCCGACCTGCAGCAGAATGCGTCGGATCATCGCCGCCAGCATGGCCCCCTCGCCCTGCGGCTGGATGCTGCGCAACCATTCGCCGTACAGCGACAGCACCCGTGCCACGCGGCTCGGCACCACCTTGCCCAGCCTGATAGACAACGGATCGGCGGCACGGATCAGGTACGGCGTCAGCAAGGTGGTGATGGCCGACACCGCCACTGCGACCGGATAGAGAAAGTCGCTGGTGACCTGCAAGGTCACCCCCAGGGCGGCGATGATGAAGGAGAACTCGCCGATCTGCGAAAGCCCCATCCCCACGCGCAACGAGGTGCGCCCGTCGTTGCCGGCGATAAACGCGCCCATGCCACAGGAGAGCATCTTGCCCAGTACCACCGCCAGGGTGATGACCACGATCGGCCAGGCGTACTCGACCAGGATCGACGGGTCGATCATCAGGCCGATGGCGACGAAGAAGATGGCGCTGAACAGGTCGCGAACTGGCTCGATCAGCCGTTCGATCTTCAGCAACTGGCGCGACTCGGCCATGATCGCGCCGATCAGGAAGGCACCGAGCACCATGCTGTATTCGAGCTTGACCACCAGCAGGCAGAAGCCAAAACACAGGCCCAGCACGGTGATCAGCAGCATCTCGTTGCTTTCGAATTTCGCCACGTAGGCCAGCAGCCGCGGCACCAGCAGGATGCCGATGACCAGAGCAACGATCATGAACAGCGACAGCTTGCCCACGGTAGAGAACACTTCGCCGGAGCTCACCGAGCCGCTGACGGCAATGCCCGACAGCAGCGCGATGATGCCGATGCCGAGGATGTCCTCGACGATCAGCACGCCGAAGATCAGCTGGGCGAAACGCTCGTTTTTCATCTTCAGGTCGTTGAGCGCCTTGACGATGATGGTGGTCGAGGAGATCGCCAGGATTGCCCCGAGGAACAGCGAATCCATGGTGTTCCAGCCGAACCAGCGACCGATCTCGAACCCGATCCAGATCATCAGGACGATTTCCAGGAACGCCGCGATGAAAGCCGTGGCGCCAACCTTGAACAGCTTGCGCAGGCTGAACTCCAGGCCCAGGCAGAACATCAAGAAGATCACACCAAGTTCGGCCAGCGTCTTGATGGTGTCTTCGTCGTGGATCAGACCGAACGGCGGCGTGTGCGGGCCGATGATGAAGCCGGCGACGATGTAGCCCAGCACCACCGGCTGCTTGAGGCGATGGAAGAGGATGGTGACCACCCCGGCAACCAGCATGATCACCGCCAGGTCCTGGATGAAGCTGATGGCATGCATGGCGTGATACTCCTTGTTTTCGGTGCACGGGGCGAACCGCTCCTCTGCCGGACGATCCTTCGGCGCGGAGCAGGCACATACTGTTGTGATAGACGCAAAAGCCCACGTTGCATGGGCGTCGTCAGGTTAACATCGCGCCTTGCCACAAAATGCCGATGCAATATGCAGAAACAGATCGGCCGATTCGACACCGCCGATGGCAAAATTGGCGTGACGATGGAGCGTCAGCCGACGTCCCGTACCAGGATGGGAAACCTCAACGAGGGGAAACAGAAGTGTCTGCAGATACCCGCCCCGAATCCGTGCAAATTCACCGTGAGCTCTCTATGGAACCTGGAAACGCCCAGCTGACCATGACCGTCCTGATGACACCGGACATGGCCAACTTCTCTGGCAACGTACACGGCGGCACCCTGCTCAAGTACCTCGACGAAGTCGCCTATGCCTGCGCCAGCCGCTATGCCGGCACCTATGTGGTGACCCTGTCGGTGGACCAGGTGATCTTCCGCGAACCGGTTCATGTCGGCGAGCTGGTGACCTTCCTGGCCTCGGTCAACTACACCGGCAACACCTCGATGGAGGTGGGCATCAAGGTGGTCACCGAGAACATCCGCGAGCGCTCGGTGCGCCACTCCAACAGCTGCTTCTTCACCATGGTCGCGGTGGACGACGACCGTCGCCCGGTGAAGGTACCACCGCGCCAGCCGCAGAGCAGCGAGGAGAAGCGCCGCTTCCTGCAGGGTCAGCAACGCCGTCAGATCCGCCAGGAGCTGGAACAGCGCTACCAGAACCTCAAGACTGATTCGATCTAACAGAGCAAACGCTGCGCCTCGAAGCGCACCCGCGGGTGGGCGATGCGGTCCTGGGCTCGCACCAGTTGCAGTTCATAGCGGGTGCAGACCTGGGTTTCCAGCAGCACTTCATGCACGGCGGCGGCGGTGAACTCGAAAGCCTGTAGCCAGTCGTCGCCCAGTAGCACGCGGGCGAGGAACAGCCCGGAGGTCAGGTCGCCCACCCCCACCGGCTGGCGTGGGAAGGCCAGCAAAGGCCGGCGCAGGTGCCAGCTGGCATCGCGGGTCACCAGCAGCATCTCGAAGGCATCGTCCGCCCGCTGTGGATAATTCAGGTGCTTGACCAGTACCACCTGCGGCCCGCGCTCCAGCAACCCGCGCGCCATGCCCACGCAATCTTCCAGCGACTGCGCGCGACGGCCACAGAAGCTGTCCAGCTCGAGCTGGTTCGGGCACAGGATATCGGCCTTGGCGACCGCCTCCTCGAGCAGGAACTCACTGACCTGCGCCGGCACGATGCAGCCCTTCTCGGCATGCCCCATGACCGGGTCGCACAGGTACAGGGCCTTGGGATTGACCGCCTTGATCCGCTCGACGCCGGCCAGGATCGCCCGCCCCTGCTCGGCACTGCCCAGGTAGCCCGATAACACCGCATCGCAATGGCCCAGCTCACCGATATTGGAAATGCCTTCCACCAACGCGGGAATTTGCGCTGGGGCAAGCACTTCCCCGGCCCACTGTCCATACTGAGTATGGTTGGAGAACTGTACGGTGTTGAGCGGCCAGACGTTGACCCCGACCCGCTGCATGGGAAACACCGCGGCGCTGTTGCCGGCGTGTCCAAAGACCACGTGGGACTGAATGGCGAGCAGGTGCGGTGTACGTTTCATGCGGGACGATTCCGAAACTGTGTGAAGAAAGGTGCGGCCCGCAGTATGAACCCGATTGCCATCTGTACGACAGGCCAGAGACGCAGTTAAGCTGGATCGACCTGTCTGGAGCTTACGCAAATGCTGACCCTGGAAAACCTCTTCGTCCTGATGCTGGTGGCGACCGCAGGCGCCTGGCTGTGGCACAACCACGGGCTGCGCGAAAAGGCCCTGGCACGGGTCAAGCAGCATTGCGCCAAGCTCGACCTGGAACTGCTCGACGACGCCGTGGCGCTCAAGCGCATCGCCTTCGTGCGCGACGCCAATGGCAGGAAGCGCCTGGCGCGCATCTACAACTTCGAGTTCACCGTCACCGGTGAACAACGCCACCCCGGGACCGTCACCCAGTTCGGCGCTCACACCATGCAGATCGAACTCGCGCCCTACCCGTTCGAGATCAAGACCCCGCCGCGTACCGACAACGTTATCGAAATGCAGCAGTGGCGCCAGGAGCACAACCGCTGGCGCAATTGATCAACGGATCAGCGGGCAGCCGCCGAAGGCCGCTTGCAGGGCCTGCAAGGGCTGCGGCTGATCGAAAATCAGCTCGATGCGCGAGTCCTTGCGCCATTCGCTGGAACGCCATTCCAGCGTCCCGCCTTCAAGGCCATTGAACGACTGCCAGCCTTCGGTGCTGTGGATAACGCCCTTCGCCCGGCGCCACGGCCATTGTTCAAGAACACCGCGCAGCACGGCCGCGTCGAGGCATTGGTCGGGATGCCAGCGCCAGCCGATGCTCCAACCTCCCTCCCCCTGCTGAAAATGGCAGATCGGCTGTCGTGGATCGGTCCACAGGGTGGGCAACGGCACTGCATCGTTATCCACAGGCAGGCGGCCATGGTCGACTGTACCTGCCGCCACGAGGGTTGAAACAGGCAATGCAGCAAGCGGCAGTGTCCCGTGGTCCGTCCAGCGCGCCGGTATGGCGGGTAGTGATGCAGTTATCAACAAGCGTGCAGCTTCATCCACAACGCTCGCCTTGTTGAACA
Organism: Pseudomonas sp. P110(2024); assembly: GCF_057480795.1. Taxonomy (NCBI): domain Bacteria; kingdom Pseudomonadati; phylum Pseudomonadota; class Gammaproteobacteria; order Pseudomonadales; family Pseudomonadaceae; genus Pseudomonas; species Pseudomonas sp. P110(2024). Next base: position 114,217 of record NZ_JBLIYT010000003.1, read on the forward strand.
CCAGCAACCCCACCTTCGTCAGTGCCTGGTGCTGAGCCTCAGGCAGGACGTCACCCCGGGACAGGGCCGCGGCATCCAGCACCATCAGCATTGGCTGCACCGACAGTACGCCAGTCCAAGGTGCGCGTCCCAGTTGTTCCAGCAACTCGACCGGGTGACCGAGGCCGGACGGTTCGATGAAAAGGCGGTCCGGGCGCGCCTTGCGCAGCAAGCGGCCAAGCCCCACTTGGAACGGTGCGCCATTGACGCAGCACAGGCAGCCTCCCGCCACTTCACCGATGGCGATGCCCGCCTCGTCGCGGCTGAGCAAGGCGGCATCGAGGCCGATCTGACCGAACTCGTTGACCAGCACGGCCCAGCGCTCGCCGGCTGGACGCTGGTCCAGCAGGTGGCGGATCAGGCTGGTCTTGCCGGCGCCGAGGGGGCCGGCGATCACATGGGTGGGAATGTTCTGCAGCATGGCTCGGTATCGGGATGGCTTGATGGCAGTCTATACCGCCGGGCCCCGCGATTCATGCCAACCAGTCCAGGCTCAGCAACAATCGGCGCTCCCCGGCAGGCGTCAGCGGTGACCGGTGAACCAATCCCGCGCCCTCGTTGCCCAGCCACTTCTCGCCCTTGAGCAGGGCCACCTCTCCCGCCGCCAGGCGCCGAACTTTATCCACAGCCGGTAACGACTGCTGCAAGCGCGCGCGATCGATCGCTCCCTCCGCCAGCCATTCGCTGCCCGCGCCGGCATAGGTACTGAGCAGGCGCACCGGCACATGGTCCACATGCATGCGCGGGCACATCGCCCCGTCCAGTACCCGCACGCGCACACCGAGACGACGGGCGCCCAGCAGGCAGGTATAGGCAGCCACCAGCCAAGCCACATCCGCGACGAAACCGTCATAGCCGTGCAGATCGGCGGCCTCCCTGAGCAAACCGGGCAAGGCTGGCGGGTGGCGTTCATCCACCTCGATCACCCGCTCATCGGCCAGGGATTGGCCAAGGCTGAGCACCAGGTTGGCGAAGTCCTCCACCTGGGCCGGCAGGCGGCGCTGCCAGACCGCCAGGTTGACACCATCCTGAAGGATGTCGGTCATCACCTGGGGCGATTCACCGAACACCTGGCGGATATCCACAGTCATGCCACCGCGTCCTCATGCCAGGCCCCGAAAGGATCGGGCAGACGCAGCCAGGCCATCGGCCCCAACTCCATCTCGTCGTCCGTGAGCAGGCAGGCCTCCAGCTCTGTGGATAACCGCTCGAAGTCGATGTTCTGCCCGATGAACACCAGTTCCTGGCGGCAATCGCCGCTTTCCACCGACCACTGCTTGAGGATCGCCGCGGTACTCTCTTCGTCCTGCGGCCATTGCTCTCGTGGCACGAAGCGCCACCAGCGCCCCGCCAGGCCGTGACGCATCATGCCACCGGCCTGGGACCAGCTCCCAGCCTCCTGGTACTTGCTGGCCAGCCAGAAGAAGCCCTTGGAACGCAGCAACCGGCCGTTGCTCCAGGGTGTGTGGATAAAGTCGTAGAAGCGCTGCGGGTGGAATGGCCGACGTGCCTGCCAGGTGCTGGCGGCGATGCCGTATTCCTCGGTTTCCGGCACATGCTCGCCACGCAGTTCGCGCAGCCAGCCCGGTGCCTGGGCCGCCTGGTCGAAATCGAACAGGCCGGTATCGAGGATGCGCGACAGCGCCACCTGGCCCATCACCATCGGCACGATCTGCGCCCGGGCATTGAGGCTGCGCAGGATGGCCACCAGTTCCTCACGGTCAGACTGGCTGATCAGGTCGATCTTGCTCAGCAACAGCACGTCGGCGAACTCGACCTGCTCGATCAAGAGGTCGCTGATCGAGCGCTCGTCCTGTTCACCCAAGGTCTCGCCACGGCTGGCGAGACTCTCGGCGGCCTGGTAGTCGCGCAGGAAGTTCAGCCCGTCGACCACGGTGACCATGGTGTCCAGGCGCGCCATGTCGGAGAGGCTGCGCCCCTGCTCGTCGCGAAAGGTGAAGGTCTCGGCGACCGGCAGCGGCTCGGATATTCCGGTCGACTCGATCAGCAGGTAATCGAAGCGGCCCTCACTCGCCAACCTCGCCACCTCTTCCAGCAGGTCCTCGCGCAAGGTGCAACAGATGCAGCCGTTGCTCATCTCCACCAGTTTTTCTTCCGCCCGATTCAGGCTGACGTTGCGCTGGACCTCGCTGGCATCGATGTTGATTTCGCTCATGTCGTTGACGATCACGGCGACGCGCAGGTTGTCGCGGTTGCGCAGGACATGGTTGAGCAGCGTGCTCTTGCCGGCGCCGAGGAAGCCGGACAGCACGGTGACAGGGAGACGGTTGGGCATGACTAACCTCATCGGGCAGGCGCATTCGAATCGATGCATTGCACAATGTTATATTATAACAATACAATTTCGCCAAGCCGTGTCGACCGAACGGTTGTCTGGAGAGCGTCATGAAATCATCCGGCCTCGCTGCCTTGCTGCTGCTCGCAGCACCTATGCAGCTTCTCGCCATGCCTCACACCGACCTCGCCCTGTGCACCCGCAGCGCGACCCTGCTCGCCTGCCAGGATGGCCAAGGCAACTACTACAGCGTGCGTACCGAAGGCAGCACCTTTTACCTGCGAGGCTACGAAGTAGCAGGCAAGCGCCTGTGGGCTCAGACTAACAGCCGCTACGGCACGCTGACCTTCTTCACCGGGCTGGCCAGCGACGGTGAAGCCTGGGTGGGCTACAGCCGTCGCATCGGCTGGACCACCCTCAACCGTGTCTCCAGCTCCAGCGGTCAACGCTTCAACCTGCACTGCAGCCTTGTCGGCGGTTGCCGCTGACTGCCATCACTTCAGGATCCTTCCATGTCTAGCCTTGCCCTTCCCGACATCGCCACACAAAGCAGCCAGCAGACACTGCCGCTGGACTGGGTCGGCATGTGCGGTATCGCCCTGCCGCTGCTGGTCGACGGACGCAGCCTCGGCGCGCACGCCGATGCCGGCGTGAGCCTGGATGACGGCTCAGCCCGGGGCATCCACATGTCACGGTTGTACCTGGCGCTGGAAGCGCTGGAACAGCAAGCCTTGAGTCCACGCCTGATTCGCCGGACGCTCGAGCAGTTTCTCGCCAGCCACGAGGGCCTTTCGAACGCCGCCTACCTGCGCCTGGCGTTCGATCACCTGCTCAAGCGCCCGGCGTTGGTCAGCCCGCTAGCAGGCTGGAAACGCTACCCAGTGAGCATCGACGCACAGCTGAAAGATGGAATGTTCCACGTGGAACTATCGGTGCACATTCCCTACTCCTCGACCTGCCCATGCTCGGCGGCGCTGGCCAGACAGCTGATCCAGGCGCAATTCGACCGGGACTTCGCTGGCCAGTCACTGGAGTGGGAGCGTGTTCGCCAGTGGCTCGGCAGCAGTGACGGCATCGTTGCGACACCCCATAGCCAAAGGAGCATGGCCAAGCTGCAGGTCCGTCTGGACGGCGACGCGTTCAGGCTGACCGAGTTGATCGAGACTGCGGAGGCCGCCTTGGGCACGGCCGTACAGACGGCAGTCAAGCGCGCCGACGAGCAGGCCTTCGCCCTGGCCAACGGACAGAACCTGATGTTCTGCGAGGATGCCGCCCGCCGCTTGCATGCGGCCTTGCGAACGCTAACGGGCGTAAGCGGCTTCAGCGTGCGCGTGGAACATGCAGAGAGCCTGCATGCCCACGACGCGGTGGCGGTCAGTCGTTATCGCGGGTGACCGATCAGGTACGCGGTTTGACCGTTCCACAGTCATTTCCAAGCCAGACCGCCCGTGTATCCATGCTGCCCTGCTGCTGGACCCCGGAGGCATTGAAGGTGCCGTTGACCTTGGTCAGGAACTCCCGGTCACTGAGGAAGGTGGCCTGGCCGTTACCCTGGGCCTTGGGGCAACTGAACTGGAACTTCCAGACATTGCCATTGCGCTCGGTGATCTTCTGCGTGCAGCCCGATTGCGGATCCTGCAGCGGAATGTCATTGGTCTTGACCTGCTCCGCGGTCAGGCACGAGCGCACCCCCTTGCCCCCCACCGTGATGCCCTGCTTGGCCAGGGCACCTTCCATCATCGCCCGTTGCTCCGGCGGCAGGTTCTTCAACTGACCGAGCATGAACTCCATGTCCGGCAACGGCTTGCCATCGACCTGCATGTTGCTGGTGGTCAGCTCCCACAGGCCGGGTTGCAACATCTGCGCGTGAACCAGCGGGCTGCCCAGCCCCAGCACCAGGGCGAGCAGTGGCAGACGAATCTTCATGGATGAAAGCTCCTCGAAATACCGGCTCTTGCCGGACTGAGCCGTTAGACGTCAAAAACGCCTGCGGGTTGCAGGCCACCCCTCGAACGTGGTCTGTTAGGCAGCAGTGCTCTCGGCAAGCAGGATGCGTATGGATTTCCACAGCCCCTACTTCTTCGGTTACTTGCTCGGCCTGATTCATTTGCTCGGCCTCGTCGCCGCGCTGCATGCGGTGTTCACCGTACGCACCGCCCAAGGTGCGATCGCCTGGGCCATGTCGCTGCTGTTCATCCCCTACCTCACCCTCATCCCCTACCTGGTGTTCGGCGCCCGTTCCTTCTACGCCTACATCCAGGCCCGACGCCAGGCCAACCAGGAAATGCACGTGGCCATGGCCAACCTGAACTGGCGGCCCTGGGTGGAGGAAGCGCTGACCGCCCGCGAGTCCGACAGCTACGCCGCCCTGCGCGCCATGCCCAAGCTGGGGCGCATGCCGTGTCTGGCCAACAACGAGGTGAAGCTGCTGATCGATGGCGCAGCCACCTTCGAGGCGATCTTCTCGGCCATCCGCATGGCGCGGGACACCGTGCTGGTGCAGTTCTTCATCATCCATGACGACGCCCTCGGCCGGGAGTTGCAGCAACTGCTGCTGCGCAAGGCCGCCGAAGGCGTGCAGGTGTTCGTGCTGTACGACCGCGTCGGCAGTCATGCCCTGCCAGCCAGCTACAGCCAGGTGCTGCGCGACGGCGGCGTGCAGATCGAGGCGTTCGCCACCCGGCGTGGCTGGTTCAATCGTTTCCAGGTCAACTTCCGCAACCATCGCAAGATCGTCGTGGTCGATGGCGTGCAAGGCTTTCTCGGCGGGCACAACGTGGGCGACGAATACCTCGGCGCACACCCCAAGCTGTCACCGTGGCGCGACACCCATGTGCAGATCGGCGGCCCGGTGCTGGCCTGCCTGCAAGAATCCTTCGCCGAGGACTGGTACTGGGCCACGCGCCAGCTGCCGCCGCTGATCCTGCCCGACGTCTACCCGGAGAACGGCGTACTGTGCCAGGCCTTGGCCAGCGGCCCGGCCGATCCACAGGAAACCTGTGCGCTGTTCTTCCTCGAGGCGATTCACTCGGCCACCCGGCGGGTATGGATCACCAGTCCCTATTTCATCCCCGACGAAGCCATCTTCGCCGCCCTGCGTCTGGCAGTGCTGCGGGGTGTCGACGTACGTATCCTGATTCCCTCGCGCCCCGACCACCGCATCGTCTACGCCGCCTCCAGCCTGTTCGCCTTCGAGGCTGTACGCGCCGGAGTGCGTATGTTCCGTTACCTGCCCGGTTTCCTGCACCAGAAGGTGGTGCTGGTGGACGATGAGGTCAGCGCCATCGGCAGCGCCAACCTCGACAACCGCTCGTTCCGGCTGAACTTCGAGATCACCCTGCTCACCGTGGACCGCACTTTCGCCAACCAAGTCGAACGGATGTTGGAGAATGACTTCGAACGAGCCCGGGAGATCACCGCGGAAGACAGCCGCGACACCCACCGCCTGCAACAGTTGGGGATGCGTATCGCGCGGTTGATTTCACCGATCCTGTGACCCGGCGAGCCTTGTCGGCACGCCGGGCTACCCGGTCAACGATAGAGGTCCTCACGCGTCCAAGGCAGGTCGTGGTGGCCGTCGGCGTAGGGCTTCACCGCGAGAATCTGGTGCAGGTTGATCCAGCCCTTGGTGAAGGCATAGGCGCAACCGGCCAGGTACAGGCGCCAGATACGCAAGGTCTTCTCCGGCACCAGCGCGGCGGCGCGGTGCAACTGGTTCTCCAGGTTCTCACTCCAGTGGTTGAGGGTCTTGGCGTAGTGCAGGCGCAGGCTTTCGATATCGACCACCTCCAGGCCCGCCTCGCAGATACGCGCCGTGATCATCGAGATATGCGGCAGCTCGCCGTGGGGGAACACATAACGGTCGATGAAGTCCCCCGCGCCACGGCCGACTGGGCGACCATCGACGTGCTTGGCGGTAATGCCATGGTTCATCACCAGGCCACCTTCGCGCACCGCACCGAACAGCCGCTGGCAGTACAGCTCTAGGTTGGCATGCCCGACGTGTTCGAACATGCCAACGCTGACCGCCTTGTCAAAGCGGCCATCCTGCGGCAGGTCACGGTAGTCGAGAATCTGCAGGTCGACCTTGTCGGCCAGGCCCTCCTCCTTGACCCGCTGGCGGCCCAGCTTCAGTTGCTCCTTGCTCAGGGTGATGCCGAACACCTTGGCGCCGTACTCGCGGGCGGCGAATCGTGCCAGCCCGCCCCAACCGCAACCGACATCCAGCAAGTAGTCGCCGGCCTGCAGGCGCAGCTTGCGGCACAGGTGGTCGAACTTGTCCTGCTGCGCCTGGGCCAGGGTGTTGTCCGGTTCCTTGAAGTAGGCGCAGGAATAGACCATGTCCGGGTCGAGCCACAGTCGGTAGAAATCGTTGGACAGGTCGTAGTGGTAGGAAATGGCTTCGGCGTCGGTGCGCTTGTCATGGGAAGTGCGCTCCGGCACAAACTCGTCTTCATCCTTGAGCAATGCTTCGCTGAGCTCGTCGCAGACCCGGATGACTTCACCGATATCACCTTCCAGTTCCAGCTTGCCTTCAACGAAGGCAGAGCCAAGCTCATCCAGGTTCGGATGGGTGAGCTGGGTGATCAGCTGGGGTTCCTTGACCAGGATGGTAACCTGCGGGCTCGGCCCCAGGTCGAACTGGTTGCCGTCCCACAGCTTGACGCGCAAAGGTAAGTGCAGGCTCTGCAATGCGGGTGGAAGTTGCGCAAGCATTCATGACCCTCCCTTTCATTGATACGGACGCCAAGCCTCAAGGTGTCGGACGTCACCGGATCAGGGTAGTTCATTCGTGCGAAGTTTCCGTTAATCGCGACCATAGTCTAGAACTATCTGGTCCGGGTCACCCAACAGATTGTATACAATCTTCATCACTCAGACTAACCTTGTGCCCCTCTTCGCTTCCTCACACTCTCGGAGTAACGAAACCCATGAAATCCTATGACGTGGTGATCATCGGCGGCGGCCCCGGCGGCTACAACGCAGCGATCCGTGCCGGCCAGCTGGGCCTGAGCGTGGCCTGTGTCGAAGGTCGCTCGACCTTGGGCGGCACCTGCCTGAACGTTGGCTGCATGCCGTCGAAGGCACTGCTGCATGCGTCCGAGCTCTACGAGGCGGCCAGCGGCGAAGAGTTCGCCCACCTGGGGATCGAGGTCAAGCCGACCCTCAACCTGGGCCAGATGATGAAGCAGAAAGACGAAAGCGTGACCGGCCTGACCAAGGGCATCGAGTACCTGTTCCGTAAGAACAAGGTCGACTGGGTCAAGGGCTGGGGCCGCCTGGACGGCGCCGGCAAAGTGCTGGTCAAGGCCGAGGACGGCAGCGAAACCACCCTGCAGGCCAAGGACATCGTCATCGCCACCGGCTCCGAACCCACGCCACTGCCCGGTGTGACCATCGACAACCAGCGCATCATCGATTCCACCGGCGCCCTGTCGCTGCCTCAGGTGCCCAAGCACCTGGTCGTGATCGGCGCCGGCGTGATCGGCCTGGAGCTGGGTTCGGTATGGCGCCGCCTGGGTGCCGAAGTAACGGTGATCGAATACCTCGACCGCATCTGCCCGGGCACCGATGAGGAAACCGCCAAGACCCTGCAGAAGGCCCTGGCCAAGCAAGGCATGACCTTCAAGCTCGGCAGCAAGGTGACCCAGGCCACATCCAGCGCCGACGGCGTCAGCCTGACCCTGGAGCCCGCCGCCGGTGGCAACGCCGAAACCCTGCAGGCCGACTATGTGCTGGTGGCCATCGGTCGCCGTCCGTATACCAAGGGCCTGAACCTGGAAAGCGTGGGGCTGGAAACCGACAAGCGCGGCATGCTCGCCAACGACCATCACCGCAGCGCGGTCCCAGGCATCTGGGTGATCGGCGACGTCACCTCCGGCCCGATGCTGGCGCACAAGGCCGAGGATGAAGCGGTGGCGTGCATCGAGCGCATCGCCGGCAAGCCGCATGAGGTGAACTACAACCTGATCCCAGGCGTCATCTACACCCGCCCGGAACTGGCCACTGTCGGCAAGACCGAAGAGCAGCTCAAGGCCGAAGGCCGTGCCTACAAGGTCGGCAAATTCCCCTTCACCGCCAACAGCCGGGCCAAGATCAACCATGAGACCGAAGGCTTCGCCAAGGTCATCGCCGACGCCGTCACCGACGAGGTCCTGGGCGTGCACCTGGTGGGCCCGAGCGTGAGCGAGATGATCGGCGAGTTCTGCGTGGCCATGGAATTCTCGGCCTCGGCCGAGGACATCGCCCTCACCTGCCACCCGCACCCGACCCGCTCCGAGGCCCTGCGCCAGGCGGCGATGAATGTGGATGGGAAAGCGATGCAGATCTGATTCCTGGGGGCCGCTTTGCGGCCCCCGCATCCATCAACCGTGCGCCAACTGTTTATCCATTCCCCCATGGAAGCGCGACGCCAAAAATGGCGTGATATCCAACGGTAACGCCTCATTGTGGACAACCTTGTCCAACAGCACACCGGTAATGGCCGACGTGAGGATTCCGGTACGGAAATGCCCACAGGCATTGAAGTAGCCCTGAACATTATCCACAGGCCCGAGAATCGGCAGTTCGTCCGGTGACCCAGGGCGCAGGCCGGCCCAGGTGCGCTTGAGGTTCACCTGCGCCAGCTGCGGCACGCAACGGATCGCGCCCTGCACAAGGCCACTGATTTCCGGGAAAGTGTTGCTGACATCGAAGCCCTTCTCTTCGGTGGTGCTGCCGATCAGGATCTCGCCATTGTCCTTCTGCGCCATGTAGCAATCGCTGGTGGTGATGCAGCCATCGAGCAGTTTGGGCAGGCGCTCGGTCAGCACGATCTGGCCCTTCACCGGCTTGACCGGAATACTCTCCCCCGTCGCCCATTCGCTCAGCTCCGCGGCCCAGGCGCCAGCAGCATTGATCAACGTGCCGCAATGGAACTCGCCGGCCTCGGCAGTGCGCACGCCCTTGATTCGCGAGCCTTCATGCAGCACGCCGGTGATGTTCACGTTCGGGTAAAGGTCGACACCGTTCTGCCGCGCCGCCTCCATGTAGGCATCACCCAGGCGGAACGGGCTGACCTGGTGGTCGCAGAGAAACTCCAGCGCGCCATTGGCCTTGAGCGTCACCGCCGGCTCCGAGGCCCGCAGCGCGTCACGGTCGAGCCAGCGAACCTGGTCGGCCAGGTGCGGGATCTGCTTGACGATGTGCTCGGCGTACAGCTGGTCTTCTTCATCCTGGATGATGTACTTGAGCCCGGTGCGTTCGAACTTGAAGTCCATGCCGTGGCGCTCGATCAGTTCCTGGTGCAGCTGTGGATAAAGCGCGTTGGACTGCAGGGCGAAGTCGAAGAAGCATTCCGGCAGGATATGCGGCGTGCTCGAGTCGACCACCACCGCGGCGCCGTTGGCCTCACGCTTGTTGCGCGAGGACATCATGCGAAAGAAGATCACCCCGCAGCCCAGCCCCACCGACTCACCGATGGCCCACAGGCCGCCGGCCGAGGCGCGGGTGGCGTTGCCCGGACGCTTGCAGTCGATCAGGGCGATCTTCAGGTTGTGCCGCTTGGACAGCTGGTAGGCACAAGACGCGCCGATCACACCGCCACCGGCAATGATGATGTCGTAATGCTTGTTCATGTTCAGGCCTCCGTGCCGAGTTGTTCGAATGCGGAAAAAGGGATCGGGTCCACCGGGAAGCGCGGACGCAGCCAGCCCACGTCCGCGCGGCCGGTGGCGCTGCGCAGGCGGTCGCTGCAGTAGCCGACGCACATGCGCCCCTGGCAGTCGCCCATGCTTACCCGGGTACGCATCTTCAGGCTGGCCATGTCCTCCACACCCTGCTCCAGGGCCAGGTCAATCTGATCGCGGGTGACGTTTTCGCAACGGCAGATCACCGTATCGGCCTGGGGCAGCTGGATCTGCGCCGCGCCGCGCGCGGTGTAGCGTTCCACCCCGGAACGGAAGCGCTTGATCGCCGCCAGCTTGCCCAGGAAGCGTTCACGGCGCTCGATCGCCTGCTCGGCATCGAGCTTGCCCATCTGCTGCAACATCGACACCGCGGCGATACGCCCGGTGAGCATCGCTGCCTCGCCACCGCGAATACCGGCCATGTCGCCGGCCAGGTGAATGTTCGGCTGGCTGCTCTGCTGCCACACGTTGCACTCGGCGCGCAGGTAGCCGTCCTCGCTGAAACCATGGGCCAGGCCCAGTTGCTGGCTGAGCTGGGTCCGCGGAATGAAGCCGTAGCCCACCGCCAGGGTGCGCACCTGCTCGCGCTGGATGCGGGTCATGTCCGGCTGCCAATCCTGGGTGTAGGGGGCGACCTGGACCTCCTGCAATTCGCCGTCACCCGTGGCGCCCACCACGCCCCAGCCGTAATGCATGGGGATGCTGTTGAGCTTCATGTAGGCCAGCATGCTCAGGCCGTCGAGGAACAGCTGCGGCTTGTTCATCAACGCCAGGCTTTCCTTGGCGATACGGTTGAACGAGCTGGCCTCGTACACGCCGGCCACCTTGGCGCCGGCGGCGTGCAGCTGGCACGCGACCAGTGGCAGCAACGGCCCGGTACCGGCAATCAGCGTGCTGCCCAGTGGCTTGACCACGCCACTCTTGATCTGCAGCTGCAAGCCGCCGAGCAGGATCACACCGGGCAAGGTCCAGCCAGGGAACGGCACGTTGCGCTCGTGGCATCCGGCGGCCAACAGCAGGTGCGAGTAGTCGATCTCGTGCAGCTGTTCATCAGCGTCGAGGACCATCAGCCGTTGATCGTCCCCACCCACCACGCGATGGTTCAGGCGCAGGTCGATGCGCTCGGCGCAGGCGGCGAAATCTTCATGCAGCTTGGTCAGAGCCTTGGTGTAGCGCGGCCCCAGGTAGCCCAGGTCGACACCCGCGCGCAGCGGGCCCCGATAGACCACGCCACCGGGGCGCGACGCCTCGTCGAACAGCAGGCAATCCACGCCATGTTCGGCCAGCTCGATGGCGGCGCCCATGCCGGCCGAACCGCCACCGACGATCACGGGACGAAGGCTCATGGGTGGGCCTCCTCTTGCACGCGATTGACCTCGGTCTCGATGCTCATGCCCGGCTTGACGATGGTCTGGCAGGCGCGACGCTTGGGACGACCATCGATCTGCACCAGGCAGCAATGGCAGACGCCCATGCCGCAGAAGGCACCGCTGAGCTGACCATGATCGTTGCGGGCGACCTGGCGCAGCCCGACGGCGTTCAAGACGGTCAGCACGGTCTCCCCTGGGGCGACAACCACTGGAAGACCGTTCAGATGAATCGTCAGGCCATCACCCGACAGCGGCTGAATATCGAGTTTCCTTACCAGCATCAGCATTACCTCGTCGTCCTTGTTGTTTAAGCAGGATCGAGAAGGTAAGGCAGATTCCGACAGCAAAATATGACCTATGCCATGACAACCACACCACAGGTCTTGTCATTTGACCGACGGAGAGTCACGCCGATGGCTAATGCGACGTTTCTGGAACGCATTAGCCATAACAAGTCACTCCGTGGTCATGACTGCGCTGATCTTTCCGCTTCGGTAAGCTTCGAAAATCTGCGCAAGGCTCGACCTCGCATCGCCCTTCGCAGTGAAGATTCCCCCACAACCGAGATTCGCCTCGGCGTAGTCGGGATCGTCCATCAGCACCCTGTGTGCCTTGGCAAGATTCCAGAAAGGCACGCCAGCAAACAAATGATGGGTCAGGTGATAGTTGTCGCCGTGCATACCGATGAACAGCCGCTCCAAGAGGTTTGGAAAACGGTTGCGCGTCAGCTTCACTTCATCCTTGTACACCCCGAACATGCCGAAATGCTCTGAAATTTCCGAGAACCAGCCGATGACTTGAAACGCGGTGAAGTACGGCACGAGCCAGAACAGCAGATAGCCCCACGGTCCGACCGAATACCAGAACACCGCCAGTATCACCGCGTGCACCAGGAGCAATTTGAGACCTTGCACCGGCTTGGCCACGACATCGCCTGCACGATTCTTCACCAGATAGACGAAGTACTGCGATGTGTTGGTCAGCGTGATGCTCCTGAGCAAGTGACGCAGGAGGAAATCCATTCGGTCACTGGCAGCATACAGACCAGAGTCGATGTAGTACCTGTGGTCGGGGTCCGTCTGCTGGTCCCCCAGGTGATGGTGATGCATCTGCACATGAGAGCGGCGATACGCCTCATAGTTCTGGAAGATCGGATAGGCAAGCAGATACTCCCCGATGGCCCGACACAGCACCTTGTTGTTCATCAAGGTCATATGCGCCGCTTCATGCAACAAGGAGGCGAGCGCCCGTTGACGTGAACCGATCAGGAGTACGGTCAGGAGATAGAAGTAAGGGCTCTGCTGACTCAGGTATACCGCAAGTCCGATCACTGCCAGATCGAGCGAAAGCGCAAGCGCCCAGTGCCAATTGTCCTTCTTGTACAAAGGACGCAAGCGCTCCTTGATCTCGGTCGACGGTTTGAATCTGTTCACATCGTTCATCGAAAGTCCCTGTTCGTAAGTCGAGGCGATGGAAGGCCTCCAGCACCTGGCGCAGGCCTGGCCAAGGTGCCGGTCTGGCCGCTAGGGTCTAATGCATGTTTCGCAGCAGGCGCATGAACTGTTCGGCTTGTGAAACGGTGCTGCCGTGTCCCAGCGAGACCCGCACAAACCGCTCACCCCGGCCTTTCATGAAGTAGGGCGTATGTGAGGCGTGGCCGGCCCAACAGTTGATGCCATCGGCGCGAAGCCGGGCGACGGTTTCCGGTGCGGGCAATGCGTCATGGAAGAACGAAACGATGGCGCGTTGCCGCGCGCCTGGAAGGATCAATTGCAGACGCGCATCACCCTTGAGCTCCTCCACCAGGAACCGGTAGGCCGCACAATCATCGACATAACCGCCCCTCAGGCGATCCTGCACAGCGATGTTCAGCCCCATGAGCGCGGCACTGTTTCGCTCTGCGTACTCAAAGCATCGGGCATCGTGCTGATCCAGGCACACACCATCGTTCACGGTGAAGGTCGCCCGGTGCAGATCGGTGAATCTCGGCGCGGCAACGGCACGGAACGCCTTGGACAGATACGCAAATCCGGTGCCTCTGGGGCCACAGAGAAACTTGCGCCCTGCAGCCGTGAGCACATCGCAGCCGATGCTTTTGACATCGATCGGCAGCATCCCCACCGACTGGCAGGCGTCGAGGAAAAACACACAAGGATGCGCCTGCAATAGCCTACCGATGCTCTGCACGTCATTGACGATGCCGCAACAGGAAGGTACATGAACGATCGAGACAAGCTTGACGTCTTCTCGTAGATGTTCGGCCAGCCACGTCAGGTCGAGATCGCCATTTTCCAGCAAGGGAATGACTTCGACCACGACACCATGGCGCTGGCGCAAGCGATCCAGTGCAATCAAGTTGCCCGCATACTCATAAGGCGTTACCAGTACACGGTCGCCGCCGTTCCAGTCCAGGGCATCGAGCGCCGTCACCCAGGCCTTGGTCGCACTGTCGAACAGAGCGATGTCCGCCGGCAGTGCCCCGATGAGGCGTGCGACGTTGGCGTATATCTCGTACTCCAGCACTGCCGAACCGGCCAGCTCGGCCTCATAGGCGCCATGCTCGCGTTCATCTTGCAGGAAGGCCTGCATCACCTCCAATGCCTGCGCCGACATCACACCCGCGCCAGCGGTATTAAAGTGGATCATCTTTACCGTCCTTGGCTTTGCAACCCATGTAGTAGAACCCTGTGGCCAGCACCACGCACAGGCACAACACATAGAACATGACCTGTGGCTGATACATCGAAAGTGCCAACCCACAAAGCATCGGCCCCAATGCCGCGCCGAGGTTCGACAGGTTCTGTGCGCCGTAATAGATGCCTCGCAGATGCGCGGGTGCGATGAAGTCGATGAACAGGTACTCGGTGGGAATGATGATGATTTCACCAATGGTGAACACGATCATCGCAATGACCCAGAACGGCACCTGCTCTGCCTGACTGAAGCCGATCAGCCCCACCAAAAAGAACAGCATGCCCAGGCACAGCATGCGGAACAGGTTGTTCTGGTTGATCCGAGCCCCCACCAAGTACTGCAGGCCAATGACCACGCAGGCGTTGGTCGTTACCAGATAGTTGATGACCTGGTAGGTATGCTCCGGCGTGCCGGTCACCAGCAGGTACTGGGATAGGTAAGCCGAGAACTGGCCGAATACGACGACGCTGAGCAGCCCGCCCAAGGTAAAGCACACCAGTCGATAGTCCTTGAGCAGATACCCCATTACCTCGAGGAATCCTGTCTGAGGTGGAACATCGCTAGCCGCTTTGCCCAACTTGGTTCCGAACAAGGCATACAGCAGAACGAAACCCACCCCGACCCAACTCGCAGCCGCGAATGGCAATCCAGGCCCGGCTTTGGCCAGTAGAACCCCCAGGAATGGCCCCGCGGCAAATCCGATGTTGGTAAGCGTGTACTTGACCGAGAACACCGCTCCTCTTCGTTGCGCCGCGACCAACGTGCCAATGCCCGCCTTGATGGCGATGTCGATGACCGCATAGGCCAGGTTGACCACCACGATCGCCAGAAAGAACAGCGCCATCGAGTCAGTGAGGAAGGCAGCGCCAAACGCAAGGGCAAACAGGCTTCCGGCCACCACCAGGATCCGGTGGTTGGAAAATCGGTCGACCAGGAACCCTCCATACAGGCTGAGCAGGGAACTCGCTATGAGTGCCCCGCCCAATGCCAGTCCGACATCGGCAACACCCAGGCCAAACCGCTGCGCACAGTAGACCACCAGATAGGGCAATGTCATTGCCCGTGCCAGGGTCAGGATAAACGTGGCCGACAGCATCACCATCACTGGCGTGGTGTACACCCGGCCCTCAGCCAGCGTCAGCTCGGCCGCCCCCGGCTTCATGCCAGCATGCCCTGATAGATGGCGGACTCGGCCTCCCGCAACAACTGGATGCTGTCCTGGATGGAAGAACGATCCTTGTCCAGGATGAACACGTGGCCAGGAGAGTTCTCCAGCGAGTTGGTCTCGCTGAGCATGCCCTCATGCTGGATCTTGATGCTGTGCAAACCAGGGATATGCTTCCACACGGCGACATCGGGAAGGCGCTTGATCTCACCACTGGCGCGCGCAATGAGGAAGACGCAACTGGAGTGGAAAAACAATTTCTTCCTGGGCTTGGCGCGGTAATCCAGGAATCCTTGCGGATTGACCAGCGACTCCACCCACAGATTGAGCTGGTTATGCCCGAGGGCACGGGTATAGGCTGAAAGATCGATCCCTCCCGGCATTCTTGCGGCGGTCTCGAGCAGCACCGGCTCATCATTGACGATCATGAGTTCGCTGTGCCCGACGCCGTGCTTGATACCCAAGGCATCCAGGACCGAAAAGACATACTCGGACAACCGGCTATACACATCCTGATTGTCGACCGGGCACATCAGCTGGTTGTAGTCATGCACCGGCGCGGCACCGATGCGGGTACGGTACACACGAATGATCTCACTGACAAAATGCTGTCCATCCACGCTGACGGTATTGACGCAATACTCAATGTCGACGTCGCGCCCCTTGTCAGCCTTCATTTCTGAATAAAAGTCGGCGTTATCCAGGTACTGCTGAACGAGTACTTGCTCATTCTGCGCGAGGAAGATATTGCGACTGCCCTTGACGGCTGCGAAGGCACTTTCCACCTCGGCGGCATTGGTGCAGATATGGATGTTGTCGGAGCCGGCGCTGTTGATCGGCTTCAAGACGACCGGGAAGAGATTCTGCTCCTCGATCCATTCCTGGATCTTGACCAGCTCCGCCGAGCGGAAATGCTTGATCGAGCGAACGCCCGCACGCTTCAGCGCCTCATGCATTTCGTACTTGTTTCTCCAACGTACCGCGTGTGCCGGATTGTTGTGACGCGCGACATTGAAATGCGCAGCCAGGTCAGCCGCCAATTCGACCCCGAACTCACACCCTGCCAGGACAAATTGAACGTTGTACTGGCTCAGTTGCTCGTCGAGCAAGGCGTCGGAAATGTAGGGAAGGTCTTTGATAAAATCTGCCGGCCGAAACCACGACTCGTAGAACGCGTTGACATTGTCCGTCGAACGGACATGAATGCACTCGTAACCACGGGAGATGAACGCCGGGGCAATCAGACTTCCTATGGAGTATGCATCCACAACCACGACCACATTTTTCTTGAAGATCATTTGGCGGTCTCCGTGGTATGGGCAAGATCACGCACCAATGTCTTGATCAGCTCCGCGGCCTTGATGATGTGCTCACGATCGACGTTGATATGCGGGACAAGACGAATCTCCTTGTCGTTGTAGGGAAGCCCGCCCACACCTCGCTCCCTGAGCCGTTCGGCAAAATGCATCGGTGTAACGCCAAGACGGGAAATATCCAGGGTCACCATGTTGGTGCCTTTGTAGCCCGAACGCGCGTGCTCCATGACACTGAGTTGTTGATGCAGCAGCGCCGCGTGCTCATGGTCCTCGGCCAGGCGCTCAATGTTGTTGCGCATGGCATACAGGCCCGCAGCCGCCATCATGCCGGCCTGGTGCTGATCTCCCCCAAACCATTTGCGGTACTTCCTGACTTGTTGGATGAGCTCGCGCGATCCCATCATGATCGAGCCAACCGGCGCTCCAAGCCCCTTGGACAAACACATGGACAACAGGTCGGCGTTATCGGTGTAGGACGTCACGTCGATACCTGTCGCGATGGAGGCATGCAGAATGCGTGCGCCATCCAGATAGCGGTAGGCGTCGATTTGCTTGGCATAGGAGAACACGCGATTCATCTGCTCAAGCGGAAATACAGCCCCCCCCTTGCAACCCAACGTATTTTCCACAACAACGACTCGCGGCATTGCGTAGTTCTGGTTCCAACGGCACTTGGATGCGTACAGCCGCTCGAGGTCGGCTACGTCGAACAGGCCATCGTCATGACGGGTCAGGGAAAAGTTCACACCTGAAAATGCCGACGTTGAAGCCGCTTCATAGAAATTTATGTGGTAAGAGGCATCCAGAAATATTTCATCACCTGGCCGGGTCATGGCCTTGATTGCCAGCTGGTTGCTCAAGGTGCCCCCCGTGGTGAATAACGCGGATTCCTTCTGAAAATAGTCCGCGCAATATTCTTCCAAGGCACGGACACTGGGGTCCTCGCCAAAACAGTCGTCACCGACCTCGGCCTCGTAAATTGCCTTACGCATGCCCTCCGTGGGCTTTGTCACCGTATCACTTCTGAGGTCAATGAACATGTCGACTTCCTTATTTATCGTGTGCAAGGCATGCTTATTCACACGGTCAACCGCGTGATATATTCACTTTTAATAACAGCAACTTATTCAGTTTGCGAAAATGGCGTGACGAGGTATGAACGATCATTGATACCTCTCACTTTCGCTGCGCTCAACTACTGAAGCAGGCCCCTTGTCTGATCAACAAGTGACAAGGCGGATTAGTACCCAGCCCCAAAAACAACACGGGAGGGTTCGCTGAAATCGGCGAGCGCCCCCAGGATTTCCTGCGGCGACTCCGCCAAGCGATGCAGGAAGTGCAAATACCAACTACCGCCGTACACCGCATAGATGCGGCAAGGCAGTCCGGCTTCCTTGGCCTGGCGCATCAAGGCGGGTTGCACGCCGTGGAGCATTTCCAGCTCCAGACTCGCAGAGCCGCGCGGCTCTGCCAGGATACGGGCAATCATGGTTGGATCCTGGGTCGCACAACTTACGGGAACACCCGCGTCCAGGATCAAGCGCAGCATGTCCAGGTAGCGTTGATCGAGCGCCTCGCCACGTGGCAGCGCGACTTCTTGAGGTTCGTTGTAAACCCCCTTGACCAACCTGATCTTGCGCCGATGACCAAGGACCTTCGGAAGGTCATCGAGGGTGCGGTGCAGGTAGGCCTGGAGGGTCACGCCAACGTTTGCGTATTCAGGCGCCAGTTCCCCGTAGACCTCGAGGATGCGGTCCACCGAGGAGGCATGCTCCATGCTGATCATGACTGGAATGTCATGCTCGGCGGCAGCGGAAATGATCGTGGCAGCGTTCCTGTACGCGGTATCCTGGGACAAGGCCAGGCCAACAGCGCTCAGGTCAAAGCTCAGTTGGGGCCTGAGACCAGCCCCGACGAATGGCTTGATAGAGGCCAGATACTCATCGACGAAACGCTGGACGACAACAGGGTCGGCGTTCTCCTCGCCCACGTACTCGGCGCTCAGCGCATAGCCCTTCCCCGCGAGTAACTGAAGTTTTGGAAGCAGTTCTTCGCGATCTGCGCCGAGGAAGTAGCGCTTAGCGGCAGGCTCGAACAATTTGAAGAACAAGGAGTCTTCGTTGAATGCCTCCCTGCATGCTTTGTTCATCGCAAGTTTCTTGAGGGCAGCGGCGGCTAGCGTACACGTTTCCTGGGAAACCATCAGTCTCTCTCCTTGAGCAGCGCAACGGCGTACGTCTGTGTACAGCCTCTCGACAAGATTCAAAATCAGAGAAGGCAATCAGCGGCAAAATCCTAAGTAGCCTTTGTTTATTTTGTCCAGTATCGACGCGCAAAGGCAGACCTCAGTCAAACCGTACAAATAGATGTTTACCGTTTTGCGACACGTCAGCGTCCACATGTCAGTTAGCGACAGAAGAACTCAGGCAATCGAATATCGTCGGCAATGCCAAGACCATCAAATCGCCATCACTCAGATAAAAATGATAGCCCTTGAAAAATCAATTTACTTCAGCAGCTTATAGATTTCACTGAGTCTGCGCTGGGCAAGTAAGCAGTACGCGAAGGGTGACACAAGGCGCACGGTTGCCATCGTTTGAGGGGTCGTTTTCTTCTCACGTACTGTCGCCACCGCAACGGCGACACGAAGTTCAACCATTCGAACGAGTGCCATCTATGTGCTCGATTCTGTCAGAAACGCCATCTATTTAATGCAACAGGCAATAGTGAATATCGACGTTTTAACAGCGCATGAATGCGCTCGGAAGGAGGGAAGGCCTGGCATTAACGCTCACCAGGCCTTTGAATCAACAGCTCAACTATAAATAGTGCAACGCAAGCTATATTGCGTCAGGTCAAGCCCGGCACAAGCGTCATTCCACAGTGACGGATTTGGCGAGGTTACGTGGTTGATCGACATCAGTGCCCTTGAGTACCGCCACGTAGTAAGACAATAGCTGCAGCGGGACCGTGTAGAGAATCGGCGCCAGCGCATCGTTGATGTGCGGTACGTTGATCACATGGGTACCCTCGCCGTTGCTCATGCCGGCCTGCTCGTCGGCGAACACCACCAGCTCGCCGCCACGGGCGCGGACTTCCTGCAGGTTCGACTTGAGCTTCTCCAGCAGTTCATTGTTTGGCGCCACGGTCACCACCGGCATGTCGTTGTCCACCAGCGCCAGCGGGCCATGCTTGAGCTCGCCGGCCGGGTAGGCTTCGGCGTGGATGTAGGAGATCTCCTTGAGCTTGAGCGCACCTTCCATCGCCACCGGGTACTGGGCGCCGCGGCCAAGGAACAGGGTGTGGTGCTTGTCGGCGAACAGCTCGGCGATCTTCTCGACCACGCCATCCATCGCCAGCGCTTCGCTCAGGCGGGCCGGCAGGCGGCGCAGCTCGTCCACCAGCTCGGCTTCGACACCGGCTTCGAGGGTGCCGCGCACATGGCCGAGGGCCAGGGTCAGCAGCATCAGCGACACCAGCTGGGTGGTGAAGGCCTTGGTCGAGGCGACGCCGATCTCCGGCCCGGCCAGGGTCAGCAGGGTCAGGTCGGATTCGCGCACCAGCGAGCTGATGCCCTTGTTGCAGATCGCCAGGCTGCCGAGGAAGCCCAGCTCCTTGGCATTGCGCAGGGCCGCCAGGGTGTCGGCGGTTTCACCGGACTGCGAGATGGAGACGAACAGGGTGTCCGGCTGCACCACCACCTTGCGGTAGCGGAACTCGCTGGCCACTTCCACCTGGCAAGGGATGCCGGCCAGGCTTTCCAGCCAGTAGCGGGCGACCATGCCGGCGTGGTAGCTGGTGCCACAGGCAACGATCTGCACGTTGCGCACCTTGGCGAACAGCTCGGCGGCCTGTGGGCCGAAGGCCTGGACCATCACATGGTCCTTGCCCAGGCGCCCTTCCAGGGTGCGCTGCACCACGGTGGGCTGCTCGTGGATTTCCTTGAGCATGAAGTGGCGGTAGTTGCCCTTCTCGGCGGCTTCGGCGCCTTCGTGGTACTGCACCGTCTCACGCTGGACCGGATGACCGGCCTGATCCCAGATCTGCACCTGGTCACGGCGGATCTCGGCGATATCGCCTTCTTCCAGGTACATGAAGCGGTCGGTGACCTGGCGCAGGGCCAATTGGTCGGAGGCCAGGAAGTTTTCACCGAGGCCAAGGCCGATCACCAGCGGGCTGCCGCTGCGGGCGGCGACCAGGCGGTCCGGCTGGCTGGCGCTGATCACCGCCAGGCCATAAGCCCCGTGCAGGCGCTTGACCGCGGCCTTGAGCGCGTCGGTCAGGTCGGGAATGTCCTTGAGCAGGTGGTGGATCAGGTGGACGATGACTTCGGTGTCGGTCTGCGAGACAAAGGCATAGCCCAGGCCCCTGAGCTCTTCACGCAGCTCTTCGTGATTCTCGATGATGCCGTTGTGCACCACCGCCACGTCGTGCCCGGAGAAATGCGGGTGGGCATTGTTTTCGGTCGGCGCGCCATGGGTTGCCCAGCGAGTGTGGGCGATGCCCAGCTGGCCGGCCAGCGGGTCGGCGGTCACGGCGCCTTCGAGTTCGCTGACCTTGCCGATGCGACGGCGACGCTCCAGCGCGCCTTGCTGGTTTAGCACGGCCAGGCCGGCGCTGTCATAACCACGGTATTCCAGGCGCTTGAGGCCTTCGATGAGGATGGCAGTGATATTGCGCTCGGCAACGGCACCAACGATTCCACACATAAGATGTTGCTCCTAGCTGATAGCGGCGCAGATAAGGGTGATGCCGCGGGCTTGAATCCGGTCGCGTGCCTCGGCGGGCAGGCGATCATCAGTAATCAGGGTATTGACGCTGCCCCAGGGCAGCTCGAGGTTGGGGATCTTGCGACCGACCTTGTCCGACTCGACCATGACGATCACCTCGCGCGCCACCTCGGCCATGACCCGGCTCAAGCCCAACAGCTCGTTGAAGGTGGTGGTGCCACGCTCCAGGTCGATGCCGTCGGCACCGATGAACAGCTGATCGAAGTCGTATGAGCGTAGTACTTGCTCGGCCACCTGGCCCTGGAAGGACTCCGAATGTGGGTCCCAGGTACCACCGGTCATCAGCAATACAGGCTCATGCTCCTGCTCGCTGATGGCGCGGGCCACGTTGAGCGAGTTGGTCATCACCACCAGACCCGGCTGGCGCCCGAGCTGGGGGATCATCGCCGCCGTGGTGCTGCCGCTATCGATGATGATGCGCGCATGCTCGCGGATGCGTCCGACCGCCGCCCGGGCGATGGCCTGCTTGTACAAGGACACCGGCTGGACTGTGTCGCCCAGCAGTTCCTGGGGCATGGTCACAGCGCCACCGTACCGGCGCAGCAGCAAGCCGTTGGCCTCCAGAGCGGCGAGGTCCTTACGGATGGTGACTTCGGAAGTTTCGAAACGCTTGGCCAGGGCGTCGACGCTCACCTCGCCCTGCTCGTTGAGCAGGGCCAGGATGTTGTGGCGGCGCTGGGGAGTGTTTCGTTTCGACATGTCAGTTTAAGTTTCGATTCGAAAGATAGTGTTGCAATCAAAACCTAAGATGAGGGATTCGTCAAGTTGCCGCTGTGCTGTGGATAGTTTTTCCCTGCCCTGACGCGGTCCCTGTAGGAGCGGCCTCTATACGACACCCAATAAAAAGCCGGCTTATTCACATAAGCCGGCTTTCGATTGAAAGTGCTGTGGATAACTCAGCTCTTCTTGAGCTTCTCCGGCCGCTTCCAACCTTCGATGTTGCGCTGGCGCGCACGGGCAACGCCCAACTGCCCGGCTTCGACTGTCTGGGTGATGGTCGAGCCCGCGGCGGTAGTGGCTCCCGCCTGGATTTCCACAGGTGCCACCAGCGAGTTGTTGGAACCGATGAACACATCCTCGCCCATCACGGTGCGGAACTTGTTCGCGCCATCGTAGTTGCAGGTGATGGTGCCGGCACCGATGTTAGTGCGGGCACCGATCTCGGCATCGCCCAGGTAGGTCAGGTGACCGGCCTTGGCGCCCTCGCCCAGGTGCGCGTTCTTCAGCTCGACAAAGTTACCCACATGGGCGCGGGCTTCCAGCACGCTGCCCGGACGCAGACGGGCGAACGGACCAGCATCGCTGCCCTCGCCCAGCACCGCGCCTTCAAGGTGGCTGTTGGCCTTGACCACCACGCCCTTGCGCAGGGTGCTGTCCTTGATCACGCAGTTGGGGCCGATCTGTACGTCATCCTCGATCACCACCTTGCCTTCGAGAATGACGTTAATGTCGATCAGCACATCGCGGCCAACCGTCACCTCACCACGCACATCGAAGCGCGCCGGATCGCGCAGCGTGACGCCCTGGGCCATCAAACGGCGGCCTTCACGCAGTTGATAGTGACGCTCAAGCTCCGCCAGTTGGCGGCGGTCGTTGGCGCCCTGCACTTCCATCGGATCTTGGGGCTGCTCGGTGGCGACCACCAGGCCATCGGCCACGGCCATGGCGATCACATCGGTAAGGTAGTACTCGCCCTGAGCGTTGTTATTGGACAACCGTCCCATCCAGTCTGCCAGCCGTGCGGCAGGCATGGCGAGGATGCCGGTGTTGCCTTCCTTGATCGCCTTCTGCGCTTCGCTGGCATCCTTGTGCTCGACGATCGCGGTCACGTTGCCCGCTGCGTCACGCACGATGCGCCCGTAACCGGTCGGATCCTGCAAGGTGACGGTGAGCAGCCCCAGCTGCTGCTCACTGACCTTGGCCAGCAGGCGCTGCAGGGTTTCCACCTCGATCAACGGCACATCCCCGTAGAGCACCAGCACGATTTCGGCGGTGATCGCCGGCAACGCCTGGGCCACGGCATGGCCGGTACCCAGTTGCTTGTCCTGCATGACGAAGTTCAGATCGTCGGCGGCCAGGCGCTCACGAACCAGCTCGGCGCCATGGCCGATAACCACGTGAATACCTTTGGGCTGCAACTGGCGTGCGCTGTGGATAACGTGCCCGAGCATGGAGTTGCCGGCGACCGGGTGCAGGACCTTCGGCAGCGCGGAGCGCATGCGGGTGCCTTGGCCTGCGGCGAGAATGACGATATCGAGGGACATTGACTGGCTACCAATCCTGGGTGGTCAGGGACGTGACCGAAGGGGAATTTCAGAAAAAGAAAAAGGGTAGCCGAGGCTACCCTTTAACTCAATCGCAACAGCGGTAAGCGGCCAAGGCCGGTTTACTTGCCTTTGCGCAATTGCTGGACAGTACGCAGCTGAGCTGCAGCCTCGGCCAGACGTGCGGCAGCAGCGCCGTAGTCGAAGTCCGAGCCTTTAGTGTTCAGCGCGTTCTCGGCAGCCTTGAGGGCTTCCTGAGCCTGAGCTTCGTCCAGGTCGGCAGCGCGCTGCACGGTGTCGGCAAGAACCTTGACCATGTTCGGCTGCACTTCGAGGAAGCCACCGGAGATGTAGTACACCTCTTGAGTGCCACCCTGCTTGGTCAGCGTGATCGGACCAGGCTTGAGATTGGTGATCAGCGGCGCGTGGCCTGGAGCGATACCCAGATCGCCCAGGTTGCCGTGCGCTACTACCATCTCGACCAGGCCGGAGAAGATCTCTCCTTCCGCGCTGACGATATCGCAATGGACTGTCATAGCCATCTGCTTGCCTCAACCTGATTAGCGCCCCTTGCGGGGCGCCGGGATTACAGTTTCTTGGCTTTCTCGATCGCTTCGTCGATGCTGCCGACCATGTAGAACGCTTGTTCTGGCAGGTGGTCGTAGTCACCTTTGAGGATGCCGCTGAAGCCAGCGATGGTGTCCTTGAGCGAAACGTACTTGCCTGGCGAGCCGGTGAAGACTTCGGCCACGAAGAACGGCTGCGACAGGAAGCGCTGGATCTTACGAGCGCGGGCAACCAGTTGCTTGTCGGCTTCAGACAGTTCGTCCATACCCAGGATCGCGATGATGTCCTTCAGCTCTTTGTAGCGCTGCAGAACATACTGAACGCCACGAGCGGTCTCGTAGTGCTCGGTGCCGATCACGTTCGGGTCCAGCTGGCGCGAAGTCGAGTCCAGTGGGTCGACCGCTGGGTAGATACCCAGGGAAGCGATGTCACGGGACAGAACGACGGTGGCGTCCAAGTGGGCGAAGGTGGTCGCTGGCGACGGGTCGGTCAGGTCGTCCGCAGGTACGTATACGGCCTGTACGGAGGTGATCGAACCTTCTTTGGTCGAAGTGATACGCTCTTGCAGAACGCCCATCTCTTCGGCCAGGGTCGGCTGGTAGCCTACTGCCGAAGGCATACGGCCCAGCAGTGCGGATACTTCGGTACCGGCCAGGGTGTAACGATAGATGTTGTCGACGAACAGCAGAACGTCGTTACCTTCGTCACGGAACTTCTCGGCCATGGTCAGGCCGGTCAGCGCTACGCGCAGACGGTTTCCTGGTGGCTCGTTCATCTGACCGTAGACCAGCGCTACCTTGTCGAGAACGTTGGAGTCCTTCATCTCGTGGTAGAAGTCGTTACCCTCACGAGTACGCTCACCCACACCAGCGAACACGGAGTAACCGCTGTGTTCCATGGCGATGTTACGGATCAGTTCCATCATGTTCACGGTCTTGCCGACGCCGGCACCACCGAACAGACCAACCTTACCACCCTTGGCGAACGGGCAGACCAGGTCGATAACCTTGATACCGGTTTCCAGCAGGTCGTTGCCGCCCGCCTGGTCGGAGAACGAAGGCGCTGGCTGGTGAATACCGCGACGCTCTTCTTCGCCGATTGGGCCGGCTTCGTCGATCGGGTTGCCCAGGACGTCCATGATACGGCCCAGGGTTGCCTTGCCGACAGGTACCGAGATGGCTGCCTTGGTGTCGACGACATCCAGACCGCGCTTCAGACCTTCGGTCGAGCCCATCGCAATGGTACGAACCACGCCGTCGCCCAGCTGCTGCTGAACTTCCAGGGTGGTTTCCGCGCCTTGTACTTTCAGCGCGTTGTAAACACTCGGCACGGCATCACGTGGGAATTCCACGTCGATGACGGCGCCGATGATTTGAACGATACGTCCGCTACTCATAGCTGGATCCTCTGAATTTTTGAACCGTTAAACCGCGGCAGCGCCGCCGACGATTTCCGAGATCTCCTGGGTGATCGCAGCCTGACGCGCCTTGTTGTAGATCAACTGAAGCTCTTTGATCAAATCACCGGCGTTGTCTGTGGCGTTCTTCATGGCGATCATCCGGGCCGCTTGTTCAGCAGCGTTGTTCTCGACCACCGCCTGGTAGACCTGCGACTCCACGTAACGCACCATCAAGCCGTCCAGCAGCTCTTTTGCGTCGGGTTCGTACAGGTAGTCCCAGTGGTGCTTGAGTTCCTGATCCGGGGTTGCCACCAACGGTACCAATTGCTCGACCGTCGGTTTTTGGGTCATGGTGTTGATGAACTTGTTCGAAACCACCGAGAGGCGATCGATGCGGCCGTCCAGGTAGGCGTCCAGCATCACCTTGACGGAGCCGATCAGATCATTGATCGATGGCTCTTCGCCCAGGTGGCTGATCGCGGCTACGACGTTGCCGCCAAAGATGCGGAAGAAAGTCGCACCCTTGCTGCCGATCACGCACAGGTCGATTTCAACGCCCTGTTCGCGGTTTTCGTTCATGTCCTTGACCAGGGCCTTGAACAGGTTGGTGTTCAAGCCACCGCACAGACCACGGTCACTGCTCACCACGATATAACCGGCGCGCTTTACAGGGCGCTCGATCATGAACGGGTGGCGATATTCCGGGTTGGCGTTGGCCAGATGACCGATCACCTGGCGGATACGCTCCGCGTAAGGACGGCTAGCAGCCATGCGCATTTGTGCCTTGCGCATTTTGCTGACCGCCACTTTCTCCATGGCGCTGGTAATTTTTTGCGTGCTTTTGATGCTCGCAATCTTACTGCGAATCTCTTTTGCGCCTGCCATGTATCACCTATCAGGTTAGCAAGCGGGGGCCGGAGCCCCCGCTGCGGCTTACCAGGTCTGGGTGGCCTTGAACTTCTCGATACCGGCTTTCATGCCAGCGTCGATTTCGTCGTTGAAGTCACCCTTCACGTTGATCTTCGCCATCAGTTCGGCGTGATCACGGTTGAAGTAGGCGATCAGAGCTTGCTCGAAGCTACCGACCTTGGCGACTTCTACGTCGGTCAGGAAACCACGCTCAGCGGCGTACAGCGACAGGGCCATGTCGGCGATCGACATTGGCGCGTACTGCTTCTGCTTCATCAGCTCGGTAACGCGCTGACCATGCTCCAGCTGCTTGCGGGTAGCCTCGTCCAGGTCCGAAGCGAACTGGGCGAAGGCCGCCAGTTCACGGTACTGGGCCAGGGCGGTACGGATACCACCGGACAGCTTCTTGATGATCTTGGTCTGGGCGGCACCACCAACACGGGATACCGACACACCGGCGTTAACGGCAGGACGGATGCCTGCGTTGAACATGGCCGATTCCAGGAAGATCTGACCGTCGGTGATCGAGATCACGTTGGTCGGAACGAACGCGGAAACGTCGCCAGCCTGGGTTTCGATGATCGGCAGGGCGGTCAGCGAGCCAGTCTTGCCGGTTACGGCACCGTTGGTGAACTTCTCGACGTACTCTTCGGAAACGCGCGATGCACGCTCCAGCAGACGGGAGTGGAGATAGAACACGTCGCCTGGGTACGCTTCACGTCCTGGTGGACGGCGCAGCAGCAGGGAGATCTGACGGTAGGCAACGGCCTGCTTGGACAGGTCATCGTAGACGATCAGCGCGTCTTCACCGCGGTCACGGAAGAACTCGCCCATGGTGCAGCCGGCGTACGGGGCCAGGAACTGCAGTGCGGCGGATTCCGAGGCGCTGGCAACGACCACGATGGTGTTGGCCAGGGCGCCAGCTTCTTCCAGCTTGCGAACGATGTTGGCAACGGTGGAACGCTTCTGGCCGACTGCAACATAAACACAGAAAATACCGGAGTCTTTCTGGTTGATGATGGCGTCGATGGCCATGGCGGTCTTGCCGATCTGACGGTCACCGATGATCAGCTCGCGCTGGCCACGGCCGACAGGGATCATGGCGTCGACGGACTTGTAGCCAGTCTGTACA
The DNA here is from genome assembly GCF_057480795.1 of Pseudomonas sp. P110(2024). NCBI lineage: Bacteria > Pseudomonadati > Pseudomonadota > Gammaproteobacteria > Pseudomonadales > Pseudomonadaceae > Pseudomonas > Pseudomonas sp. P110(2024). The sequence continues at coordinate 141,825 of NZ_JBLIYT010000003.1, forward strand.
GGCTGGTCTACCGACTTACGCCAGATCACGCCTGGAGCTACTTTCTCGACCGCGTCGGTCTGGGTGTTGCCCAGAGGACCTTTGCCGTCGATCGGGTTACCCAGTGCGTCGACGACGCGACCCAGCAGTTCCTTACCAACCGGAACTTCCAGGATGCGGCCGGTGCACTTGGCGCTCATGCCTTCGGCGAGGGTGTCATAGGCACCCAGGACCACTGCACCTACGGAGTCTTGCTCCAGGTTCAGGGCCATGCCGAATACGCTGCCCGGGAACTCGATCATTTCGCCGTACATGACGTCGGCCAGACCGTGGATCCGCACGATGCCGTCGGAAACCGAAACGACGGTACCTTCGTTACGGGCTTGGGAGCCAACATCGAGGTTGTCGATGCGGCCCTTGATGATTTCACTAATTTCGGAAGGATTGAGTTGCTGCATTGCTCTGCTGCCCCTTCAAACTCAAGATTTCAAGGCTTCGGCCAGTTTCGCGATCTTCCCGCGAACCGAACCGTCGATTACCAGGTCGCCAGCGCGGATGACGACGCCGCCGATCAGGCTGGCATCCTCCGACGCGTGCAGGCGCACTTCCTGGCCTAACCGTGCACTGAGAACCTTGGCGAGTTTGTCTTGCTGTTCTTGGTTCAACGCAAAAGCACTGGTGACTTCCACGTCCACGGATTTCTCTTGCTCGGCCTTGTACAGGTCGAACAGAGTCGAAATCTCCGGCAGAAGCAGGAGACGTTCGTTTTCCGCGGCAACATGAATGAAATTCTGTGCCTTGGCGTCAAACTTGTCACCGCACACTTCAATGAATGCGGCGGCCTTTTCTGCGCTAGTCAGTTGCGGGGCCTTGAGCAGGCGCTGCATGGTGTCGTCTTGCGACACCGCAGCAGCCAGGCCGAGCATGGCTGACCAATTGGCCAGTTGCTGATGGGCCTGGGCATGCTCGAAGGCAGCCTTAGCGTAAGGTCGGGCCAACGTGGTCAGTTCTGCCATGATCGCCCTCGCTTAAATTTCAGCGGCCAGTTTGTTAACCAGCTCCGCATGCGCGTTTTGATCGATTGTGGCGCCAAGGATCTTTTCAGCACCGCCAACGGCCAGGGCACCCACTTGGGCACGCAGGGCGTCTTTGACGCTGTTCAGTTCCTGTTCGATCTCGGCTTGAGCCTGAGCCTTCACACGGTCAGCTTCGACGCGAGCCTGTTCACGGGCTTCCTCGACAAGCTGAGCAGCGCGTTTCTTGCTTTGCTCAATGATTTCGGCTGCCTGTGCCTTCGCTTCACGCAGTTGCTGACCCGCTTTCTCTTGGGCCAGCTCCAGGTCGCGAGCTGCGCGGTTGGCAGCGTCCAAGCCGTCGGCAATCTTCTTTTGGCGCTCTTGCAGGGCAGTGATGACCGGAGGCCATACGTACTTCATGCAGAAGAGTACAAAAATCAGAAAAGCAACGGATTGGCCAATCAGGGTTGCATTAATGTTCACGCCAACACCTCGCTCGGTCTTTGTCCATCACACCAATCAACTCGTAGGAACGAGTGATTAGCCGGCGATCTGACCAACGAAGGGGTTCGCGAAGGTGAAGAACAGAGCGATACCAACACCGATCATGGTTACGGCGTCGAGCAGACCGGCAACGATGAACATTTTGACCTGCAGCATCGGAACCATTTCTGGCTGGCGAGCAGCGCCTTCCAGGAACTTGCCGCCCAGCAGGCCGAAACCAATGGCGGTACCCAGAGCACCCAGGCCGATCAGCAGAGCAACAGCGATAGCGGTCAGACCAACTACAGTTTCCATCTTTCCTCCCGACTTTTACGTCGTATTGGTTAGGTTTTTAGTTTGAAGCGGTAAAACAAATCGTTTGGTACAGCATGCCCTTGCGGACTTTTTAAGCCCTCCCCCCAAACGGGCGGGGAAGGCTATCAGACACGCCAGGCGGTCTTAATGGTTATCTTCGTGAGCCATCGACAGGTAGACGATGGTCAGCATCATGAAGATGAAAGCTTGCAGGGTGATGATCAGGATGTGGAACACGGCCCACGCCCACTGCAGCACCACACCCAGGCCGCTGAGCCAGAGGATGCCGGCGCCGAACATCACCGCGATCAGGATGAACACCAGTTCGCCGGCGTACATGTTGCCGAACAGACGCAGGGCCAGCGAGATCGGCTTGGCGATCAGGGTGACGAATTCAAGCAGGAAGTTCACCGGGATCAGCAGGATCTGCACGAAGATATTCTTGCTGCCGAACGGGTGCAGGGTGAGCTCGCCGAGGAAGCCGCCCAGGCCCTTGACCTTGATGCTGTAGAAGATGATCAGGGCGAACACGCAGAAGGCCATGGCCAGGGTCGCGTTCGGGTCGGTGGTCGAAACCGCGCGGAACGGAATGTGCGGATCACCGGAGATCAGGATGGCCAGCTGAGGAATCCAGTCGACCGGTACCAGGTCGATGGCGTTCATCAGGAAGACCCAGACGAAAATGGTCAGCGCCAGCGGAGCAATCACCGGGCTACGGCCGTGGAAGGAATCCTTCACGCTGCCGTTGACGAAGTCCACCAGCACTTCCACGAAGTTCTGCAGACCGCTCGGCTGGCCGGAAGTCGCCTTCTTGGCCGCCATGCGGAAGATGAACAGGAAGATCAGACCCAGCGCAACGGACCAGCCGAGGGTGTCCACGTGGAACGCCCAGAAGCCCATTGCCTTGGCTTCTGCAGCCGAATGGGCGAAGCCCCAGCTGCCGTCTGGTAGTTGACCGTAGGTCAGGTTCTGCAAGTGGTGCTGGATATAGCCCGAAGCGGTTTCTGCTGCCATGGTTGCCTCAAACGCCCTAAGGTCTCGAAAGTCTTTTATTCATCAGCAGGGGCGCGAACCAGCTGACCAAAAGGGTCAGCACGAAGACGCCGAATACTGCCAACGGCGCCAATGGCTTCACTCCTGCGAAGGTCAGTGCAAACAGCACTGCCGTCAAAATCATCTTGCCTGCCTCGCCCGCGTAGAACGACTTGACGATGGCCTGCGCCGCCCGGGCTCCGCTGAAGCGAAAAGCCTTCCAGGCGAAATACACATTGGGCAGCCAGGCAATCAATCCTCCGCAGAGGCCTGAATATCCACTGACCGCCCCTTTCCACTGCCACAACACCAAGGTTGCCAGCAGCAGGACGACAAATTGAGCCAGCAGTACCGGAAAAACCGCCCAGCGATGGAAAGGCAGGCGGTTTGGCGTGCGTATTTCCATCACAACTGCTCCTCGAAAGTCGACCGCCTAGTCAGCAATGACTTGGCATAATTTGTGCCGACAAAATGCGCGCAGAGTATAGGGGTGGATTAACCCCTATTCAACTCTTCGGTAGTGATTTCCGACTGCGCGCTACAACAGGAATTGTTTCAGCGGATGTGAGCAAGCACGCCTTGCAACTCGTCAAGGGAGTTGTAGCGAATAACCAACTGGCCTTTGCCCTTGTTGCCGTGGCGAATTTGTACCGCCGAGCCCAGGCGCTCTGCCAGACGCTGTTCAAGACGGGCGATATCCGGATCAGGTTTGCTGGCCTCGACCGGCTCAGGTTTGCCATTGAGCCACTGGCGCACCAGTGCCTCGGTCTGGCGCACGGTGAGCCCGCGTGCGACAACATGACGCGCCCCTTCTTCCTGACGATCCTCCTCGAGGCCGAGCAAGGCGCGGGCGTGGCCCATCTCCAGGTCGCCGTGGGCGAGCATGGTCTTGATGGCCTCGGGCAGCGAGATCAGGCGCAGCAGGTTGGCCACGGTCACCCGCGACTTGCCGACGGCATCGGCCACCTGCTGCTGGGTCAGCTCGAACTCCTGCTGCAGGCGCTGCAGGGCCAGGGCTTCCTCCAGCGGGTTGAGGTCCTCGCGCTGGATGTTCTCGATCAGCGCCATGGCGATGGCGGCTTCGTCGGGCACTTCGCGGACCATGGCCGGCACGGTGTCCAGGCCGGCCTGCTGGGTGGCGCGCCAGCGGCGCTCACCGGCGATGATCTCGTAGCGGTTGTCGCCGATCGGGCGCACCACGATCGGTTGCATGACGCCGTGGGTGCGGATCGAGTGCGCCAGTTCCTCCAGCGCCTCGGGATCCATGTCGCGGCGCGGCTGGTACTTGCCGCGCTGGATCAGCTCGACCGGCAGCTGTTGCAGTTCATTCTGGTCGATCTTCACTGCCTGCGCTTCGAGCGCGCTGACGGAAGGACCACTGAGCAGTGCATCCAACCCACGTCCGAGACCGCGTTTCTTGATGGCCATGCGGATTCCTTAAGTTGTTTGTGCAGTGCGTGATGGACGGCGCTGACGGCGGACCAGTTCCCCGGCCAGCGCCAGATAGGCGAGCGCGCCGCGGGATTGCTTGTCGTAGGCCAGGGCCGGCATGCCGAAGCTCGGCGCCTCGGCCAGGCGGATGTTGCGTGGAATCACCGTGTCGTACAGCTGATCGCCGAAGTGCTCCTTGAGCTGCGCCGAAACATCGTTGTTCAGGCTTAGGCGCGGATCGTACATGGTCCGCAGCAGGCCTTCGATCTTCAGCTCCGGGTTCAGCCGGGCGGCGATGCGCTTGATGTTATCCACAAGGTCGCTGAGACCTTCCAGCGCGTAGTACTCGCACTGCATGGGGATGATCACGCCATCGGAGGCGACCAGAGCGTTGAGCGTCAGCATCGACAGCGACGGCGGGCAGTCGATGAGGATGTAGTCGTAGTTCTCGCGGATCGGCGCCAGCGCGTTGCGCAGGCGGCTCTCCTTCATCTGCATCTCGAGCAGCACGACTTCCGCGGCGGTGAGGTCGCGGTTGGCCGGCAGCAACTGGAAGTTGCCGTGCTCGGAATAGTGCATGGCCTGGGCCAGGTCGCATTCCCCGATCAGCAGGTCGTACACCGAGTGCTCGAGCTCGTGTTTATCCACACCGCTGCCCATGGTGGCGTTGCCCTGTGGATCGAGGTCGATCAGCAGCACGCGACGCTTGGTCGCGGCCAGCGATGCGGCGAGATTGATGCAGGTGGTGGTCTTGCCCACGCCACCCTTCTGGTTCGCGATTGCGAATACCTTAGCCATTGTTGCGTGTGTTCCCAGTCATGCCTTGCGGCGCAGTATCAGCAGATGGCGCTGGCCCTGGCAACCTGGAACGGTCAGGGCCTGCTCGCTTTCCACTGTGAAGTCTGCGGGCAATGCTACCAGTTCGTCGGCAGGATGCAGCCCCTTCATTGCAAGCCATTGCGTGCGGGCGTCACCCAGGTGGCGGGTCCAGTTGGTGAAATTCTCCATGCTGCTGAAGGCCCGGGAAATGATCCCGCAGAACGGCTGCTCGGGCTGGACCTCTTCCACCCGGCTGTGGATAACCGTGAGGTTGTCCAGTTTCAGTTCCATCTTCACCTGGGTCAGGAAGCGGGTCTTCTTGCCGTTGCTGTCCAGCACCGTTACCTGCTTGTGCGGATGCAGGATGGCCAGCGGAATGCCCGGCATCCCGCCGCCGCTGCCGACATCCAGCCAGCGCTGGGTGTCATTGTGGATAAACGGCATGACGCTCAGGCTGTCGAGCAGGTGGCGCGAGACCATCTCGTCCGGGTCGCGCACGGCGGTCAGGTTGTAGGCCTTGTTCCATTTGATCAACAGGGCCAGGTAGCCCAGCAGCGACTCGTGCTGCTGCGCGCTCAGCTCGACACCGAGCTGGCGCGCACCTGTGGACAACTCTTCGGCGTGTTGCGGGGTGACCAGGGAACTCAAGCGCTTTGCTCCAATTCGCGGCCTGCGCCGCGTTTTTTCAAGTGAATCAGCAACAGGGAAATCGCCGCCGGGGTGACGCCCGGAATGCGCGACGCCTGGCCTAGGGTCTGCGGGCGGGTCTGCCCGAGCTTGCCCTGGATCTCCTTGGACAGGCCGGAAATCGTGGTGTAGTCGATATCCACAGGCAGGCGCGTGTCTTCGCTGGCGCGCAGACGGGCGATCTCTTCCTGTTGGCGGTCGATGTAGCCGGCGTACTTGGTCTTGATCTCGACCTGTTCGGCGACCTGTGGATCGATCACTTCACCGCCGGTCGCCTCGATCAAGCCAGCGTAGTCGACTTCCGGACGGGCGAGCAGGTTGAGCAGGCTGTATTCGTGGGCCAGCGGCGTGCCGAACTTATCCACAATGGCCTGGCCCTGCGGCGTGCCCGGGCGGACCCAGGTGCTCTTCAGGCGTTGTTCCTCGCGCTCGATGCCTTCGCGCTTTGCGCAGAACGCGGCCCAGCGCTGGTCGTCGACCAGGCCCAGCTCGCGGCCTTTCTCGGTCAGGCGCAGGTCTGCGTTGTCTTCGCGCAGGATCAGCCGGTATTCGGCGCGCGAGGTGAACATGCGGTACGGCTCCTGGGTCCCCAGGGTGATCAGGTCGTCGACCAGCACACCGATGTAGGCTTCGTCGCGGCGCGGGCACCAGCTTTCACGGCCCTGGGCACGCAGCGCGGCGTTGGTCCCGGCCAGCAGGCCCTGGGCGCCGGCCTCTTCGTAACCGGTGGTGCCATTGATCTGGCCGGCGAAGAACAGGCCGCCGATGACCTTGGTCTCGAGGCTGTACTTCAGGTCGCGCGGGTCGAAGTAGTCGTACTCGATGGCATAGCCCGGGCGGACGATGTGGGCGTTTTCCATGCCGCGGATCGAGCGAACGATGTCCAGCTGCACGTCGAACGGCAGCGAGGTGGAAATACCGTTGGGATACAGCTCGTGGGTGGTCAGGCCTTCCGGCTCGATGAACACCTGGTGGCTTTCCTTGTCGGCGAAGCGATGGATCTTGTCCTCGATCGACGGGCAGTAGCGCGGGCCGATGCCTTCGATCACGCCGGAGTACATCGGCGAACGGTCGAGGTTCGAGGCGATGATCTCGTGGGTACGGGCATTGGTGTGGGTAATCCAGCAACTGACCTGGCGCGGATGCATGTCGGCATTGCCCATGAACGACATTACCGGGATCGGCGTGTCGCCCGGCTGCTCGGTCATCACCGAGAAGTCCACCGAACGGCCATCGATGCGCGGCGGTGTGCCGGTCTTCAGGCGACCGACGCGCAGCGGCAGTTCACGCATGCGCTGGGCCAGGGCGTTGGCGGGCGGATCACCGGCACGGCCACCGGAGTAGTTCTGCAGACCGATGTGGATAAGTCCGCCGAGGAAGGTGCCGCTGGTCAGGACCACGGAGTCGGCGAAAAAGCGCAGACCCATTTGCGTGACCACGCCCTTGACCTGGTCCTGCTCGACGATCAGGTCATCGCACGACTGCTGGAATATCCACAGGTTCGGCTGGTTTTCCAGGATTTCGCGCACCACCGCCTTGTAGATGGCGCGGTCGGCCTGCGCACGGGTGGCGCGTACGGCCGGCCCCTTGCGGTTGTTCAGGATGCGGAACTGGATGCCGCTCTTGTCGGTGGCCAACGCCATGGCGCCGCCGAGCGCATCGATTTCCTTGACCAGGTGGCTCTTGCCGATGCCGCCGATGGCCGGGTTGCAACTCATGTGACCGAGGGTTTCCACGTTGTGGGTCAGCAGCAGGGTTTTCACACCCATGCGTGCGGACGCAAGCGCAGCCTCGGTACCGGCATGGCCGCCGCCGATGACGATCACTTCAAAACGGGAAGGGAAATCCACCACGCACCTCGTGCCTGTTTTTGCGAATAGAGAAGGTAAGCGGACAAGTATAGGGACTTACCGCCCTTCAAAGAAACCTTCTGAGCAAAAAATGAGCAGGCTGTGGATGAGTGGCAGGTAAAAGAAAACAAAGAGGAAAAATTTAAAAAAGCTTTGTTTTTATGTTTATGTTTAGGCACCTATCCACATGTGGATAAGTTACCTAAGCCCTTTCACTGCGTGGCTTTGCCGGAATCATAACCCTGTGGTGTAGTAGGCTTGGGGGTTCTGGATAACGGCGTGTAACCTGTGGATTAAAGTGTCGATTACCCACAGGCGGGTTTGTCCTCAGAAAAAAAGGCCAGTTATCAACGGAGCTGATGGCGAGTTTTCCACAGAGCTCCTGGGCCTGAAATCTCATCTGTGGATGACGGCTTGGGCGGCGGGCCTACAGATACCGCAGACCAAGCCGGCTCTCTCCCTACCCGAATCACAGGCAAAAAAAAGCCGCTCCAGACAGAAGCGGCCTTGTTATCGAAGGGCTGTGGACTATTTGCCGATGCAGAAGCTCGAGAAAATCCTGCCAAGCAGGTCGTCCGAACTGAACGCCCCGGTGATTTCACCCAACGCTTGCTGTGCCTGGCGCAGATCCTCTGCCAGCAGCTCTCCGGCGCCAGCCAGGGTCAGTTGTGCCCGACCATGCTCCAGGTGCTCGCTGGCCTGACGCAGCGCTTCCAGGTGTCGGCGACGGGCGCTGAAGCTGCTCTCCGCGGTCTGTTCATACCCCATGCAGGCCTTGAGGTGGTCACGCAGCAGATCCAGCCCCATGTCGTCTTCGCGGGCACTCAGGGTAATGGTTACGTGGCCATCGTCACTCTGCTCCATGCCGACATGCTCACCGCTCAAGTCGGCCTTGTTACGGATGAGCGTGACTTTTGCCACATCTGGCCGTTGGTCCAGGAACTCCGGCCACAGCGCAAAGGGGTCACTGGCTTCCGGCGCGGTCGAGTCGACGACCAGCAGCACTCGGTCAGCCTCGCCGATGGCCTTGAGCGCCCTTTCCACCCCGATCTTTTCCACATGGTCATCGGTATCGCGCAGACCGGCGGTGTCGACCACATGCAGCGGCATGCCATCGATGTGGATATGTTCGCGCAGAATATCCCGGGTGGTGCCGGCGATATCGGTGACGATCGCCGCCTCGCGTCCGGCCAGCTGGTTGAGCAGGCTAGATTTGCCGGCGTTCGGCCGGCCGGCGATGACCACCGTCATGCCGTCGCGCAACAGGGCACCCTGCCCGGCTTCACGCTGCACTGTGGACAACTCGTTGCGCACATCATCGAGCATGCGCAGCACATGGCCGTCGGCGAGAAAGTCGATTTCTTCCTCAGGGAAGTCGATCGCCGCCTCGACGTAGATGCGCAAGGCAATCAGCGCCTCGGTCAGCCCATGCACGCGCTTGGAGAAAGCCCCCTGCAACGAGCGCAGGGCATTACGGGCAGCTTGCGTGGAGCTGGCTTCGATCAGGTCAGCGATGGCTTCGGCCTGGGCCAGGTCGAGCTTGTCGTTGAGAAACGCACGTTCGCTGAACTCGCCCGGGCGTGCCAACCGGCAGCCCAACTGCAGGCAGCGCTGCAGCAGCATGTCCATGACCACCGGTCCCCCGTGGCCCTGCAGCTCGAGCACGTCTTCGCCGGTGAACGAGTTCGGCCCGGGGAAGAACAGCGCGATGCCTTCGTCCAGGACCAGGCCATCGGCATCGCGGAACGGGCCATAGTGGGCATGGCGCGGGGTCAGCGTGCGGCCGGTAATGGCCTGCCCGGCCTGGCTGGCCAACGGCCCGGACAAACGGACAATGCCGACCCCGCCGCGGCCTTGGGCGGTGGCGATGGCAGCGATGGTTTCACGCACAGTGTTCATGCTCGAAAGCCTCTACAACGAATTCGTCAGATAGCAAAAACGCCCCACTAGGGGGCGTTTTTATTCACAGGCAAACAGGCTTGCCCGTCAAGCGGCAGCTTTCTTGGTCGCTGCCTCGATGCTGCGGGTGATGTACCACTGCTGTGCAATCGACAGGCAGTTGTTCACAACCCAGTACAGCACCAGACCGGCCGGGAACCACAGGAAGAAGAAGGTGAAGATGATCGGCATCATTTTCATCACCTTGGCCTGCATCGGATCCGGCGGGGTCGGGTTCAGACGCTGCTGGATGAACATGGTAGCGCCCATGATGATCGGCAGGATGAAGAACGGATCCTTGATCGACAGGTCGGTGATCCACAGCATCCACGGAGCCTGGCGCATCTCTACGCTTTCCAGCAGTACCCAGTACAGGGCCAGGAACACCGGCATCTGTACCAGGATCGGCAGGCAGCCGCCCAGCGGGTTGATCTTCTCTTTCTTGTACAGCTCCATCATCGCCTGGGACATCTTCTGGCGATCGTCACCGAAGCGTTCCTTGAGCTGAGCCAGTTTCGGCGCCACGGCACGCATGCGCGCCATCGAGCGGTAGCTGGCGGCCGACAGCGGGAAGAACAGGCCTTTGATCAGCATGGTCAGGACGATGATCGACCAGCCCCAGTTGCCGAGCAGGCTGTGGATATGTTGCAGCAGCCAGAAGATCGGCTGGGCGATGAACCACAGGAAACCGTAGTCGACGGTCAGTTCCAGGCCTGGGGACAGTTCCTTGAGCTTGGACTGGATTTTCGGACCTGCATACAGCATGGCGCTGGTTTCGACCTTGCCGCCGGCAGGGACGTTAAGCGCAGGGCCGGTGTAGCCGATGATGTAGTTGCCCTGGCTGTCCTTGCGGGTCTGAACAGCGTTGTTGTCCGATTTGCTCGGAATCCAGGCGGTCACGAAGTAGTGCTGCAGCCAGGCGACCCAGCCGCCGGTCACATTTTCTTTCAAACTGCCTTTGTCGATGTCTTTCATCGACACTTTCTTGTACGGCTCGGAAGCTGTCCACAGGGCGGCGCCCAGGTAGGTGGCCGTACCGGTCGCGGTGCTCGACGACGGGTCGGAGCTGGCGTCGCGCTTGAGCTGGGCAAACATGTTGCCGCTCCAGGCCTGGCCGCTCTGGTTGTCGATCAGGTAGCTGACGGTCAGGTCGTACTCACCGCGCTTGAAGCTGAAGCGCTTGATGTAGTTGACCCCGTTCTCGCTGAACTTCAGGTCCACGACCATCTGGTCCTGACCGTCGGCAAGCTGGAAGCTCTTCTGCTGCGCGGCGTACAGCGGGCGACCAGTGGCGCGGGCGTCCGGGCCGTTGGTGCCGGTCAGGCCGCTCTGGGCCAGGTACACGCGCTCGCCGCCGTTGTCGAACAGCTGGAACGGAATGTCCGGATGGTCCTGGCGACGTGGGTACTTCGGCAGGTTCAGCTGGACGATGTCACCACCGACCGGGTCGATAGCCAGGTCCAGGACATCGGTCTTGATCCGGATCAGGTCCTTGCTGACCGCGACCGGCGCCAGTTCAGCAGGGCTGGATTCAGCATTGGCGCTCGGCACATCGGCGCTGGCACCGGCGTTGCCGGCCGGCACGGTGTCCGGCAGGGCCGGGGCAGCATTGCTGGCAGCAGCATTCTGAGTCGGCAGGGCAGCCTGGCCATAGTCCTGGTTCCACTTGAGGACCATGACATAGGACACGATTGCCAGGGCGACGATCAGGATCGTGCGTTTAATATCCATGATTACTCGGCTATCGAAGAAGTTCGGGAGGAAGGAGCAGGTGGAACGGGATCGAAACCGCCGTCGTTCCACGGATGACAACGCCCCAGGCGACGAACGGCCAGCCACCCACCACGCAAGAGGCCATGGTTTTCGATGGCTTCATAGGCGTAACAGGAACAGCTGGGATAGAAACGACAGTGACTGGCCATCAGTGGACTGATGGCGTAACGGTAGAACTGGATCGGAACGAGGGCCAGTTTACGCATTGTGACTGTCTACCCCTGCGGAATCGGCGACCGCTGGAGAGGGCCGACTGCGGACCAGTCGCTTCCAGAGCTTGCCAAAGTGTTGGTGCAATTCTGGGTTTTCCACTTCGCCCAACCCCTTGCGTGCAACGATCACGATATCCAACCCGGCCAACATCTGCTGGTTCAGGCGGAACGAATCGCGCATCAGGCGTTTCAGGCGATTGCGTTGAACGGCGAGCTTGACGCTCTTCTTGCCGATCACCAGGCCGAGGCGTGGATGATCGAGACCGTTCTCGCGGGCAAGGATAAGCAGGTTTTTCCCTGGAACCTTGCCGGTTGGGGAGTCGAAGACCGCTTTGAAATGCCGGGGTGTAAGCAGTCGCTTGTCCCGACTGAAGTCCTGACTCACCACCTGTACCGAAAAATCAAATGGCCAGACGCTTACGGCCTTTGGCACGGCGACGCGACAGAACGGCACGGCCGTTCTTGGTGGCCATACGGGCACGGAAACCGTGGGTGCGGGCGCGCTTGATGGTGCTTGGTTGGAAAGTACGTTTCATGGCGTGTTACCTGGGTTGGTCGACAACGGGCCGGAAGGGCCCCCTTTTTAAGAGATCGGCGATTCTAGAGAAAGCAAGCCGATAGGTCAATTTCCAACCAGCCTTTCCTTATGGAAGGTCGAGCCAGGTCGATGGGCATCCTGTTGACCTTGCTAACCTGAAAGCGGGCAAATCAAAAAAACAGAAGAGGCATATAAAAAGCTTTTCTGAAGAACTTATAGATCTTAGGTGGATAACCTTCTGTGGATAACCTTATCAAGGCCACGATTGACGTACTGTACAGAAAATCACAACCTTGTCGGTAAGGAGTGTTCTGTCTGTGTCCCGCATGAGGAAAACCTGTGCGGGAAAAGGCGCTTTATCCACAGGTGATTTATCCACAGCCCAGAACCCAGGGTTGTGCATAGCCCTCATGTGTCGTTATCCACAGGGCTTATCAACAGTGGCCGAAGGGTATTCAAGTCGTTTTTTGGCGGATTTACCCTGATAGTGGGTGGCGTCACGTGTGGATAACTGATCGCCCGCCCGGTACAATGGCGGTTTGTTTTTGCCTCATCCGGCTTTCAACTCAGGGGATATCCGTGTCAGTGGAACTTTGGCAGCAGTGCGTGGAGCTTCTGCGCGATGAGCTGCCTGCCCAGCAATTCAACACCTGGATCCGTCCGCTACAGGTCGAAGCCGAAGGCGACGAGTTGCGCGTCTATGCGCCCAACCGCTTCGTGCTCGACTGGGTCAATGAAAAGTACCTTGGCCGCCTGCTCGAACTGCTGGGTGAACAGGGCAGCGGTATCGCACCTGCCCTTTCCTTATTAATAGGCAGCCGGCGCAGTTCCGCAGCCCGTGCCGCACCCAACGCCCCTGTCAGTGCCGCCGTTGCGGCAACCCTCGCGCAACAGGCGCAGGTACAGCAGGCGGCGCCCGCACTCGAGCCTGTCAGCGCACCTGTGGTGGAGCCGGCGCAGGTGGCCGAAGTCGAGGAACCCTCTTCGCGTGACAGCTTCGACAGCATGGCCGAGATCGCGAGCGCTCCGGTTGCCAGCGGTCGCACCGAGCAGCGCACGGTGCAGGTCGAGGGTGCCCTGAAGCACACCAGCTACCTGAACCGCACCTTCACCTTCGAAACCTTCGTCGAAGGCAAGTCGAACCAACTGGCTCGCGCCGCGGCATGGCAGGTGGCCGACAACCCCAAGCACGGCTACAACCCACTGTTCCTTTATGGTGGCGTCGGCCTGGGTAAGACACACTTGATGCACGCTGTGGGTAACCACCTGCTGAAGAAGAACCCGAATGCCAAGGTGGTCTACCTGCATTCGGAGCGCTTCGTCGCCGACATGGTCAAGGCGCTGCAGCTGAACGCGATCAACGAATTCAAACGTTTCTACCGTTCGGTCGATGCGTTGCTGATCGATGACATCCAGTTCTTTGCCCGCAAGGAGCGTTCCCAGGAAGAGTTTTTCCATACCTTCAACGCCCTGCTTGAGGGCGGCCAGCAGGTGATCCTCACCAGCGACCGCTACCCGAAGGAAATCGAAGGCCTGGAAGAGCGCCTGAAGTCCCGCTTCGGCTGGGGCCTGACAGTGGCCGTCGAGCCGCCGGAGCTGGAAACCCGCGTGGCGATCCTGATGAAGAAGGCCGACCAGGCCAAGGTCGAGCTGCCGCACGATGCCGCGTTCTTCATCGCCCAGCGGATCCGCTCCAACGTGCGTGAGCTTGAAGGCGCCCTGAAGCGGGTGATCGCCCACTCGCACTTCATGGGCCGCGACATCACCATCGAGCTGATCCGAGAATCGCTCAAGGATCTGCTGGCGCTGCAGGACAAGCTGGTCAGTGTGGATAACATCCAGCGCACCGTGGCCGAGTACTACAAGATCAAGATCTCCGATCTGTTGTCCAAGCGACGGTCGCGCTCCGTGGCGCGTCCACGCCAGGTAGCCATGGCGTTGTCGAAAGAGCTGACCAACCACAGCCTGCCGGAGATCGGCGACATGTTCGGCGGCCGCGACCACACCACCGTGCTGCACGCCTGCCGCAAGATCAACGAATTGAAGGAATCCGACGCGGACATCCGCGAGGACTACAAGAACCTGCTGCGCACGCTGACGACCTGATGGCCGTCAGCGCAGCTAATTGAAGGCAAGGGACTAGACCATGCATTTCACCATTCAACGCGAAGCCCTGTTGAAACCCCTGCAACTGGTCGCAGGCGTCGTCGAGCGCCGCCAGACCTTGCCGGTCCTGTCCAACGTCCTGCTGGTCGTGCAAGGCCAGCAACTGTCGTTGACCGGTACCGACCTGGAAGTCGAACTGGTTGGCCGCGTCCAGCTGGAAGAGCCTGCGGAGCCGGGCGAGATCACCGTTCCGGCGCGCAAGCTGATGGACATCTGCAAGAGCCTGCCCAGCGATGTGCTGGTCGACATCAAGGTCGACGAACAGAAGCTGCTGGTCAAGGCCGGCCGCAGCCGTTTCACCCTGTCCACCCTGCCGGCCAACGACTTCCCTACCGTGGAAGAAGGCCCGGGCTCGCTGACCTGCAACCTGGAACAGAGTAAGCTGCGCCGCCTGATCGAGCGAACCAGCTTCGCCATGGCCCAGCAGGATGTGCGCTACTACCTCAACGGCATGCTGCTGGAAGTGTCCACCGATACCCTGCGCGCCGTCGCCACCGACGGTCACCGTCTGGCGCTGTGCGCCATGCAGGCACCGATCGGTCAGGCTGACCGTCACCAGGTCATCGTGCCACGCAAGGGTATCCTCGAGCTGGCGCGCCTGCTCACCGATCCGGAAGGCATGGTCAGCATCGTCCTGGGCCAGCATCACATTCGCGCCACCACCGGTGAGTTCACCTTCACCTCCAAGCTGGTCGACGGCAAGTTCCCGGACTACGAGCGTGTCCTGCCCAAGGGCGGCGACAAGCTGGTGATCGGTGATCGCCAGGCGCTGCGCGAGGCGTTCAGCCGTACCGCGATCCTGTCCAACGAGAAGTACCGCGGCATCCGTCTGCAACTGGCCGCCGGCCAGCTGAAGATCCAGGCCAACAACCCGGAACAGGAAGAAGCGGAAGAAGAGATCAGCGTCGACTACAACGGCAGCTCGCTGGAGATCGGTTTCAACGTCAGCTACCTGCTGGATGTGCTGGGCGTCATGACCACCGAACAGGTTCGCCTGATTCTGTCCGACTCCAATAGCAGCGCCCTGTTGCAGGAAGCCGGCAATGACGATTCGTCCTACGTTGTCATGCCGATGCGTCTGTAACCCATAGCAGGCGACATGTCCCTTCGACGTCTCTCGGTCACCGCGGTGCGCAATCTGCACCCGGTGACCCTTTCACCCTCCCCCCGCATCAACATCCTTTACGGCGCCAACGGCAGCGGCAAGACCAGCGTGCTCGAAGCCGTGCACCTGCTGGGGCTCGCCCGTTCGTTCCGCAGCACCCGGTTGAACCCGGTGATTCAGTACGAGCAGCCGACCTGCACCGTGTTCGGTCAGGTCGAACTGGCCGAAGGCGGTACCAGCAACCTGGGTGTTTCACGGGAGCGGCAGGGTGATTTCACCATTCGTATCGACGGACAGAATGCGCGCAGCGCCGCGCAACTGGCCGAGATGCTGCCCCTGCAACTGATCAACCCGGACAGTTTCCGCCTGCTCGAAGGTGCGCCCAAGGTGCGCCGGCAGTTCCTCGATTGGGGCGTGTTCCACGTGGAACCTCGCTTCATGGCGACCTGGCAGCGCCTGCAGAAGGCCCTGCGGCAGCGGAACTCATGGCTGCGGCATGGTACACTTGATGCCGTTTCGCAAGCCGCCTGGGATCGGGAGCTATGTCTCGCCAGTGCGGAAATAGATGAATACCGTCGCAACTACATCAAGGCCTTGAAGCCTGTCTTCGAGCGTACCCTGAGCGAGCTGGTCGAACTGGACGGGCTGACCCTGAGCTACTACCGAGGTTGGGACAAGGACCGGGAACTCAACGAAGTCCTCGCAACCTCTCTCCTTCGCGATCAGCAGATGGGCCATACCCAGGCCGGGCCACAACGTGCCGATCTGCGCCTGCGATTGGGCGCGAACAACGCGGCCGACATCCTCTCGCGGGGGCAGCAGAAGCTGGTGGTCTGCGCCTTGCGCATTGCCCAGGGACATCTGGTCAGCCAGGTTCGTCGGGGCCAGTGTATTTATCTGGTGGACGACCTGCCGTCCGAGTTGGACGAGCAGCATCGCCGCGCCCTGTGCCGCTTGCTTGAAGAATTGAACTGCCAGGTGTTCATCACCTGTGTAGACCACGAATTTCTGAGGGAAGGCTGGCAGACGGAAACGCCAGTCGCCTTGTTCCACGTGGAACAAGGCCGTATCACCCAGACCCACGACCATCGGGAGTGAAGGCATGAGCGAAAATCAAACGTACGACTCCTCCAGCATCAAGGTGCTGAAAGGGCTGGATGCCGTACGCAAGCGTCCCGGCATGTACATTGGCGACACCGATGACGGCAGCGGCCTGCACCACATGGTATTCGAGGTGGTCGACAACTCGATCGACGAAGCCCTGGCCGGGCACTGCGATGACATCACCGTCATCATTCACCCGGACGAATCCATCAGCGTCCGTGACAATGGCCGTGGTATTCCGGTCGACGTGCATAAAGAAGAAGGCGTTTCCGCGGCCGAGGTCATCATGACCGTGCTGCACGCCGGCGGTAAGTTCGACGACAACTCCTACAAGGTTTCCGGCGGTCTGCACGGCGTAGGTGTATCGGTGGTAAACGCCCTGTCCGAGCAACTGGTGCTCACCGTTCGTCGTAGCGGCAAGATCTGGGAACAGACCTACGTCCATGGCGTGCCACAGGCGCCGATGGCGGTGGTCGGTGAAAGCGAAACCACCGGTACCCACATTCACTTCAAGCCTTCGGCTGAAACCTTCAAGAACATTCACTTCAGCTGGGACATTCTCGCCAAGCGTATCCGCGAGCTGTCGTTCCTGAACTCGGGTGTCGGCATCCTGCTGAAGGACGAGCGCAGCGGCAAGGAAGAGTTCTTCAAGTACGAAGGCGGCCTGCGCGCATTCGTTGAATACCTGAACACCAACAAGACCCCGGTCAACTCCCAGGTCTTCCACTTCAACGTCCAGCGTGACGATGGCGTGGGTGTCGAAGTCGCCCTGCAGTGGAACGACAGCTTCAACGAAAACCTGCTGTGCTTCACCAACAACATTCCCCAGCGCGACGGTGGTACCCACCTGGTCGGCTTCCGTTCCTCGCTGACCCGTAGCCTGAACAGCTACATCGAGCAGGAAGGCCTGGCGAAGAAAAACAAGGTCGCCACCACTGGTGATGACGCCCGTGAAGGCCTGACCGCGATCATCTCGGTCAAGGTGCCGGATCCTAAGTTCAGCTCGCAGACCAAGGACAAGCTGGTTTCCTCGGAGGTGAAGACTGCCGTGGAACAGGAGATGAACAAGTACTTCGCCGACTTCCTGTTGGAGAACCCCAACGAAGCCAAGGCCGTGGTCGGCAAGATGATCGACGCTGCCCGGGCCCGTGAAGCGGCGCGTAAAGCCCGTGAGATGACTCGCCGCAAAGGTGCTCTGGACATCGCCGGCCTGCCGGGCAAATTGGCCGACTGCCAGGAGAAGGACCCTGCCCTTTCCGAACTGTATCTGGTGGAGGGTGACTCCGCGGGTGGTTCGGCCAAGCAAGGCCGCAACCGTCGCACCCAGGCGATCCTGCCGCTCAAGGGCAAGATCCTCAACGTCGAGAAAGCGCGCTTCGATAAGATGATCTCTTCCCAGGAGGTCGGCACGCTGATCACCGCGCTGGGTTGTGGCATCGGCCGTGAAGAGTACAACATCGACAAGCTGCGTTATCACAACATCATCATCATGACCGATGCTGACGTCGACGGTTCGCACATCCGTACCCTGCTGCTGACCTTCTTCTTCCGTCAGCTGCCGGAACTGGTCGAGCGTGGCTACATCTATATCGCCCAGCCGCCGCTGTACAAGGTGAAGAAAGGTAAGCAGGAGCAATACATCAAGGACGACGAGGCCATGGAAGAGTACATGACCCAGTCGGCCCTGGAAGATGCCAGCCTGCACCTGGACGAGTCCGCGCCAGCCGTTTCCGGCGTGCAGCTCGAGGCGCTGGTCAACGAATTCCGCGCGGTGATGAAAACCCTCAAGCGTCTTTCGCGCCTGTACCCGGAAGAGCTGACCGAGCACTTCATCTACCTGCCAAAGGTTTCCCTCGAGCAACTGGCCGATAAGGCGCAGATGGACATTTGGCTGAAGGCGTTCCAGCAGCGTCTGGATAATAGCCAGCGTTCTGGTCTGGCTTACAAGGCCGACTTGCACGAGGACAAGGAGCGCAACCTCTGGCTGCCTGTCGTTGAAACGACCTCCCATGGTTTGGCCAGCTATGTCACCTTCAACCGTGACTTCTTCGGTAGCAATGACTACAAGACAGTCGTTGCCCTGGGTGAAAAGCTGGGTACCTTGCTGGGCGACGGCGCCTATGTGCAGCGTGGCGAACGTCGCAAGGCTGTCACCGAGTTCAAGGAAGCCCTCGACTGGCTGATGAACGAGAGCACCAAGCGCCACACCATCCAGCGATACAAAGGACTGGGTGAGATGAACCCGGACCAGCTGTGGGAAACCACCATGGACCCGACCGTGCGCCGCATGCTCAAGGTGACCATCGAGGACGCCATCGCCGCCGATCAGCTGTTCAACACCCTGATGGGGGATGCGGTCGAACCGCGTCGCGACTTCATCGAAAGCAACGCGCTGTCGGTGTCCAACCTGGACTTCTGATCTGCGGGTAGTACAAGAAAGCCAATCCCCAGGGATTGGCTTTTTTTTTACCTTCATGAATGTTCCACGTGGAACTACGAAATCCCCAATGCTTTAAGTCGGCGGTACAACGTGCGTTCGCTCATCCCGAGGTGATCGGCCAATTCACTTCGGGAACCGCTGAAGGTTTCCAGGGCATGGGCCAGATCGGCCATTTCGTTCCTACGTCCCCGAACACCTGGTTGCCTTACAGTCGGGTGGATATCTTCCGGAAGATGTTCGGGACGAATCAGCCCATCATCAGCAAACAATCGCGCGCGCTCCAAGATGTTTCTGAGCTCGCGAATGTTGCCTGGGAATGTATGCAGGTTGAGGCAAGCGAGTGCTTCGGCGGTGACCTTGGGCGAGTGCTTGCCGGCCATGCGTTGTAGCAGACTCTCACAGAGCAACGGTAAATCCTCGACTCGCTCACGCAGCGATGGCAGGCGAATCGGGAATCCGCTGATGCGGTAATACAGGTCTTCGCGAAACGTCCCTTCGGCGGCCATCTCCTTCAAGGGCTTGTGCGTGGCCGAGACCAGGCGGAAATCCGAATGGACCGTGCGCGTGCTGCCGACCGGACGGAAGCTGCCGGATTCGATCAGGCGCAGCAGTTTCACCTGCATCGCCAGCGGTACTTCACCGATCTCATCGAGGAACAGGGTGCCACCGTGAGCAGCCTCGGCCAGGCCGATCTTGCGTTGAGTCGCGCCGGTGAAGGCGCCCTTCTCATAGCCGAACAGTTCACTCTCGAACAACGACTCGGTCAGCCCGGTGCAGTCCACCACCACCAGGGGGCCATTGGCTCGGGGGCTACCTAGGTGCAAGGCGCGGGCGAACAGCTCCTTGCCCGTACCCGACTCGCCCTGGAGCAGTACCGGAATCTGCGCAGGGGCTGCACGTTGCAAACTGGCCACGGCGTTCTTGAAGGCTGGCGCCCGGCCAACCAACCCTTGTTGTTGAGGTTGTGCCGATGCCAGTGTGACGCTGGTCAGGCGTTCGACGAAGGCCACCACCCTGCCCTCGTCATCGAGGATCGGGCGCAGTTCCACATCCACATGCTCCGGCCCTCGCGGGGTGTGATGGATGTGCAGCACGCGCTCGGGCACTTTGCTGTCCAGCGACTTGCGCAGCGGGCAATGTTCCCCGGCTTGGTCGCAGGGCACGGCATAGTGGTGCGAGACCCGGTGGCATTTTTCGCCGATCGGCGCGTGCTCCTCGTTGCCGAACTGACGACGGTACGCCGCGTTGGCAGCCAGGATGTTGTAGTCGGTATCCAGCACGATGCTGGGTAGCACATCGTGTTCGAGGTAGGACACCAGCGCGAGGATCGCGGGATGGGAAGCGGCTAGCATGACAGCACCAGGTGAAGGACCTGGCGAGGGTAGCAAGGACTGCCAAACACTGCCATCGGCTGACAGTCGACTGCCAGGAACTGTCACCTTTGGCTGGCTGTAATGGGGCTGCTGCGCAGCCATCGCGGCACGAGGCCGCTCCTGCAAGGGGACGGCGTCCTATCTGAAGGGCTGGCATGTATCTTGATAAAGCACCCTTCACTGCCTATGCCTTCAAGGAGGCTCGGTGGATAACTGGAGAGTGCAATGATCATCGGCAACAACCTTCACGTCGAAGCGTTCTTCGACAAGGCGACCTGGACCATCAGCTACCTGGTCATGGATGGCGAGACGCGCCAATGCGCGCTGATCGACAGCGTGCTGGACTACGACCCCAAGTCCGGGCGCACCTGCACCGATTCGGCGGACAAGCTGATCGCCCGCGTCGAAGCGCTGGATGCCAAGGTGCAATGGATCCTGGATACCCATGTGCACGCCGACCATCTGTCTGCGGCGGCCTACCTCAAGGAGCGGCTTGGCGGCAGCATCGCGATCGGCGCGCAGATCACCCAGGTGCAGAAAGTCTTCGGCACCCTGTTCAACGCCGAGCCGGGTTTTGCCCGTGACGGCAGCCAGTTCGACGTCCTGTTCGAAGATGAGGAGGGATTTCGCATCGGCAACCTGCATGCCCGTGCCCTGCACACCCCTGGGCATACCCCGGCGTGCATGAGCTACATGGTCGAGGATGCGGGCGAGATCGCTGTGTTCGTCGGCGACACCTTGTTCACCCCCGACTATGGCACCGCCCGTTGCGACTTTCCTGGCGCCAGCGCGCGAACCCTGTACCAGTCGATCCGTCGCCTGCTCGCCTTCCCCGACCAGACCCGGCTGTTCATGTGCCACGACTACCTGCCTGGTGGCCGTGAGCTGCGCTTCGTCACCACCGTGGCCGAGCAACGCGCCGACAACATTCATATCCATGAAGGGGTCAGCGAAGACAGCTTCGTGCAGATGCGCGAAGCCCGTGACAAGACCCTCGACATGCCTGTGCTGATCCTGCCGTCGGTGCAGATCAACATGCGCAGCGGGCAATTCCCCGAACCTGAAGCCAACGGTGTGAGCTACCTGAAGATCCCGCTGAACAAGCTGTAAGCCACGCCGTACCCATAACGAGATTTCCAAGGAACACCGCCATGCCTGCCTTGCTGTCCCCTGCCGATTCCTCCCGTGCCGACCACCACAAGGTGGTGATCGTCGGCGCCGGTGCCGCTGGTATCGCCACCGCGTCCAGCCTGATCGCCCGTGATCCGTCGCTGGACATTGCCCTGATCGACCCTGCCGACGTGCACTACTACCAGCCTGGCTGGACCATGGTCGGTGCCGGTGTTTTCAAGGCGCCGAGCACCGCCCAGACCATGGCGGCCACCCTGCCCCGTGGCGTGCGTTGGATCAAGGCGCGGGTGGAGAGCTTCGACCCTCAAGGGCAACTGGTCGTGCTCGAGGACGGGCGTGCGGTCAGCTATGAGCAACTGGTGGTTTGCCCGGGATTGAAACTCGATTGGAACGCCATCGAGGGTTTGAGCGAAACGCTCGGTCGCAACGGTGTCACCTCCAACTACCGCTACGACCTGGCGCCCTACACCTGGCAACTGGTACAGAACCTCAAGCAGGGGCGCGCCCTCTTCACCCAGCCGCCGATGCCGATCAAATGCGCCGGTGCGCCGCAGAAGGCGCTGTACCTGTCCTGTGATCACTGGTTGCGCAAGGGGCACCTGGGCAATGTCAGGGCCAGCTTCTTCAATGCTGGGGCGGTGCTGTTCGGTGTGCCGGATTATGTGCCGGCGCTGATGAGCTACATCGACAAGTACGGCGTGGACCTGAACTACCAGCATCGCCTGACGGCGGTGGATGGTCCGAACAAGCGCGCCACGTTTATCCGTACCCTCCCCGATGGCACCACCGAGACCCGGGTCGAAGCCTTCGACATGCTGCATGTGGTGCCGCCGCAGGTGGCGCCTGACTTCATCCGCCAGAGCCCGCTGGCCGATGCGGCGGGCTGGGTGGATGTCGACCCGCATACCTTGCGTCATCGCCAGTTCGGCAATGTCCACGCGTTGGGTGACGTGGCCAATACCAGCAACGCCAAGACCGCCGCCGCCGCCCGCAAGCAGGCGCCGGTGGTGGCCAACAATGTGCTGGTGGCACTCGGTCGCCTGTCGACCCTGGCCCAGTACGATGGCTATGGTTCCTGCCCGTTGACGGTGGAACGCGGCAAGATCGTCCTGGCCGAGTTCACCTATGGCGGCAAGGTGGCGCCGAGCTTCCCGCGCTGGCTGCTCGATGGCCGCAAGCCAACCCGCCTGGCCTGGTTGCTCAAGGCGCAGATCCTGCCGCCGCTGTACTGGAAGGCCATGCTCAAGGGCCGCGAATGGCTAGCCCGGCCGCAACCTCTGGTGGTCGAGGCGCAGCAGTGATCGAACACCAACTGCTGGGCGCCGGGCTCGGCGCGATCATTGGCGCGGTGCTGGCGCTGACCGGCGCCGGCGGTGGCATCCTGGCGGTGCCGCTGCTGGTGTTCGGCCTGGGACTGAGCATGGTCGAGGCGGCGCCGATCGGTCTGCTGGCCGTAGGGCTGGCGGCGTCGGTTGGTGCGGTGCTCGGCCTGCGCCAAGGGCTGGTGCGCTATCGGGCGGCCGCGTTCATCGCGGTGATCGGAATTGCCTGCGCGCCGTTCGGCCTGATGCTCGCCCATCGTTTGCCCAACACGCCGTTGGCCTTGGTGTTCGCCGGGGTACTGGTGTACGCCTGCCTGCGGATCTGGCGCAAGGCCGCGCGTGAACTGCGTGGCGAGTCGCCCTGTGGGGAGCGGGAGATCATGCCCTGCGTGCTCAACCCGCTGCAGGGGCGCTTGCGCTGGACCCTGCCCTGCGCCCGGGCACTGGCGTTCACCGGGATGCTGTCGGGGTTGCTGTCAGGCCTGTTGGGGGTCGGTGGTGGTTTCGTGATCATCCCGGCGCTGAACCGTTATACCAACCTGAACATGAAAAGCATCGTCGCCACCTCGCTGGCGGTGATTGCCCTGGTGTCTACCGGTAGTGTGATCAGCGCCAGCGTGGCGGGCGTGATGCACTGGTGGGTCGCGGCGCCGTTCGCGGTGGGGGCAGTGCTGGGTTTGCTGCTGGCGCGGCCGTTGGCGAGCAAGCTGGCCGGCCCGCGCCTGCAGCAGCTGTTCGCCGTGGTGGGTTGTGGCGCCGCGGTGTTGCTGGCCGGCAAGGCGCTATTCGGCTAGCAACTCGTCCTGCTCGGCGGCGCAGAGCGCCAGCAGGTAGTCCCACACCACTCGCAGGCGTACCGACTTGTGCAGCTCGCGGCGTGTGCAGATCCAGTAGCTGCGCTGGATGGTCTCGCTGGGCAGCACGCGCACCAGCTTCGGATCGTGGCGGGCCATGTAGTTCGGCAACACGGCGATGCCCAGCCCGGCCTGTGCGGCGTGCTGCTGGGCGATCACGCTGGTGCTGCGGAACACCACGGTGGGCGCCCGGCAGAAACTGTTGAGGAACAGCAGCTCCTGGCTGAACAGCAGGTCGTCGACATAGCCGATCCAGCTGTGCCGGGCCAGGTCTTCGCGGCTGTGCAGCGGTGGTGCGCGGTCCAGGTAGTCCTGGCTGGCGTACAGGGCCAGGCGGTAATCGGTGAGCTTGCGGGTGATCAGCAGGTCGGCGTTGGGACGTTCCAGGTGAATGCTGATCTCGGCTTCGCGGTTGAGGATGCTGACGAAACGCGGCACCGCCACCAATTCCACTTCGAGCCCCGGGTAGCGTTGGAACAAGGCTTTCATGCGCGGGGTGAAGAACATGATGCCGATGCCTTCGGTCACCCCCAGGCGGATCTTGCCCAGTGGCGTGATGGCCTGGGTGATTTCTTCCTGCGCCAGCAGGGCAACGTTCTCCATGGCTTCGGCGTGCTTGAGCAGGGCCTGGCCGGAAGGCGTGAGTTCATAGCCCTGGGCGTGCTGGACGAACAGCGCGGTACCCAGGTGCTTTTCGATGCTCTCGATATGCCGGGCCACGGTGCTGTGGGTGGTGTTGAGGCGCTTGGCGGCGGTGAGCAGGCGGCCGCTGCGCTGCAACTCGAGGAAAAACCGCAGATCGTTCCAGTCGAACATGGGCGTCCTTGGAAGTGCTGGCTGTTGAAGCCATCGCGGGGCAAGCCCGCTCCCACAATCAGATAGTCGTTGTGCTAAAACGCACAACGGCTGCGCGAAATCTCGTGTTTCCTCGGCGAAATTAATCAATAAGATGGATCGGGACAAGAATAATAATCAGGCGCGAGGTTGCACATGCCATCAGCCGATCCTGTCTACGACTATGTGGTCGTGGGAGCCGGTCCCGCCGGTTGCCTATTGGCCAACCGCTTGTCCGCCGACCCTTCGTGCCGCGTATTGCTGCTCGAGGCGGGTGGCCGCGACAACTATCCCTGGATTCACATCCCCGTCGGTTACCTCTACTGCATCGGCAATCCACGCACCGACTGGTGCTTCAAGACCGAGGCCCAGCCCGGCCTGAACGGTCGCAGCCTGGGTTATCCACGGGGCAAGGTGCTGGGCGGCTGCTCGTCGATCAACGGCATGATCTACATGCGGGGCCAGGCCGCCGACTACGACCGCTGGGCCGAGCAAGGCAACGACGGCTGGGCGTGGAAGGATGTGCTGCCCTTGTTCAAGGCCTGCGAGAACCACTTCGCCGGCGCCAGCGACAGCCACGGCGCCGAGGGGGAATGGCGGGTCGAGCAGCAGCGCTACAGCTGGCCGATCCTCGATGCCTTCCGCGA
Source organism: Pseudomonas sp. P110(2024) (assembly GCF_057480795.1). Lineage (NCBI taxonomy): Bacteria > Pseudomonadati > Pseudomonadota > Gammaproteobacteria > Pseudomonadales > Pseudomonadaceae > Pseudomonas > Pseudomonas sp. P110(2024). The sequence goes on from NZ_JBLIYT010000003.1 coordinate 166,874, forward strand.
TGCCGCCGAGCAGAGTGGCATCGCCAAGGTCGACGACTTCAACATGGGCGACAACGCGGGCTGTGGATATTTTCAGGTCAATCAGCGCAGCGGTGTGCGCTGGAACTCGGCCAAGGCGTTTCTCAGGTCCATCCTCAAGCGCCCCAACCTGACAGTGTTGACGGGCGTGCAGGTCGACCAGGTGCTGCTCGACAACACCCGCGCCCGGGCGGTGAAGGCCTCGTGGCAAGGCGCCTGGCATGAGTTCGCCGCTCGCCGCGAGATCGTCCTGTGCGCGGGCTCCGTGGGCTCCCCCGGCATTCTGCAACGCTCCGGCATCGGCCCACGCAAGCTGCTCGAAGGCTTGGGTATCGGAGTTCGCCATGAGATGCCCGGGGTTGGCGGCAACCTGCAGGATCACCTGCAACTGCGCCTGATCTATCAGGTCCACAACACCCGCACCCTCAATCAGATGGCCAACAGCCTGTGGGGCAAGCTGGGCATGGGCCTGCGCTACGCTTACGACCGCAGTGGCCCATTGGCCATGGCGCCGAGCCAGCTGGGCGCCTTCGCCCGTTCAGGCCCCGAGCAGGCAACGGCCAACCTGCAATACCACGTGCAGCCGTTGTCGCTGGACCGCTTCGGCGAGCCGCTGCATCGCTTTCCGGCGTTCACCGCCTCGGTGTGCAACCTGCGCCCGGCGAGCCGTGGACGCATCGACATCCGCTCGGCGGACATGAATGCCGCGCCGGTGATCGACCCCAACTACCTGAGCGACCCCGAGGACCTGCGCGTCGCCGCCGAGGCCATCCGCCTCACCCGACGCATCGTCCAGGCCCCTGCCCTGGCGGCCTTCGATCCTCGCGAGTATTTGCCAGGCCCCGCCTTGCAGAGCGAGGACGACCTGCACCAGGCCGCCGGCCAGATCGGTACCACCATCTTCCACCCGGTGGGCACCTGCCGCATGGGCAGTGGCGCGCTCGATGTTGTGGATAACCAGCTTCGCGTGCATGGCATTCCCGGCCTGCGCGTGGCCGACGCATCGATCATGCCGCAGATCGTCTCCGGCAATACCTGTTCACCCACGTTGATGATTGCCGAAAAGGCGGCACAACTGATCCTCAAGGGGGCCAATACCCAGACCAACCTCAGCGACGCCAGCGCGATACCGACGCCCTGACCCGGGTGTTTGCAACAGCGGCGGCTTGTGGTCGCAAGTCGCCGACAGTGGAACAACAAGAATAATCACTGTGGCCTGCGGGCCGAGGACAGCAACGATGTCGGATTACATCCAGGAACAGGGGGCGGCGGCGAGCAGCCCAAGCCGTCGTGAAGAGCGCAAGATCATTTTCGCGTCATCCCTCGGGACGGTGTTCGAGTGGTATGACTTTTTTCTCTATGGCGCGCTGGCCGCGGTCATCAGCAAGCAATTCTTCGCGGGGGTCAACGACACCACCGCCTTCATCTTCGCCCTGATGGCCTTCGCCGCCGGCTTCCTGGTGCGCCCGTTCGGCGCGCTGGTGTTCGGCCGGCTGGGCGACATGATCGGGCGCAAGTACACCTTCTTGGTGACCATTGTGCTGATGGGCCTGTCGACCTTCGCCGTGGGTCTTTTGCCCACCTACGCCAGCATCGGTATCGCCGCGCCGATCATCCTGGTGGTGCTGCGCATGCTTCAGGGCCTGGCGTTGGGCGGTGAATACGGCGGCGCGGCCACCTATGTCGCCGAGCACGCGCCTCATGGCAAACGTGGTTTCCACACCGGCTTCATCCAATCCACTGCCACATTGGGCCTGCTGCTGTCGCTGACCGTCGTCCTGGCCAGCCGCTACATCAGTGGCGACCAGTTCGAAACCTGGGGCTGGCGCCTGCCGTTCCTGCTGTCGATCGTGCTGCTGGCGATATCCACCTGGATCCGCATGAGCATGCACGAGTCGCCGGCCTTCGTGAAAATGAAGGCCCAGGGCAAGGTGAGCAAGTCGCCGATCCGCGAGTCGTTCACCTCCTGGCCGAACCTGAAAGTGGTGCTCACGGCACTGTTCAGCATCAATGCCGGGCAAGCGGTGACCTTCTACACCGCGCAGTTCTACGTGCTGTTCTTCATGACCCAGATGCTCAAGATGGACCCGGCCCAGGCCAACACCCTGCTGATCATCAGCGTGGTGATCGGTGCGCCGTTCTTCGTGTTCTTCGGCTGGCTATCGGACCGGGTCGGGCGCAAGCCGATCCTGATGCTTGGCCTTTTGCTGGCGACGGTGTTGTACTTCCCGCTGTTCAAGGCCCTGAGCCATTACGCCAATCCGCAGATCGACGCCGCCAGTCGCCAGGCGCCGATCGTCGTCACCGCAGATCCCAAGGGCTGCACCTTCCAGTTCGATCCGGTGGGCAAGGCACGCTTCGACAGCCCGTGCGACAAGGTCAAGACGTTCCTGGTCAAGCAGGGCCTGCCCTACGGCTCGGTGAGTGTCGCTGGCAGCGAGGTGATCGTCAGCATCGGCGACAAGACCATCAATGGCTTCGACGAAACGGCCATGCGCAGTGCCATCGATAGCGCCGGCTACCCGGCCAAGGCGGACCCAGCGCAGGTGAACCAGGTGATGGTGGTGGTGCTGATCGTCGCCATGATCCTGATCGCCACCATGACCTACGGGCCGCTGGCGGCGGTGATGGTCGAGCTGTTCCCGACGCGCATCCGCTACACCTCGATGTCGCTGCCCTACCACATCGGCAACGGCTGGTTCGGCGGCTTCCTGCCGACGGTGTCGTTCGCGTTGGTGGTGTACACCGGGGACATCTTCTATGGGCTTTGGTACCCGGTGCTGATCACCGGGGTGAGCCTGGTGGTGGGGATCTTCTGCCTGAAAGAGACCCGGGATGTGGATATCGACAAGGTGTGAGGATTGAGAGGGATACAACGTGGGAGCGGGCTTGCCCCGCGATGTCGCCAGCACTGAGGACGCCATCGCGGGGCAAGCCCGCTCCCACGACTCGATCAAAGCGATCAACCTATAAAAAAACCGGCGTAAAAGCCGGTTTTTTTATCGCGGGAAAAAACTTATGCACGATTTTCGAAAAAACGTCATACACGGAAATAAATAGCTAATTCAATCACTTAGCTATGTTTTAAGACGCTTAATCCAAAAATTGCTAACAAGTTATCCACAGAACGTCAGGCAGGCTGCTGCTCGGGTTTTTCCGCCGCTGGCGGCAGCGAACCCATGGCGCGTTGAGCCGCCTCGTTCCATGCCTGGGCACGGTCGTTGAGCTCGGCGATGGCACGCGGGCCTGTCCCCTCCGGATACATCGGCTCGCCAATCACCACCTCGATGGTGCCCGGGCGCTTGCCCCAGCCTTCACGCGGCCAGAACTTGCCGGCGTTGTGGGCGATCGGCAATACCGGCAGGCCGGCATTCACCGCCAGCGCGGTGCCGCCGCGGGAAAACTTGCCCATCTGCCCATGCGGCACGCGGGTGCCTTCGGGGAAGATCAGCACCCAGGTACCCTGCTTGAGCAGTTCGTCGCCCTGGCTGGCAACTTGGCGCAGAGCCTCCTTCGGGTTCTTCCGGTCGATGGCGATCGGTCGCAGCATGGCCATGGCCCAGCCGAAGAACGGCACGTACAGCAACTCGCGCTTGAGCACCTGGCTCAGCGGCGAGAAGTACGCCGAGAGGAAGAATGTCTCCCAGGTGCTCTGGTGGTTCGACAGGATCACGCAGGGCACGTCAGGCACGTTCTCGGCGCCGGTGACCTTGTAGTCGATACGCAGGATCGTCCGCACCAGGAACAGCGCGCAGCGGCACCAGTACACGTTGATGAACTTGTAGCGCTTGGGGAACGGCAGGAAAGGCGCGACGAAGAAGCTCAGCGAGCACCACAGCAGCGAACTGGTGCCCAACAGCAGGTAAAAAAGAAAGATTCTGATCGCCTGCAGGATCGACATAGTGGCGTGTACCGTTGCGGGGCGTGCCCGCCTAATGAAAAGTGCGCCGGTCCTGGCGCACTCATTTAAATAATTTCTCTGGCGATGGCTGCCAGATCGTCGAAAATCAGTGTAGTTTGCGGGACACCTTTTTCCAGGGTCCTTTCACCCTTGCCGGTTTTTACCAACACGGGTTGTGCATCGACGGCCAGGGCCGCCTCCAGGTCACCTTTGCTGTCACCGACGAACCATACGCCGGCCAGCGGTACCTGGTAGTGCTCGGCGATTGTCCGCAGCATGCCGGGCTTGGGCTTGCGGCAGTCGCAGCCCTCGTCCGGGCCGTGCGGACAATGCACGATCAGGCCGACCTCGCCGCCCTGCTCGGCCACCAGCGCGCGCAGGCGCGCATGCATGGCCTCGAGGGTTTCCAGCGGGTAGTAGCCGCGGGCAATGCCGGACTGGTTGGTGGCAACCGCCACCGTCCAGCCTGCCTTGCTCAACTGCGCGATGGCCTCGATCGAGCCAGGAATGGGGATCCACTCCTCCAGCGACTTGATGTAGGCGTCGGAGTCGTGGTTGATCACTCCGTCTCGATCAAGGATCAGCAGTTTCAACGACTCACCCCAGCAGCGAGATATCGGCCACGCCCAGGAACAGACCGCGCAGGCGGCTGAGCAGGGCATAACGGTTGGCGCGCACCTTGGCATCCTCGGCGTTGACCATCACCGCCTCGAAGAAGGCGTCGACCGGGTCACGCAGGGCGGCCAGGCGGGCCAGGGCCTCGCTGTACTGACGCGCGGCCGCCATCGGTTGCACGGCCTGGTCGGCCTGCTGGATGGCCGAGTACAGGGAGAACTCATTGGCGTTGTCGAAGTACTTCGGCTCGACCTGGTCGGCGATGGCGCCTTCGGCCTTGCCCAGCAGGTTCGATACGCGTTTGTTCGCCGCGGCCAGGGCTTCGGCTTCCGGCAGCTTGCGGAAGGCCTGCACGGCCTGCACGCGTTGGTCGAAGTCCAGCGCCGAGCCCGGCTTCAGGGCACGCACCGACAGGTAGGTGGAGACGTCGATGCCTTCGTCCTCGTAGCGCGCGCGCAGGCGGTCGAAGACGAACTCCAGCACCTGCTCGGACAGGCCGGCGGCCTTGACCTTGGCACCGAACTGCTTGACCGCGAACTCGACCGCGACGGCCAGGTCCAGGTCCAGCTGCTTCTCGATCAGGATACGCAGCACGCCCAGGGCAGCACGACGCAGGGCGTACGGGTCCTTGCTGCCGGTGGGCAGCATGCCGATGCCGAAGATCCCGACCAGGGTGTCGAGCTTGTCGGCGATGGCCACGGCGGCACCGGTGAGGGTCTGCGGCAGCTCGGCGCCGGCGCCGCGCGGCATGTACTGCTCGTTCAGCGCCAGGGCGACGTCTTGCGGCTCGCCGTCGTTGAGGGCGTAGTAGTAGCCGGCGATGCCCTGCATTTCAGGGAATTCGCCGACCATTTCCGAGGCCAGGTCGCACTTGGACAGCAGGCCGGCACGGCCGGCGTTGGCGGCGCTGCCACCGATGTACGGGGCAATGAAGGCGGCCAGCTTGGAAACGCGCTCGGCCTTGTCGAACACGGTGCCCAGCTGAGCCTGGAACACCACGTTCTTCAGGCGCTCGTTGAAGCTTTCCAGCGGCTGCTTCTTGTCCTGCTTGAAGAAGAACTCGGCGTCGGTCAGTCGTGGGCGCACGACCTTCTCGTTACCCTGCACGATCTGCTTCGGATCGCGGCTCTCGACGTTGGCCACGGTGATGAAGCGCGGCAGCAGCTTGCCTTCGCTGTCCAGCAGGCAGAAGTATTTCTGGTTGTCCTGCATGGTGGTGATCAGGGCTTCCTGCGGCACCTCGAGGAAACGCTCCTCGAACGAGCACACCAGCGGCACCGGCCACTCGACCAGGGCGGTCACTTCGTCCAGCAGCGCCGGCGGCACGATGGCCGTGCCTTCCTGCTGCATGGCAAGCTCGGCGGTGCGCTTGCTGATCAGCTCGCGACGCTCGGCGAAGTCGGCCAGCACGTGGGCCTTGCGCAGGTCCTCGACGTAGTTGGCAGGGGTGGTGATGAGTACGTTTTCCGGGTGGTGGAAGCGGTGGCCACGCGATTCACGGCCGGCCTTCTGGGCCAGGAGGGTGCAGTCGACCACCTGATCGCCCAGCAGCATCACCAGCCACTGGGTTGGGCGCACGAACTCTTCACGGCTGGCGCCCCAGTGCATGCGCTTGGGGATTGGCAGGTCGTTGAGCGAATCCTCGACGATGGTCGGCAGCAGGCTGGCGGTGGCCTTGCCCGGAATGTGCTGGGAGAAGCGCAGCTTGGGGCCGCTCTGGTCGATGTCCGACAGCTCCACGCCGCACTTCTTGGCAAAGCCCAGGGCGGCCTGGGTCGGCTGGCCTTCGGCGTTGAACGCGGCCTGCACGGGCGGGCCGTCGATGTTGATGCTGCGGTCCGGCTGCTGCACGTCCAGCTGGCGGATCAGCACGGCCAGGCGACGCGGCGCGGCGTAGACCTGCTTGCCGGTGTAGTTCAGGCCGGCGGCCTGCAGGCCTTTCTCGATGCCGGCGAGGAAGGCGTCGCCCAGGGTGGCGAGGGCCTTCGGTGGCAGCTCTTCGGTGCCCAGTTCAACCAGGAAATCTTGAGCACTCATTGTGCAGCCTCCAGCTTAGCCAACACTTCGTCACGCAGTTCGGGAGAGGCCATCGGGAAGCCCAGGCGTGCGCGGGCTTGCAGATAGCTTTGCGCCACGTCCCGGGCCAGGGTACGCACGCGCAGGATGTAGCGCTGGCGCTCGGTCACCGAGATGGCGCGGCGGGCGTCCAGCAGGTTGAAGGTGTGCGAGGCCTTCAGGACCATTTCGTAGGTCGGCAGCGGCAGGTCCAGCTTGATCAGGCGGTTCGCTTCGCTTTCGTAGAAGTCGAACAGTTCGAACAGCTTCTCGACGTTGGCGTGCTCGAAGTTGTAGGTCGACTGCTCCACTTCGTTCTGGTGGAACACGTCGCCGTAGGTGACCTTGCCGAACGGGCCGTCGGCCCATACCAGGTCGTAGACCGAGTCCACGCCCTGCAGGTACATGGCCAGGCGCTCCAGGCCGTAGGTGATCTCACCGGTGACCGGGTAGCACTCGATGCCACCGACCTGCTGGAAGTAGGTGAACTGGGTCACTTCCATGCCGTTCAGCCAGATTTCCCAACCCAGGCCCCAGGCGCCGAGGGTCGGCGATTCCCAGTTGTCTTCGACGAAGCGGATGTCGTGAACCAGCGGATCCAGGCCGATGGCTTTCAGCGAGCCGAGGTACAGCTCCTGGAAGTTGGCCGGGTTCGGCTTGAGCACCACCTGGAACTGGTAGTAGTGCTGCAGGCGGTTGGGGTTTTCGCCATACCGCCCGTCGGCAGGGCGACGGCTGGGCTGCACGTAGGCGGCGTTCCAGGTCTCCGGGCCGACGGCGCGCAGGAAGGTAGCGGTGTGGAAAGTGCCGGCGCCTACTTCCATATCGTAGGGCTGAAGCACCACACAACCTTGCTCGGCCCAGTAGTTCTGCAGGGCGAGGATCAGGTCTTGGAAGGTACGCACGGCTGGCGTAGGCTGGCTCACGAAATTCACCTGTATCTGGGGATGCGGATGTAAAGAGCGGGAGTATACCCGATTCGCCTCGCCCTCTACGTTATTGGAGCCTTATGCCACGCTGCTTTTGGTGTTCCGACGATCCGTTGTACCAGGCCTATCACGACCACGAGTGGGGAACGCCGCAGCACGACCCGGCGTTGCTCTTCGAGATGCTTTTGCTCGAAGGGTTCCAGGCGGGGTTGTCGTGGATCACGGTATTGAAGAAACGCGAACGCTATCGCCAGGTGCTGGATGGCTTCGATCCGGTGAAGCTGGCGCGCCTGAGCGATGAGCGCATCGAGGAGCTGATGCTGGACCCCGGCATCATCCGCAATCGTCTCAAGCTCAAGGCCGTGCGCCGCAACGCCCTGGCCTGGCTGGCTGTGGATAACCCGGCGCAGTGGCTGTGGTCGTTCGTCGGAGGCGCGCCGAAGATCAATCATTTCCAGGGCCGTGGCGACGTGCCGGCGGTCACCGACGAGGCCAAGGCCATGAGCAAGGCCCTGCAAAAGGCCGGTTTCACCTTTGTCGGGCCGACCATCTGCTACGCCTTCATGCAGGCCACCGGCATGGTCATGGACCACACCACCGACTGCGATCGCTACGCCGCGCTGGTGCGCTGACGGGGTACAATGCGCGCCTTGCTGAAATAAGGAATTCGCCTGTGGAAAAGTTCAAGGGCGCCCTGATGGTCGGGGTGCTGCGCCTGTTTGCCAAGCTGCCTTGGGGCGCTGTGCAGCGCGTCGGCGCTGGTATCGGCTGGCTGATGTGGAAAATCCCCAATGGCTCGCGCAATGTCGTGCGCATCAACCTGGCCAAGTGTTTCCCGGAGATGGACCCGGTCGAACGCGAGCAGCTGGTTGGCCGTGCGTTGAAGGACATCGGCAAGTCGTTTGTCGAGAGCGCCTGTGCCTGGATCTGGCCGCCGCAGCGCTCGCTGGAGCTGGTCAAGGAAGTGCACGGCCTTGAAGTGCTGGAGCAGGCCCTGGCCTCGGGCAAGGGCGTGGTGGGCATCACCAGCCACCTGGGCAACTGGGAAGTGCTCAACCACTTCTATTGCAACCAGTGCAAACCGATCATCTTCTACCGCCCGCCCAAGCTGAAGGCGGTGGATGACCTGCTGCGTGAACAGCGGGTGCAGATGGGCAACCGCGTGGCGCCTTCGACCAAGGAAGGCATCCTCAGCGTGATCAAGGAAGTGCGCCGGGGTGGCCAGGTGGGGATTCCGGCCGACCCGGAGCCGGCCGAGTCCGCGGGTGTGTTCGTGCCGTTCCTCGGCACCCAGGCGCTGACCAGCAAGTTCGTGCCGAACATGCTGGCTGGCGGCAAGGCGGTGGGGGTTTTCCTGCATGCCCTGCGGTTGCCGGATGGCTCGGGTTTCAAGGTGTTCCTGGAAGCGGCGCCGGAAGCGATGTACAGCACCGATGTGACTGAATCGGCGGCGGCCATGAGCAAGGTGGTCGAGCGTTATGTGCGCGAGTATCCGAGCCAGTACATGTGGAGCATGAAGCGCTTCAAGAAGCGTCCGGCGGGTGAGGCGCGCTGGTATTGAGATTGTTGGGGGCGCTTTGCGCCCCTTTCGCGACACAAGGCCGCTCCTACAGGCGACCGCAATCCTCTGTAGGAGCGGCCTTGTGTCGCGATGGGCTGCAAAGCAGCCCCGGCGATCTCAAGCCTTGTTTAGCTTCTTGAGAAAAACGGTCATTTCTTTCTCGGCCTGCTTGTCGCCATGGGCCTGCGCCGCGACGATCCCCTCTTCCCAGGCCTTGCGCGCGCCGTCCAGATCCCCGCTCAACTGATACGCCTTCCCCAGCAGCTTCCACGCAGCCGAGTACTTCGGATCCTGCTTCACACAAGCCGACAGGTGCACCGCCGCTTGCGCGCCATTGCCCTCGTCCAGCCAGGCCTTGCCCAGGCCGAATCTCAGCAGCGGGTTATCCACACCCTTGGCCAGCATCTTCTCCAGCGATTCGCGCATGTCCTTCCCTCCTAGAAGAAACTCAGGCCCACGTGGAACAGCTTCTCCACGTCCCGAATATGCTTTTTATCCACAACGAACAGGATCACATGGTCGCCCGACTCGATCACCGTGTCGTCGTGGGCGATCAGCACTTCCTCGTCGCGGATGATCGCGCCGATGGTGGTGCCCGGTGGCAACGAGATGTCCTCGATGGCCTTGCCCACCACCTTGCTCGATTTCGAATCGCCATGGGCCACCGCTTCGATGGCCTCGGCCGCGCCCCGGCGCAGCGAGTGCACGCTGACGATATCGCCGCGGCGCACGTGGGCCAGCAAAGTGCCGATGGTGGCCAGCTGCGGGCTGATGGCGATGTCGATCTCGCCGCCCTGCACCAGGTCGACGTAGGCCGGGTTGTTGATGATGGTCATCACCTTGCGCGAGCCTAGGCGCTTGGCCAGCAGCGACGACATGATGTTGGCTTCGTCGTCGTTGGTCAGGGCCAGGAAGATGTCGGCGTCGGCGATGTTCTCTTCGAGCATCAGGTCGCGATCAGAAGCGCTGCCCTGCAGCACCACGGTGCTCTCCAGGGTATCGGAGAGGTAGCGGCAGCGCGCCGGGTTCATCTCGATGATCTTTACCTGGTAGCGGCTCTCGATGGCCTCGGCCAGACGCTCGCCGATCTGTCCGCCGCCGGCGATGACCACGCGCTTGTTGGTTTCGTCGATGCGCCGCAGCTCGCCCATCACTGCGCGGATATCCTTTTTTGCGGCAATGAAGAACACCTCGTCGTCGGCCTCGATCACCGTGTCGCCCTTAGGCGTGATCGGCCGGTCGCGACGGAAGATCGCCGCCACGCGGGTATCGACGTTGGGCATGTGGGCACGGATCTGGCGCAGTTGCTGGCCCACCAGCGGGCCGCCGTAGTAGGCCTTGACCGCCACCAGCTGGGCCTTGCCTTCGGCGAAGTCGATCACCTGCAGCGAGCCGGGGTGTTCGATCAGGCGCTTGATGTAGTTGGTCACCACCTGTTCAGGGCTGATCAGCACGTCCACCGGGATATGGTCGTTGTCGAACAGCTCTTCGCGGGTCAGGTAGGCCGACTCGCGCACCCGGGCGATCTTGGTCGGGGTGTGGAACAGCGAATAGGCGACCTGGCAGGCGACCATGTTGGTCTCGTCGCTGTTGGTCACCGCCACCAGCATGTCGGCGTCGTCGGCGCCGGCCTGGCGCAGCACCGTCGGCAGCGAGCCGCGGCCCTGCACGGTGCGGATGTCCAGGCGGTCGCCCAGGTCGCGCAGACGGTCGCCATCGGTGTCGACCACGGTGATGTCGTTGGCTTCGCTGGCCAGATGCTCCGCCAGCGTGCCGCCGACCTGTCCTGCGCCGAGGATGATGATCTTCATCCGCTACTCCCTAGGTTCTTGTTCTTACCCGCGCGAGGCGGCGATCTTGATCAGCTTGGCATAGTAGAAACCGTCGTGGCCGCCTTCCTGGGCCAGCAACTGGCGGCCGTGGGGCTGGCGCAGGCCGGCCTCGGTGGCCAGGTCCAGTTCGCGGGCGCCGGGGGTGCGGGCGAGGAAGGCGTCGATCACTTCGGTGTTCTCGGTCGGCAGGCTCGAGCAGGTGGCGTAGAGCAGCATGCCGCCCACTTCCAGGGTCGGCCACAGGGCGTCGAGCAGCTCGCCTTGCAGCGTGGCCAGGGCCGGGATGTCCTCGGCCTGGCGGGTCAGCTTGATGTCGGGGTGGCGGCGGATCACGCCGGTGGCCGAGCAGGGCGCATCGAGCAGGATGCGCTGGAACGGCTTGCCGTCCCACCAGCTGGCGGTATCGCGGGCGTCGCAGGCGATCAGCTCGGCGTCGAGCTTGAGGCGGTCGAGGTTCTCGCGCACGCGGGCCAGCCGCTTGGCTTCCAGGTCGATGGCGACCATGTGGGCCAGGCCAGGTTCGGCTTCCAGCAGGTGGCAGGTCTTGCCGCCCGGGGCGCAGCAGGCGTCGAGCACGCGCTGGCCGGGGGCCAGTTCGAGTAGGTCGGCGGACAGCTGCGCGGCTTCGTCCTGCACGCTCACCCAGCCGTCGGCGAAGCCCGGCAGGCCGCGCACGTCGCAGGCCTCGGCCAGGACGATGCCGTCACGGCTGTACTGGCAGGCGCTGGCCTGGATGCCGGCCTCGGCCAACAGCGCCAGGTAGGCATCGCGGCTGTGATGGCGGCGGTTGATCCGCAGGATCATCGGCGGGTGGGCGTTGTTGGCGGCGCAGATGGCTTCCCATTGTTCCGGCCAGAAGGCTTTCAGCGATTTCTGCAGCCAGCGCGGGTGGGCGGTACGCACCACCGGGTCGCGTTCCATGCTGGCGAGCAGTTCCTCGCCTTCACGCTGGGCGCGGCGCAGAACGGCGTTGAGCAGCCCCTTGGCCCACGGCTTCTTGAGTTTGTCGGCGCAACCCACGGTTTCGCCGATGGCGGCGTGGGCCGGGATGCGCGTGTAGAACAGCTGGTACAGGCCGACCAGCAGCAGCGCCTGCACATCGGCGTCGGCGGCCTTGAATGGCTTCTGCAGCAGTTGTGCGGCCAGCAGGTCCAGGCGTGGCTGCCAGCGGGCGGTGCCGAAGGCCAGGTCTTGCGTGAGGCCGCGGTCGCGCTCCTCGACCTTGTCCAGCTGCGCCGGCAGCGAGCTGTTCAGCGAAGCCTTGCCGCTGAGCACAGCGGCAAGGGCACGGGCGGCGGCCAGGCGTGGGTTCATTGGCCGAGCACCTTGCCACCGGCGAACTTCTCGCGACGGCTGTTGAACAGGTCGCTGAAGGCCAGGGCCTTGCCGCCGGGCAGTTGCAGGCGGGTCAGGCTCAGTGCGCCGTCACCGCAGGCGACCACCAGGCCGTCCTTGCTGGCGGAGAGGATTTCGCCGGGGGCGCCCTTGCCTGTGGACAAGTTGGCGGCCAGCACCTTCACGCTTTCGCCGTCGAGGGTGCTGTGGCACACCGGCCAGGGGTTGAAGGCACGGATCAGGCGCTCCAGCTCGACGGCCGGGCGGCTCCAGTCGATGCGGGCTTCGTCCTTGTTCAGCTTGTGGGCATAAGTGGCCAGGGCATCGTCCTGCACTTCACCTTGCAGCGAACCGTCTGCCAAGCCGGCGATTGCCTGGACTACAGCAGGCGGGCCCATTTCGGCGAGGCGGTCATGCAGGGTGCCACCGGTGTCCTCGGCGCTGATCGGGGTGACCACTTTGAGCAGCATCGGGCCGGTATCCAGGCCGGCTTCCATGCGCATCACGGTCACACCGCTCTCGGCGTCGCCGGCTTCCACGGCGCGCTGGATCGGCGCCGCGCCACGCCAACGCGGCAGCAGCGAGGCGTGGCTGTTGATGCAGCCCAGGCGCGGAATATCCAGCACCACTTGCGGCAGGATCAGGCCGTAGGCGACCACCACCATCAGGTCCGGCTTGAGCGCGGCGAGCTCGGCTTGCGCCTCGGCGTTGCGCAGGGTCTGCGGCTGGTACACCGGGATGTCGTGGGCCACGGCCAGCGCCTTTACCGCGCTCGGCATGAGCTTCTGGCCACGGCCGGCCGGGCGATCGGGCTGGGTGTAGACGGCCACGATCTCGTACGGGCTGTCGAGCAGGGCCTTGAGGTGTTCGGCGGCAAACTCTGGAGTGCCTGCGAAGACGATGCGCATGGAGTTCTCGCTTCTTCAAAAAGAAAAAGGCTTGCCGGAGCAAGCCTTCTGGAAGGTGGGGATCAGGCTTGCTGGCGGTGCTGCTTTTCCAGCTTCTTCTTGATCCGATCGCGTTTGAGCTGGGACAGGTAATCGACGAACAGCTTGCCGTTGAGGTGATCGAACTCGTGCTGCACGCACACGGCCAGCAGGCCTTCGCATTCCAGTTCGTAGGGCTTGCCGTCGCGGTCCTGGGCCTTGACCCGCACGCGCAGCGGGCGATCGACGTTCTCGTAGAAGCCGGGCACCGACAGGCAGCCTTCCTGGTACTGGCCCATGTCGTGGGTCAGCTCCTCGACCGTGGGGTTGATGAAGACGCGCGGCTCGCTGCGGTCTTCGCTCAGGTCCATCACCACGACCTGCTTGTGCACGTTGACCTGGGTGGCGGCCAGGCCGATGCCGGGCGCCTCGTACATGGTCTCGAACATGTCGTCGATCAGCTGGCTCAAGGCGTCGTCGAACTCCGTCACCGGTTTGGCGATGGTGCGCAGGCGCGGATCGGGAAATTCGAGAATGTTCAAAATAGCCATGGCGGTCAGGCAGTCACTGTGCGGTCGGTTGAAAACTGAGCACACATAATAAAGGGAAATGGGGCGTTCGGCACCTGTGAAGCTTGGCTAGGGTCTCTATGGGCTTGATAGCTGCCATTTCATGGACAGCTTTTCAAAGTGTTACTCACAAAGTTATCCACAGGTTGCGCCACGTATATGGCCCCCTGTCGATCAAGGATGATCCACCATGAACCCATCCCGTTCGTCGCCTTGTCCGCCTGCGGAACTGGAGGCGCGGCTGCGTCTTCATAGCCTTCCGGAGATTGGCTTGCGTCGTTTCCATACCCTCATCGAAGCGTTCGGCAGTGCCTCGTCGGCACTCAGCGCGCCGGCCAGTGCCTGGCAGGCGTTGGGACTGAAGGTTGCCAGTATAGACGCCCGGCGCAGCCCGCAAGTGCGCGATGGCGCATTGGCTGCAATGCGCTGGCTAGAGCGTCCGGGCCAGTATTTACTGATGTGGGACGGGCCTGGCTACCCGGCGTTGCTGGCCGAGATAGACGATCCGCCGCCGCTGTTGTTCGTCGCGGGCGACCCCGATTTACTCGAACAACCGCAACTGGCGATCGTGGGTAGCAGGCGTGCTTCACCCCCGGCGCTGGATACCGCAGGCGCGTTTTCCCGATGCCTTTCCCAGGCTGGTTTCACCATCACCAGCGGGCTGGCGCTGGGCGTCGACGGTGCCGCTCATCGGGCCGCTTTGAAGGCCGGCGGGCAGACCATCGGGGTGCTCGGCACGGGGTTGCAAAAACTTTATCCACAGCGCCACCGTGACCTGGCACGGGCAATGCTCGACAGTGGCAGCGCGCTGGTTTCCGAGTACCCGCTGGATGCCGGCCCGCTGGCCGGCAACTTCCCGCGTCGCAACCGGATCATCAGCGGCTTGTCGCTGGGTGTGCTGGTGGTCGAGGCCAGCCTGGCCAGCGGTTCGTTGATCACCGCACGGCTTGCCGCCGAACAGGGGCGGGAGGTGTACGCGATTCCCGGGTCCATTCATCACCCCGGCGCCAAGGGCTGCCATCAGTTGATCCGCGACGGTGCCCTGCTGGTGGAAAGCGTGGAGCAGATCCTCGACAGCCTGCGTGGGTGGCAGAACCTGCCGCCTGCGATTGTGGATAAACCCGCTCATCCATTGATCGCCCTGCTCCACGCCGCACCCCAGACCACCGAGGGCCTGGCCAGCAGCAGCGGCCTGCCACTGGCCCAGGTACTGGCCAGCCTTACCGAGCTGGAGCTCGAAGGCCGGGTGAGCAATGAAGCCGGGCGTTGGTTTGCCCGTGCGGGCTAAGTACACTGCGCGCACGGCGTTAATGCGGAGAGACGGAAAATGGTGAGCAGTTGGCGTGTGCAACAAGCCGCGCGCGAGGTGAAGGCGGGTGCGGTGATCGCCTATCCGACGGAAGCGGTCTGGGGCCTGGGCTGCGACCCGTGGAACGAGGACGCGGTGTATCGCCTGCTGGCGCTCAAGTCGCGACCTGTGGATAAAGGGCTGATCCTGGTCGCCGACAACATTCGCCAGTTCGACTTTCTGTTCGAGGATTTCCCCCAGGACTGGATCGACCGCATGAGCGCCACCTGGCCTGGGCCTAACACCTGGCTGGTGCCGCACCAGGGCCTGCTGCCCGAGTGGGTGACCGGGCAGCACGACACCGTGGCGCTGCGGGTCAGCGATCACCCACAGGTGCGGGAGCTGTGCGCGCTGGTCGGGCCGTTGATCTCCACCTCGTGCAACCCGGCCGGGCGGCCGGCGGCCAAGAGCCGGTTGCGAGTGGAGCAGTATTTCCACAAGCAGCTGGACATGGTGCTGGGTGGGGCGTTGGGTGGGCGGAAGAACCCGAGCCTGATTCGCGACCTGGCGACCGGCGAGGTTGTGCGCCCGGGCTGATACCGCTGGCGAGGGCTTCGCCCTCGTTTCGCGGCACAAGGCCCCTCTTACAGGTACAGCGCAGCTCTCAGGCTTGGCGCTGTAACCTGTGGGAGCGGCCTTGTGTCGCGAAAGGGCCGCAAAGCGGCCCCAGAATTCCCGCCGATTTTTCTGATTTGCACCCAGATGGCTGCCCATTCTGAATTCAGAGAAATATCCTACGCAGTCTGTCGACTGCGATTACCTTCTCAGTGGGAACGCCTGCCTTTAGGCTCCAAACCGTCGCCGAATAACTTGGCGATCGGGTGTGGTAACCCGGTAACAGGAAGGTATCAGAGTCGTCCATGGCGGCTGTGCGCGGGAGGCTTTCGAGCCTGCCGGGTCTGGTACCTCCCCGGTTTACCACCCCGTGTACAGCTGCCACCCATTCGTGTGGTAACGGACGAGGTGTCAGCCCTACCCTGGTAGAGGTTGCCATGAACAAGAAGATTGTCCGCGATCCACCACTTCCTAACACCACAACCCACCCCTTCGGCCGCTGCGACGCCGGCCACCCTCCACTCTTCACCGTAAACCCCAACATTGAAGCCCACGACGCCCTGGTGCACGTCGCGCTCTACCTGCGCTGTGCCTACGACACCGGCATCAAGGCCCTCGACCACCTGCGCGATAGGGGCTTCAAGGCAGAAGCACAGTCGAGCCAACGGTCCGCCGCGCCGACAACTCCGCCTGCGCCTTGGCCGCCTCGCTCAACGGATACCGTTGCTGGATATCCACAACCAGCTTGCCGCTGGCGATCATCGCGAACAGGTCATCGGCCATGGCCTGGGTGTTCTCGGCATTGTTGGCGTAGCTCGCCAGCGTCGGCCGGGTGACATACAACGACCCCTTCTGCGACAGGATCCCCAAGTTGACCCCGGTTACCGCGCCGGAGGCATTGCCAAAGCTGACCATCAAACCGCGCGGCCGCAGGCAATCCAGCGAAGTCAGCCAGGTATCGGCCCCCACGCCGTCATACACCACCGCGCACTTCTGACCGTCTGTCAGCTCCAGCACACGCTTGGCCACGTCTTCATGGCTGTAGTCGATGGTCGCCCAGGCGCCGAGGGCCTTGGCCCGTTCGGCTTTCTCAGCAGAGCTGACGGTACCGATCAGCTTCGCGCCCAGCGCCTTGGCCCACTGGCAAGCCAGCGACCCCACACCGCCAGCGGCGGCATGGAACAGCACGAAGTCCCCCGGCTGCACGGCATAGGTCTGCTTGAGCAAATACTGCGTGGTCAGCCCCTTGAGCATTACCGCCGCCGCCTGTTCGAAGCTGATCGCCTCCGGCAGCTTCACCAGGTTGGCCTCCGGCAGCGTATGCACCTCGCTGTAGGCCCCAAGCGGCCCACCGGCATAGGCCACGCGGTCGCCGACCTTGATCCGGCTGACACCCTCGCCCACCGCCTCGACCACGCCGGCCGCTTCGGTGCCCAGCCCGGAAGGCAGCGCAGGCGGCGCATACAGCCCGCCACGGAAATAGGTGTCGATGAAATTCAAGCCGATTGCATGGTTACGCACCCGCACCTGCTGCGGGCCGGGCGGTGTCGGGTCGAACTCCACCAGTTGCAGGACTTCCGGGCCGCCATGCTGGCTGAACTGGATACGCTTGGCCATCACATACTCCTGTCGTCGAGGGTCGCAAAGGCCTTCTATCGGACGCCTTTGCTTGACCGCCGTCAACTGCGACGCGGCGTCGGCCGGTGGTATGCTACGCGGCGAATTTTCCCGCTCCTTCCAGGTGACCCGATGACCAGCCGCACCGAGGCCGTAAAAGCCTACCTGCTCGACCTGCAAGACCGCATCTGCTCTGCCCTCGAAACCGAAGACGGCGGCGCCCGCTTCGTCGAGGATGCCTGGGTGCGCGATGCCGGCGGCGGTGGTCGCACGCGGGTGATCGGCGAGGGCAAGGTGATCGAGAAAGGCGGGGTGAACTTCTCCCACGTGTTCGGCGCCGGCCTGCCGCCGTCGGCCAGTGCCCACCGCCCGGAGCTGGCGGGCCGTGGCTTCGAGGCCCTGGGCGTGTCGCTGGTGATCCACCCGCACAACCCGCATGTGCCGACCTCCCACGCCAATGTGCGCTTCTTCATCGCCGAAAAAGAGGGTGAAGAGGCGGTATGGTGGTTCGGTGGCGGCTTCGACCTGACCCCGTACTACGGCAACGAAGAAGACTGCGTGCACTGGCACCGCGTCGCCGAGCAGGCCTGCGCGCCGTTCGGCGCCGACGTCTACCCGCGCTACAAGGCCTGGTGCGACCGCTACTTCCACCTCAAGCACCGCGGCGAGCCACGCGGCATCGGCGGCCTGTTCTTCGACGATCTGAACGAGTGGGACTTCGACACCTGCTTCGCCTTCATGCGCGCCATCGGCGACGCCTACGTCGATGCCTACCTGCCGATCATCCAGCGCCGCAAGGACACGCCGTACACCGCCAAGCAGCGCGAATTCCAGGAATACCGCCGTGGCCGCTACGTCGAATTCAACCTGGTCTACGACCGTGGCACGCTGTTCGGCTTGCAGTCGGGCGGTCGCACCGAGTCGATCCTGATGTCGCTGCCGCCGCAGGTGCGCTGGGGTTACGATTGGAAAGCGGAGCCTGGCAGCGAGGAAGCGCGCCTGACCGACTATTTCCTGCAGGACCGCGACTGGCTCGCCCAGTAAGCCTGTGGATAACCGAGGAGCTCCCATGGACCAGTACGTCGTATTCGGCAACCCAATCGGCCATAGCAAGTCGCCGCTGATCCACCGCCTGTTCGCTGACCAGACCGGCCAGGACCTGGAGTACGCCACCCTGCTGGCGCCGTTGGACGAGTTCAGCGACTGCGCCACAGGCTTCTTCAAGCAAGGCAGCGGCGCCAACGTCACCGTGCCATTCAAGGAAGAGGCCTATCGCCTGTGCGACAGCCTCACCCCGCGTGCGCAACGTGCTGGCGCGGTGAACACCCTGACCAAGCTGGCCGACGGTACCTTGCAAGGCGACAACACCGACGGCGCCGGGCTGGTGCGTGACCTGACGGTGAACGCCGGGGTGACCTTGGCTGGCAAGCGCATCCTTATCCTTGGCGCCGGCGGTGCTGTTCGGGGTGTGCTGGAGCCGATCCTGGCGCACAAGCCACAGTCGCTGGTGATCGCCAACCGTACCGTCGAGAAAGCCGAGCAGCTGGCGCGGGAGTTCGATGAGCTGGGGCCGGTGGTGGCCAGTGGTTTCAGCTGGTTGCAGGAGCCGGTAGACGTGATCATCAACGCTACTTCTGCGAGCTTGTCTGGCGAACTGCCGCCGATTGCCGACAGCCTGGTCGAGGCGGGGCGCACCGTCTGCTACGACATGATGTATGGCAAGGAGCCGACACCTTTCTGCCAGTGGGCCAGCAAGCTGGGTGCGGCCAAGGTGCTGGATGGGCTGGGGATGCTGGCCGAGCAGGCGGCCGAGGCGTTCTTTATCTGGCGGGGGGTGCGTCCTGACACGGTGCCTGTGCTGGATGAGTTGCGTCGGCAACTGGCGCGCAGTTGACTTCGGGGCGCTGTTGGATGAATTGGCGTTCCAGGTCGATTTGCTGCTGGTAGTGAGCGAGTTTGGCTGTGGATTGCGTTTCGCCAGTGTAGGGATCGCGAGCGGTCATGTCGCTTTCCAGCCGGGCAATCCGTACTTGAGCATCGGCAACGCTCCAGCAGTTATCCACAGCGCCGCTGCCTTGAGCAGCTAGTAATGGCACGAGTGCCAGGGCGAGATGAACGCAACTACTCATGGCGTGCTCCGCAGTGAATGAGCGTTGTTTACTCTTTCATCGCCTGCACGCTGTTCGCAACTGACAGAAATGCCAGTTGACCATCAGCCCTCGAAGCGAATCGGGCAACTCGCCATGCCTTCCAGCTTCTGCAGTTCCTCGATCACCTGCGGCCTTGCCCGCTGCAACGTCAGGCTTCCGCCATTACGCATCAACCGCCGCGCCTCGCGGTGCAACATATCCACACCCGAATAATCGATGAAGTTCACCTGTCGCGCATCGATCACCACATGCGGCCCCTGGCAGCGCTGCAAGCGCAGCTGCAGGTAATGCGCCGCGCCGAAGAAGATCGACCCGCCCACCCGCAACACGTCCGCCTCCCCTTCCCGGCTCTGCTGCACTCGCGGACTCGAGGTGCGCTTGAGGTAGAAGAACAGCGATGCCAGCACCCCGGCGTAGATCGCCGTCTGCAGCTCGAGCAGCAGGGTCGCGGCGGCGGTCAGCGCCATGACCAGGAACTCCGAACGGCTGACCCGGAACAGCGCGCGGATGCCGCGATGGTCTACCAGCCCCCAGCAAATCAGCAAGATGCTGCCCGCCATCGCCGGGATCGGCAGATGGGCGATCAGCCCGGCCCCCGCCACCGCGAACAGCGCCACCCACAGCGCCGAGAACACCCCGGCCAACGGCGAGCGGGCCCCTGCGTCGTAGCTGAGCCCGGAGCGGGTAAAGGAGCCGGAGGACAGGTAGCCGGATAACAATGCCCCGATGATGTTCGACAAGCCCTGGGCGCGAATCTCCTGGTTGGCGTCGATCAGTTGCTCGGAACGTGCGGACAGGGAACGGGCGATGGACAGGCTGGTGACCAGCCCGAGCATGCCGACAGCCACGGCACTGGGCAGCAGGCGTAGGATCAGCTCCACATCGAGTAACGGCAGTGGGCTGAGCGGTGGCAACTGGCCGACGAAGGCGGGCACACGCGGCACATGGCCGAACACGCCGGGCAACAGCCAGGCCGTCAGGCTGACCAGCAGCAGACTTATCAACAGGCTCGGCCAGCGTGGCCGCCACAGTTTCAACAGCACGCCAATCGCCAGGGTGCTCAGCCCCAGCACCAGCGATGGCATGTCCACCTCGCCAACATGACCAGCCAGTTCCTCCACGGTCTTCAGAGCCGTGGCCTGGCTTGGCAGGTCCAGGCCCAGCAGGTTGGGCAGTTGCCCCAGCGCGATGACGACGGCGGCACCGAGGGTGAAGCCCAGCACCACCGAATGGGAGACGAAGTTGACCAGCGCGCCGAAGCGCAGCAGTCCCAGCATGAGCTGGAAGACGCCGCCGAGGAAGGTCAGCAGCAGCACCAGGGTCACGTAGTCGTCGCTGCCGGCCACGGCCAGCGGGCTGATGCTGGCATACAGGACGATGGAGATGGCGGCGGTGGGGCCGCAGATCAGGTGCCAGGACGAGCCCCACAGGCAGGCCACCAGCACCGGCACGATGGCGGCGTACAGGCCGTACTCGGCGGGCAGACCGGCGATCAGGGCGTAGGCGATGGATTGCGGCAGGGCAAGGATAGCGCCGCTTAGGCCTACCAGCAGGTCCTGGCGCAGGCTGCGGCCCGATTGACGGGGGAGCCAGGTGAGGAAGGGCAGCAGGTGGTGGAGACGAGGCATGCGTCATTCCTGTTCAGTATCGCTGGCGAGGGCCTTGCCCTCGTTTCGCGACACAAGGCCGCCCCCACAGAAGAGCGCGAATCCCTGTGGGAGCGGCCTTGCGTCGCGAAAGGGCCGCAGAGCGGCCCCGGCAGCCTAACAGACAAAAATCAGAGTTTGGCTTTAACCGCTTCTGCTGCGTCCCCACCAGCCTTGGTAGTCACTCCAGCCAACCAGCCATCCAGCAACTCTGGGCGCTTCTTCACCCAAGCCCTGGCCGCCTCATCAAAGCTCACCTTCTTGTCCACAACCTCGGCCATGATGCTGTTCTCCATGTCCAGCGTGAACGTCAGGTTGCTCAACAGCTTCGCCGCATTCGGGCAAGCCTGTGGATATCCCTTGCGAGTCAGCGTGTACACATCACCTTTGCTCCCAAACCATTTTTCGCCACCCGTGAGGTAATGCATCTTCAACTTCACGTTCATTGGATGCGGTGTCCAGCCGAGGAAGGTGATGAACTGCTGCTTCTTCACCGCTCGATCCACCTGGGCCAGCATCGCCTGTTCGCTGGATTCGACGAGCTTCCACTGCCCAAGCGCGAAGTCGTTCTTGTCGATGATCGCCTTCAGCGACAGGTTGGCCGGTGCGCCGGAGCCGATGCCGTAGAGCTTCTTGTCGAACCTGTCGGCGTACTTGTGCAGGTCGGCGAATTCCTTAACGCCGGCCTCCCAGACATAATCGGGCACCGCCAGGGTAAATTCGGTGCCCTCCAGGTTGCGCGCCAGCTGTTGCACGTCGCCATTGGCGATGAACTTGTCATGAAAACCCTGCTGCGCCGGCATCCAGTTGCCGAGGAAGGCATCCACCCGGCCATCTTTCAGGCCGCCGTAGATGATCGGCACGGCCAGGCTGTCGATCTTCACCTGGTAACCCAGGCTTTCCAAGAGCAGGCGGGCGACGGCGTTGGTGCTGGCGATATCGCTCCAGCCGGGGTCGGCCAGTTTCACGGTGCTGCATTGCGCGTCGCCGTCGGCGGCGTGGGCCGTGCCCAGGCTCAGGGCCAGGGCAAGTACGGCGGTGGAGAACTTCTGCATGGCGGCCTCTCTTCTCAATCCAGGGGTGCGGGCTGTGGATAACGTGCCTTGCGCTCGAGGTCGTCGAGATCGATGTGGTTGCGCATGTACTGTTGGCTGGCGTCCACCAGCGGTTGGTGGTCCCAGCTTTTCAGCGTGCCGATGGCCAGCGCCTCGGCTACCAGGCGGCGGCGGCGTTGGCTGGCCAGCACCTGCTGGCGCAGGCTGGGGATATCCCAGCGCAGCTTCGCTTCATGGACAAATGCCTGCAGCAGCGCCTGGTGGTCGGGGCTGCCGGTGAGGTTCTCCCGCTCGTGCGGGTCGCGGCTCAGGTCGTAGAGTAAACAGGGGTCGTCCTCGCTGTACACGAACTTGTAGGCGCCGCGGCGGATCATCATCAGCGGGCCGACGGTACCTTCGGCCATGTATTCGCCGATCACCTCGTCATGCCCGCCCTGCCCTTGCAGGTGGCCGAGCAGCGAGCGGCCGTCCAGGTGCAGGTCTTTATCCACAGCACCGCCAGCCAGCTCGACCAACGTCGGCAGCAGGTCACAGGTGGAAACGCTGGCGCTGATGCGCGCAGGTTTGAAGTGCTTGGGCGCGTGGATCAGCAGCGGTACCCGCGCCGACATCTCGAACCAGTGCATCTTGTACCAAAGCCCCCGCTCGCCAAGCATGTCGCCGTGGTCGCCGGAGAAGACGATCAGGGTGTCGTCGGCCAGGCCGCAGTCTTCCAGCGTCTGCAGAAGCAGGCCGATATTGTCGTCGATATAGCTGCAGGCGCCGAAGTAGGCGCGGCGGGCATCGCGGATCTTGTCCACGGGCAGCGGCTTGTCCCACAGGTCATAGACCTTGAGCAGGCGCTGCGAGTGCGGGTCTTGCTGGCTCTGGGCGATCACGTCGCGGGGTAGCGGGATATCCACAGCCTCGTAGAGATCCCAGTAGCGTTTGGGGATGGTGTACGGATCGTGCGGGTGGGTCATCGACACGGTCAGGCAGAACGGCCGGCCATCGTCTTCGCGCACGTGGTCATAAAGGTACTGGCGTGCCTTGAACACCACCTCCTCGTCGAAATCCAGCTGGTTGGTGCGCACGCACGGCCCGGCCTGAAGCACCGAGGACATGTTGTGGTACCAGCTCGGGCGCTCGTCAGGCGCGTCCCAGTTCACCGCCCAGCCATAGTCGGCCGGGTAGATGTCGCTGGTCAGGCGCTCTTCGTAGCCGTGCAACTGGTCCGGGCCGCAGAAATGCATCTTGCCCGACAGCGCGGTGCGGTAGCCGATGCGGCGCAGGTAGTGGGCGTAGGTCGGAATGTCGGCGGGAAAGTCGGCGGCGTTGTCGTAGGCGCCGATGTGGCTGGGCAACTGGCCGCTGACCAGGGTGAAGCGCGAGGGCGCGCACAGCGGGCTGTTGCAGTAGGCGGAGTCGAACACCACGGCCTGCTCGGCGAGGCGCGCCAGGTTGGGCATCTTGATCGGCGACGGGCTGTAGATCGGCAACAGCGGCGCGGCCATCTGGTCGGCCATGATGAACAGGATATTGGGTTGCTTCATGGTGCCCTTCCATCGTCGAGAGTTATGGTGAACGCTTGCAATACAGCATGGGGCTGTGGATAAGGTGGGTAAAGCCCACGTCGGGCAATGACTGGGATTAGCCATGCTTATGTTTGAACACCTTGCCGACCTGTCTCTGGACGCATTGCGCGTGTTCGAGTCCGCCGCGCGCTTGCGTAGCTTCACGGCTGCGGCCGTGGAGCTGGGCACCACCCAGCCGGCGGTCAGCCAGCAGATGAAGCGCCTGGAGGCGCAGTTGGGCACGCGGTTGTTCGACCGGATCTACCGGGGCATCGAGTTGACCGAGGCGGGGTTGCTATTGTTCGAACAGGTGCACCAGGGCTTGCAGGCGATGGACGATGGCGTCGCCCAAGCCAGTGGGCGCGGCCAGCGCGAGGTGCTGCAGGTGGCTACGGACTTCGCCTTTGCGGCGTTCTGGCTGATGCCGCGCTTGCAGCGTTTCCACGACGCTTATCCACAGGTGGACGTGAGCCTGGTGACCGGCGAGCGCAGCCAGGGGATGTTGCGCCCGGACATCGATGTGGCGGTGCTGTTTGGTGATGGGCGTTTCCATCAGGGCGAGAGTCGCTGGTTGTTCGACGAGGAGGTCTTCCCGGTCTGCAGCCCACGGCTGACTCATGGCAAACCCTTGTCAGCCGAGGCTTTGCAACGATTGCCGTTGTTGCACCTGAAGGGCGAGCAGGCCAGTCGCTGGTTCGATTGGGCCGGTGTCTTCCGTGGTCTTGGTGTGGACAGCCCTCCTCCGTCCGGTCAACTGCGGTTCGACAACTACACCCTGCTGATTCAGGCGGCGATTGCTGGCCAAGGCGTGGCGATCGGCTGGGCGCATCTGGTGGACGGGCTGGTCGGGCAGGGGCTGCTGTGCCGGCCGCTGAAAGGCAGCTTGCGCTCGAAGCGGGGGTATTACGTGGTGCTGCCGCCACGCAAGCGGCGTGGGGCGTTGATCGAGCGGTTTGTGGATTGGCTGGAGCAGGAGCGCCTGTAATGAGATGGCGTAGACTTCAAGATGTTCGCATTACTGCAATCAGGAGCCATCGTGCAAAGGATCAAGGGCTATCACGCCCACGTGTACTACGACGCATCGACCATGGAGCAGGCCCGTGAACTATGCGAGGAAGCAACGCGGCTGTTTCCCGTGACCATGGGACGCATGCACCAGAAACTGGTCGGGCCGCACCCTGACTGGAGCTGTCAGCTGGCCTTCGGGCCGGAGGTGGTGGGTGTGGTGTTGCCGTGGCTGGCGCTGTATCGCAAGGGGCTGGTGGTGTTCCTGCACCCGGAAACCGGGGATGAGCTGGCGGATCACCGCGATCATGCGATCTGGATGGGGGCGATCAGGCCGTTGGATCTGTCGATATTTGGTGCTTGATGCAACAGTGGGAGCGGGCTTGTCCCGCGACAGCGGCGGTGAGTCCACCATCGTTATCGCGGGGCAAGCCCGCTCCCACAAATACACCTGCTGCGCGGATCAGTTGCGGGCGGCGCGCACGCCTTCGGCCAGCGCCGAGCACAGGTTCAGCACATCCTTCACTGCCTGACCGGCATCCTTGGCCTGGGCGATCTTGTCGACCAGCGCCGAACCGACCACCACGCCATCGGCCAGGCGGGCAATGGCAGCAGCCTGCTCCGGTGTGCGGATGCCGAAACCGACGCTGATCGGCAGATCGGTATGCCGGCGCAGGCGCGCAATGGCCTCGGTCACATGCTCGGTGGTTGCCGAACCCGCACCGGTCACACCTGCCACCGACACGTAGTAGACGAACCCGGAGCTGCGCTCCAGCACGCGCGGCAGGCGCGCATCGTCGGTGGTCGGGGTGGTCAGGCGGATGAAGTCGATGCCTGCGGCCTGGGCCGGGGTGGCCAGTTCGGCGTCGTGTTCCGGTGGCAGGTCGACGATGATCAGGCCATCGACGCCCGCTTCTTTTGCCTCGGCGACGAACTGCTCCACGCCGAAGCGGTGGATCGGGTTGTAGTAACCCATCAGCACGATGGGCGTGGTCTGGTTATCCACACGGAATTCGCGAACCATCTGCAGGGTCTTGGCCAGGGTCTGGCCGGCTTCCAGGGCGCGCAGGGTGGCGAGCTGGATGGCCACGCCGTCGGCCATCGGGTCGGTGAACGGCATGCCCAGTTCGATCACATCGGCGCCAGCGGCCGGCAGGCCCTTGAGGATCTCCAGCGAGGCGTCGTAGCCCGGGTCGCCAGCGGTGACGAAGGTGACCAGGGCGGAACGGCCTTCGGCCTTCAGTTCGGCGAAGCGTTGTTCGAGACGGCTCATGCCTGTTTCTCCTGGGCGGCCATGTGGTTCATCACAGTTTGCATGTCCTTGTCGCCGCGACCGGACAGGCAGATCACCATCAGGTGGTCCTTGGGCAGCTTCGGCGCGCGCTTGATCGCCTCGGCCAGGGCGTGGGAGCTTTCCAGCGCCGGGATGATGCCCTCCAGGCGGCAGGTGGCGTGGAAGGCGTCGAGGGCCTCGTCGTCGGTGATGCTGACGTACTCCACGCGTTTCACTTCGTGCAGGTAGGCGTGCTCCGGGCCGATGCCGGGGTAGTCCAGGCCTGCGGAGATCGAGTGGGCGTCGGTGATCTGGCCGTCGTCGTCCTGCAGCAGGTAGGTGCGGTTGCCGTGCAGCACACCCGGCACGCCGCCGTTGAGGCTGGCCGCGTGCTTGTCGGTGTCCACGCCGTGGCCGCCGGCTTCGACGCCGATGATCTGCACGCTGGCGTCATCGAGGAAGTCGTGGAACAGGCCCATGGCGTTGGAGCCGCCGCCGACGCAGGCGATCAGGCTGTCGGGCAGGCGCCCTTCCTTCTCCTGCAGCTGGGCGCGGGTTTCCTTGCCGATGATCGACTGGAAGTCGCGGACCATCGCCGGGTACGGGTGCGGGCCTGCCACGGTGCCGATCAGGTAGAAGGTGTCCTCTACGTTGGTGACCCAGTCGCGCAGGGCCTCGTTCATGGCGTCCTTCAGGGTGCCGGTGCCGGCGGTCACCGGGACGATCTCGGCACCCAGCAGCTTCATGCGGAACACGTTGGCCTGCTGGCGCTCGATGTCGGTGGCGCCCATGTAGATCACGCAGGGCAGGCCGAAGCGCGCGGCGACGGTGGCGGTGGCCACGCCGTGCATGCCGGCGCCGGTCTCGGCGATCAGGCGCTTCTTGCCCATGCGCTTGGCCAGCAGCACCTGGCCGATGCAGTTGTTCACCTTGTGCGCGCCGGTGTGGTTGAGCTCTTCACGCTTGAAGAAGATCTTCGCGCCGCCGCAGTGCTCGGTCAGGCGCTCGGCGAAGTACAGCGGGTTGGGGCGGCCGATGTAGTCGCGCTGGAAGTAGGCCAGTTCTTCGAGGAACGTGGGGTCGGCCTTGGCCGCTTCGTATTCGCGGGCCAGGTCCAGCACCAGGGGCATCAGGGTTTCGGCCACGTAGCGGCCGCCGAACGAGCCGAACAGGCCGTTGGCATCGGGGCCGGCGCGGTATTGGGTCTGGGTCATGGGGCGCTCCAGGGCGTAATGGATGAGTGATGGGCTTTACTCTAACCACGACGTGGCCGGCTGAAAACCGATAAGATTGCGCAAACCTGTCAGGAAAACTCACAACTCAAATGGCCCATGACCTTCCCCCCCTCAACGCCCTGCGGGCTTTCGAGGCGACCGCCCGGCTGAACAGTGTCAGCCAGGCTGCCGAGGCGCTGCATGTGACCCATGGTGCCGTCAGCCGGCAGATCAAGGTGCTCGAGGAGCATCTGGGCGTGGCCCTGTTCGGCAAGGATGGGCGTGGCGTCAAACTCACAGATGCCGGGGTGCGCCTGCGTGATGCCAGCTTCGAGGCGTTCGACCGGCTGCGCGGTGTCTGCGCCGAGCTTTCCCGCGATGCCGACGAAGCACCCTTCGTGCTCGGCTGTTCTGGCAGCCTGCTGGCGCGCTGGTTCATTCCGCGGCTGGGGCGCCTGAAGGCCGACCTGCCGGAGTTGCGCCTGCACCTGTCCGCGGGTGAAGGCGATCTCGATCCGCGGCGCCCGGGGCTGGATGCGTTGCTGGTCTATGCCGAGCCGCCATGGCCGGCGGACATGCAGGTACATGTGCTCGCCGAAGAGTGGATCGGTCCGGTGATGAGTCCGCGCTTCGAAGGCTTCGATCGTTTGAAAGCCGCGCCAGCCGTGGCGTTGCAACGCGAGGCCGTGCTCCACACGACTTCGCGGCCACAGGCCTGGCCGACCTGGGCGCAGCAGCATGGCATCGAGCCTGGCACTTTGAGTTACGGCCAGGCATTCGAGCATTTGTACTACCTGCTGGAAGCGGCGGTGGCCGGCCTTGGCGTGGCCATCGCGCCACAGCCGCTGGTGGCGGACGACCTGAAGGCCGGGCGGCTGGCTGCGCCTTGGGGATTCTCCCCGACCCACGCTGCGTTGGCCCTGTGGGTGCCCCGGCGCGCCGCGGACGGGCGCGCCGAGCAGCTGGCGCAATGGCTGCGCCGGGAGCTGCAGCAGGTCGGCTAGTTATTACGCCGGCACATCAGGTAGGCGGCCAGCAGGCCGAGGGCGCCAACTGCCACACCCGCAGTGGTCCAGGGATGTTCCTGGGCATAGTCTCGGGTGGCAACACCGGTCTGGCGGGTGCGGGTCTTCACTTCCTCGTAGGCATCGCTGAGCAGGCTGCGCGAATGCTTGAGGGCGTTCTCGGCATTGCCGCGCAGCGCCTTCATGGTCTTGTGGGACTCCTCCGAGGCATCGTGCTTGAGGTGCTCCAGTGTCTTGAGCAGGCTTTCGATCTCGGCTTCCATGCTTTCCAGGGAGGTTTGGCGCAGGGAATTGCGTGGCATGTTGACTCTCCTTCGCGGTATGGGCTGTTAGGAATGCGACTGCGCGGCGCTGAGAAAGTGCAGTCGAACTTTCTCCTGCGCCGATCGCTCGCAGGTAAACCGGGCCTGCGCTGCTAGGCTCAACGGACTACCCAACCCAGGAGAGCACTCATGTCGGATCATCACACCTACAAGAAGATCGAGCTGGTCGGATCCTCCCCCACCAGCATCGAAGAAGCGATCAACAATGCCCTGGCCGAGGCCGGCAAGAGCATCAAGCACCTGGAATGGTTCGAGGTGGTCGATACCCGCGGGCATATCCGCGACAACAAGGCCGCGCACTTCCAGGTGACGCTGAAGGTGGGCTTCCGCATCGCCAACAGCTGAAACGAAGCTGGGCTAGGCTTGCCCGGCCTGATCGGGTAATAAGGTTGCAGGGCGCGAGCTTCGCGCCCTTTTCGTCTTGGATCTGTACAAGGAAAGCGATCGATGAAGAAGTTGATTCTGGCCGTGGGGCTGATGGCGTTGGCCGGTGGTGCGCTGGCGGCGGGCAAGCCGTGCGAGGAGCTCAAGGCGGAGATTGCGGCGAAGCTGGATGCCAAGGGGGTGAAGGGTTACAAGCTTACGATCGCCCCCAAGGGTGATCCTGCCGACAAGGTGGTGGGTACCTGCGAGGCTGGGACCAAGGTAATTGCCTATAGTCGTGACTGATTGTGGCTCCATCGCGGGGCAAGCTCGCTCCCACAGAGCGTACCCTGTAGGAGTGGGCTTGCCCCGCGATGACCTTTAACCGGTCTTCAAGGCCTGCGCCATCAGCTCATAGGACCTGATCCGGTCGGCATGCTCGTACAGATCGCTGGTGAAGATCAGCTCATCCGCCCCGGTCTGTTCCAGCAGCACCTCCACCTTCGCCCGCACCTTCTGCGGGCTGCCGATCATCGCCAGGCCCAGGAAACTGCTCACCGCATCGCGCTCATGGGGCAGCCACAGTCCATTCATGCTTTCGACCGGCGGGCGCTGCATCAGGCTCTGGCCACGGATCAGCGCGAGGATACGCTGGTACACCGACGTCGCCAGGTACTCGGCCTTCTCGTCGGTCTCGGCAACCACCATCGGGATGCCGAGCATCACGTAAGGCTTGTCCAGCGTGGTGGACGGCTTGAAATGGTCGCGGTAGATGCGGATCGCCTCGTGCATGTAGCGCGGCGCGAAGTGCGAGGCAAAGGCATAGGGCATGCCGCGCATGCCTGCCAGCTGGGCACTGAACAGGCTGGAGCCGAGCAACCACATTGGCACCTCGGTGTCGTGGCCAGGCACGGCGATCACTTTCTGATCATCTGTACGCGGGCCGAGGTAACGCGACAGTTCCTCGACATCGTCGGGGAAGTCGTCGGCACTGCCGGAGCGTTCACGGCGCAGGGCGCGGGCGGTCATCTGGTCGGAGCCCGGGGCGCGGCCCAGGCCCAGGTCGATACGCCCCGGGTACAGGCTGGCCAGGGTGCCGAACTGCTCGGCGATCACCAGCGGTGCATGGTTGGGCAGCATCACCCCGCCGGAGCCGACGCGGATGCTCGAGGTGCCGCCGGCCAGGTAGCCGATCAGCACGGCGGTGGCCGAACTGGCGATGCCGTCCATGTTGTGGTGTTCGGCGACCCAGAAGCGGTTGTAGCCGAAGCGCTCGACGTGCCGGGCCAGGTCCAGCGAGTTGCGCAGTGATTGCGCGGGGCTCCCATCGGCGCGCACGGGCACCAGGTCGAGGGTGGATATCTTCAGGTCTCGCAGGTGCGTCATTGGAGCCTCCGCTTCAGGTGATTGGCCATGGCCTTCTGGACTCTGTATGGGCATATTCGCCGGATTCAATGCCTTCCTGCGGATTGATCTGAACTTGGCGTGGGCTTGGTCCTCAGAACCTTAGACACCCCAACCCTGTGACAGGAGGCAGCATGAAGAAGACAGCATCGGCGGTCTGGCAAGGTGGCCTGAAGGATGGCAAGGGCCAGATCTCCACTGAAAGCGGCGCGCTCAAGCAAGCGCCCTACGGCTTCAACACCCGTTTCGAAGGCACGCCTGGGACCAACCCGGAGGAACTGATCGGCGCTGCCCATGCCGGCTGCTTCTCCATGGCGTTGTCGATGATGTTGGGCGAGGCGGGATTCACGCCTGAACGGATCGACACTCACGCCGAGGTAAGCCTGGACAAGCAGGCTGATGGCTTTGCCATCACCGCCGTTCACCTGACCCTCAAGGCCACCGTGCCTGGGGCCAGCGAGGCGCAGTTCCAGGAGATCGCCAACAAGGCCAAGGCTGGGTGTCCGGTGTCCAAGGTGCTCAACGCGACGATAAGCTTGGACGCCACCCTGCTGTCCTAGGCGGCGCAACGGCGGCGGTTTCCTGTAGTCTAAACAGCGTTGGCAGCTCGTCTGCCCTGCCCCAGGAGCCGTTCCATGATCCGCGTTGCATTTGGTGTGCTGGCTTCCCTGCTGGCCACCGCCGCACTGGCCGCGCCCAAGCCGTGCGAGGAACTGAAGGCCGAGATCGAAGCGAAGATCCAGGCGAACAAGGTTTCCTCCTACACGCTTGAGATCGTGTCCAATGCCGAGGTCAGTGATCCCAACATGATCGTTGGCAGCTGCGAGGGCGGCACGAAGAAGATCATCTACCAGAAGAACGATCAGTAAGGTTCGACGGTCGGGGCTGCACGGCAGCCCCATCATCGTTCAAGGAATACAGGTGACGTTGCTCGGCTCGTTCACGACCACCTTTCGGTTGGCGTCGTACAACAGCACCTGCGGCTGCATCGCCGGGGCCCGCGCTTCCAGGCGATAACGCTGGCCGGCCTTGAAATCGTTGTAGCGCACGGTGAGATAGCAGGTTCGCTCGGTGGGGTCAGTGCTGAAACCGCCGGAATAGATCTCGTAGTCGAAGCGCACCACCAGCTCATGCTTGCCAGGTGTCACCTGGAAGTAGCGGCCGTCATCCAGGCGCTGGCCGTCCAGACGGTCGGCCATGATGGTTCTGCCGGGGGTGATGGTGTAGAGATCGACCCAGGCCTTGCCTGGGTCAACGGGCGGCAAGGGGCTGGCGCACGCCCCCAGGGCACTGAGGGCCATCAGCATCATGGGCTGGCGCATGGTGAAACTCCCGCTCGCGGTTCACAGGTTACAAGCATAGCGCCGTTCGCGGGGTTCAGGTGCGCTGGCAGCCTGCCGGCTCGCCTTGGCCGATCAGTTTCTGCTGCTGGTCGTAAAGCTTGATCCAGGGGCGGAAACCGATACTGCCGGCCTGCATCTGATAGCGCTGCCCGGCCGTGAAGTCCTTGTAGGTGAGATTGAGCTGACAGTCGCGCCACAGCGGCTCGTCCACCGGGCCGATGTTGCTGGGCGTCACGGCGAACTGGTAGCGCACGGTCAGCTCGTGATTGCCGGGCTGCACCTCGAAATAGCGGGTGTCGGCCCAGGCGCGCTCATCAACCTGCAAGGCATGCAGCGAGTCGTTGTCACCCGGGGCCAGGTCGATCCAAGCCTGGTTCGGGTCGGCGCTGGGCAGGAATGAGGCACAACCGGACAGCAGCACGAGCGTGCCGGCGGCAAACAGCAGAGTACGCATGGCGAAGCTTCCCCTTTGCGAGATAGTCTTGGTCGCATTCGGCCGACGAGCGAGATAGACAGCCTCGATGTTTGGACTTTTTCTTTTCATGCGCTGCAGCCGTCGGGTTCTCGACCGCGTTTTCACCGGGTTGGTTCCCGTGGCGCTGGGCGTTCTGCTGAGCGGTTGCTCCAGCGTGAGCTACTACGGCCAACTGGCGGAGGGCCAGTGGCAGCTGTTGCGGGCACGCCAGCCGCTGGACCGGGTTATCGAGAGTCCTGCCACCAGCCCGGTGTTGCGCCAGCGCCTGTTGTTTGCCGAAAAGGCCCGGGCCTTCGCCAGCGCGCAGTTGAAGTTGCCGGACAACGGCAGTTACCGGGTCTACGCCGATTTGGGGCGACCGTATGTGGTATGGAATGTGTTCGCGACCCCTGAGCTGTCGTTGCAGCCGGTGACCCATTGCTTCCCCATCGCCGGCTGCGTGGCCTATCGAGGATATTACCGGCAGGGCGCGGCCCGCGGCGCGGCGGCGTTGATGCGCCAGGAGGGCCTGGATGTCTATGTGGGAGGTGTGGAGGCTTATTCCACCCTGGGCTGGTTCGACGATCCGATCCTGTCGACCATGGCCGGCTGGGGCGATGAGCGCCTGGCCACGGTGATCTTTCATGAGCTGGCGCACCAGCGCTTCTACGTGCAGGACGATACCGAGTTCAACGAGTCGTTCGCCTCCTTTGTCGAGCAGGAGGGAACACGGCAATGGCGCGCGGCACGTGGGTTGGCTGCCATCGATGAGGTCGGGGCCCGGCAGCGCGAACAGTTCACCCGGCTGGTGTTGGCCAGCCGCGAGCGATTGCAGGCAATTTATGCCGGGCCGTTGGATGAGGGGGGCAAGCGGGCAGCCAAGCAGGCCGAGTTCGAGCGGTTGCGGCGGGAGTACCGCGAGGTGCGGGACCGCGATTGGGGTGGGGATCGGCGTTTCGATGCCTGGATCTTTGCTCCATTGAACAATGCCAAGTTGCTGCCTTTTGGGCTTTATGACCAGTGGGTCCCGGCGTTTTCGAAGCTGTTCGATGAGGTTGGAGGAGACTGGGGACTGTTTTACGAGCGGGTCGAGGCGCTGGGGCGGATGCCGATCGAACAGCGCAAGGCGGTGCTTGGACGGTTGATGGCAAGGCCTTGAGATAAAGGGGCTGCTTTGCAGCCCCGATACATATCAGCCTTTGATGAACGCCTGATGCAACTCGGCCAGCGTCTCGAAATGGAACGCCGGCGTCTCGGCCTCGAGTTCCTCCCGGCTGCCGAACCCATAGCCTACTGCCACCGACTGCACACCATTGCTGCGCGCACCGATCAGGTCATGCTTGCGGTCGCCGATCATCAGAGTCTGTGCCGGGTCCAGTCCCTCTTCATCCAACAGGTGGCGAATCAGCTCGACCTTGTTGGTACGGGTGCCGTCCAGCTCGCTGCCGTAGATCACCTTGAAGTGGTGGTCGAATTCGAAATGCCGGGCGATCTCGCGGGCATAGACCCATGGCTTGGACGTGGCGATATACAGGGTGCGGCCCTGGCCGTTGAGCGCCTGCAGCAGCTGCGGCACACCCTCGAACACCCGGTTCTCGTACAGCCCTGTGACCTTGAAGCGCTCGCGGTAGAAGTTCACCGCGTCCCAGGCCTTGGCCTCGTCGAAGTCATAGAACTGCATGAAGGCCTGCAACAGGGGTGGGCCGATGAAGTGCTCGAGGCGGGTCAGGTCTGGCTCGTCGATGCCCAGCTTGGCCAGGGCGTACTGGATCGAGCGGGTAATCCCTGAGCGCGGGTCGGTCAGGGTGCCGTCGAGGTCGAAAAGGATGTTCTGCTGGTGCATGGAGCTGTTCACTCTGCTGTTCATCTGGATGCCATCGCGGGGTATGCAAAGGTCGGGGGAGCAGGCTTGCCCGCCCCGCGATGGCGTCATTGCGGTCGGTCGTAGCCTTCGGCCAGGTGCTGGTCCTTGAGCTTCACGTAGTTGCCGGCGCTGTAGGGGAAGAACGCGTGCTCCTGCTCGCTCAGCAGGCGCACCTGTTTCACCGGGCTGCCCATGTACAGGTAGCCGCTGACCAGGCGCTTGCCCGGCGGCACCAGGCTGCCGGCGCCGATGATCACCTCGTCCTCGACGATGGCGCCGTCCATGATGGTGCTGCCCATGCCGACCAGGATGCGGTTGCCCAGGGTACAGCCATGCAGCATGACTTTGTGACCGATGGTCACCTCGTCGCCGATGATCAGCGGAAAACCGTCGGGGTTGAACGGCCCGGCGTGGGTAATGTGCAGCACGCTGCCGTCCTGCACGCTGGTGCGCGCGCCGATGCGGATGCGGTGCATGTCGCCGCGCACCACGGTCAGCGGCCAGATCGAGCTGTCCTCGCCGATCTCGACGTCGCCGATGACCACCGCCGAGCGGTCGACGAAGGCCCGTGCTCCCACTTTCGGCGTGTGTTGCTGGAAGGTCCGGAGGGCCATGATAGTGTTCCTCTGCAATGCCGATAGGCAGGCTGCCTGCTGCGGTCGGCGTCGATTGTAATTAAGATGGTCCCGTGTTTCTCCTGCCAAGGTACCCGAACCGTGAGTGCGAACAACCCGCTGCTGCAGTCCCATGATCTGCCGCCCTTCTCGGCAATCCGTGCCGAGGATGTGCTGCCGGCGATCGAGCAGATCCTCGCCGACAACCGCAAGGCCATCGCCGAGATCCTCGAAAAGCAGGGCAAGAACCCGACCTGGGCCGGCCTGGTGCTGGCGATGGACGAACTCAACGACCGCCTGGGCGCCGCCTGGAGCCCGGTCAGCCACCTCAACGCGGTGTGCAACAGCCAGGAACTGCGCGAGGCCTACGAGTCGTGCCTGCCAGCCCTGAGCGCCTATTCCACCGAGCTGGGCCAGAACCGTGCCCTGTTCGAAGCCTATGAAGCCCTGGCCGCCAGCCCCGAGGCTGCCGGCTTCGATGTGGCGCAGAAGACCATCATCGATCACGCCCTGCGCGACTTCCGCCTGTCGGGCATCGACCTGCCGGCCGACAAGCAGCAGCGCTATGCCGAAGTGCAGAGCAAGCTCAGCGAGCTGGGCAGCCGCTTCTCCAACCAGTTGCTCGATGCCACCCAGGCCTGGACCAAGCACGTCACCGACGAGGCCGCCCTCGCCGGCCTGACCGACTCGGCCAAGGCGCAGATGGCCGCCGCCGCCCAGGCCAAGGGCCTCGACGGCTGGCTGATCACCCTGGAATTCCCCAGCTACTACGCGGTGATGACCTACGCCGACGACCGCGCCCTGCGCGAAGAACTGTACGCCGCCTACTGCACCCGCGCCTCCGATCAGGGCCCGAACGCCGGCCAGTTCGACAACGGCCCGGTGATGGAAGAGATCCTCGAGCTGCGCCAGGAGCTGGCCAAGCTGCTGGGCTACCCGAACTTCGCCGACCTGAGCCTGGCCACCAAGATGGCTGAGTCCAGCGACCAGGTGCTGAGCTTCCTGCGTGACCTGGCCAAGCGTTCCAAGCCGTTCGCCGCCCAGGACCTGGAGCAGCTCAAGGCCTTCGCCGCCGAGCAGGGCACTCCGGAGCTGGCCAGCTGGGACGCCGGCTATTTCGGCGAAAAGCTGCGCGAACAGCGCTACAGCGTGTCGCAGGAAGCCCTGCGCGCCTACTTCCCGATCGACAAGGTGTTGTCCGGGCTGTTCGCCATCGTCCAGCGCCTGTACGGCATCGAGATCGCCGAGCTCAAGGGCTTCGACAGCTGGCACCCGGACGTGCGCCTGTTCGAGATAAAGGAAAACGGCCAGCACGTCGGCCGCTTCTTCTTCGACCTCTATGCCCGCGCCAACAAGCGTGGCGGTGCCTGGATGGACGGTGCCCGCGATCACCGCCGCACCGCCGCTGGCGCGCTGCAGAGCCCGGTGGCCAACCTGGTGTGCAACTTCACCCCGGCCACGCCCGGCAAACCGGCGCTGCTGACCCACGACGAAGTCACCACCCTGTTCCATGAGTTCGGCCACGGCCTGCACCACCTGCTGACCCGTATCGAGCATGCCGGCGTGTCCGGCATCAACGGCGTGGCCTGGGACGCGGTGGAGCTGCCGAGCCAGTTTATGGAGAACTGGTGCTGGGAGCCTGAGGGCCTGGCGCTGATTTCCGGCCACTACGAGACCGGCGAAC
Source organism: Pseudomonas sp. P110(2024) (assembly GCF_057480795.1). Classification (NCBI taxonomy): domain Bacteria; kingdom Pseudomonadati; phylum Pseudomonadota; class Gammaproteobacteria; order Pseudomonadales; family Pseudomonadaceae; genus Pseudomonas; species Pseudomonas sp. P110(2024). The sequence goes on from NZ_JBLIYT010000003.1 coordinate 203,105, forward strand.
CGCTGCCCCAGGACCTGCTGGACAAGATGCTGGCGGCGAAGAACTTCCAATCCGGCATGATGATGGTGCGCCAGCTGGAGTTCTCGCTGTTCGACTTCGAGCTGCACGCCACCCACGGCGACGGCCGCAGCGTGCTGCAGGTGCTCGAAGGCGTGCGCGACGAGGTCTCGGTGATGCGTCCGCCGGCCTACAACCGCTTCCCCAACAGCTTCGCGCATATCTTCGCCGGCGGCTACGCGGCGGGTTACTACAGTTACAAGTGGGCCGAAGTGCTGTCGGCCGACGCCTTCTCGCGCTTCGAGGAAGAAGGTGTGCTGAACGCCGAGACGGGCCGCGCCTTCCGCGAAGCCATCCTGGCCCGTGGTGGTTCCCGCGAGCCGATGGTGCTGTTCGTCGACTTCCGGGGCCGTGAGCCTTCCATCGATGCATTGCTGCGCCACAGTGGCCTTACCGAGGACGCGGCGGCATGAGCGAGGTAGCCGTGAGCAAGAGCAAACGACGTTTCATCGCCGGGGCGGTCTGCCCGGCATGCAGCGAGATGGACAAGCTGATGATGTGGAACGAGGACGGCGTGCCGCACCGAGAGTGCGTGGCCTGCGGGTTCACTGACACCTTGAACGAACAAGGCCTGTCGGTACCCAGCGAGCTCGGCACCCGGGTCAACCACCTGGCGCCCAAGGCGGCGCCGGCCAAGGTGCAGACCGTGCAGTTCTTCCCCAATCCGAAGCTGAAGAAGCCGCAGGATTGAAGGTAAGTCACGCGGCAAGCGTGGGAGCGGGCTTGCCCCGCGATAATCGGTTGTAGCTATCCTGCCGAACCCGGATTACTGTATGTGTATACAGTTATCCGGGTTCTCATCATGAAACCAGCCCCCATTCGCGGTCGCGGCACCGCCGACAACCCCCGCAACCGCTTCGCCCCGAGCGTTTCAGTGGTCGAGGACGATGGCTGGTACCAGGAAGTCCCACTCACCCAGGGCACCGAGGTGCGGATCGAGACGGCCAAGACCATCATCGCCCGCAACACCTCCCCCGACCTGCCCTTCGACCGCTCCATCAACCCCTACCGCGGTTGCGAGCACGGCTGCATCTACTGCTACGCCCGTCCTAGCCATGCCTACTGGGACCTCTCCCCCGGCCTCGATTTCGAAACCAAGCTGATTGCCAAGACCAATGCCGCCGAGATACTTGAACAGCAATTGAGCGAGCCCGGTTACGTATGTGCGCCAATCAATCTGGGTTCCAACACCGATCCCTACCAGCCCATCGAGCGCGAGCATCAGCTCACCAGACGCTTGCTCGAAGTGCTACTGCGCTACCGCCACCCGGTGACCATCGTCACCAAGGGCTCGCTGATACTGCGCGACCTTGATCTGATCAGCGAACTGGCCAGCCAGCGTCTGGTGCGGGTAATGATCAGCCTCACCACTCTCGACGATGAGCTAAAGCGCACCCTCGAACCCCGTGCGGCCGCCCCCAAGGCGCGTTTGCGGGCGATCCGCGTGCTGCGTGAGGCCGGAGTGCCAGTGGGCGTGCTGTGTTCGCCGATGATCCCGATGATCAATGACAGCGAACTGGAGCACCTGCTGGAGGCGGCGCAGGAGGCCGGCGCGCAGAGCGCGGCGTACATGATGCTGCGCCTACCGCTGGAGGTCGCACCGTTGTTCGAGCAGTGGCTGCAGGATCACTACCCACAGCGGGCCGCGCATGTGCTGAGCCTGATTCGCCAGAGCCGGGGGGGCGAGTTGTATGACAGCCGCTTCGGCGTTCGGATGCGCGGCGAGGGAGTATTCGCCGAGCTGTTGGCCCAGCGCTTTCGCAAGGCGGCCAGGCGGCTGGGGTTCGAAGGGCGGGAGGCGTTGGCGCTGGACTGCAGCGCATTCTGCCCGCCGGGCGGGCAGATGGCGTTGTTTTGATCAGGATGCCGTCACCTGGAGGCTCGCAAGCCTCCAGGTGCCAGGCGTTAGCGCCAGTTGGCGGCGAGGACCGGCTGCAAGGCTTGCGCCTGCGCCGCGTCGAAGCTGGTAGCAGCCGCGCCGGGCGGCGCGAACGCCGCCATGGCCTGGACCAGTTGCTCGACATTGCGGTCCGACAAGTGCTGACCGTTACCGGCAACGATGTCGCGGACCCGGGCTGGTGAGCTGGCATACCAGTCATGCAGGGTGACCTGCTGCGCACTGCCGATACGGCTGATCAGCAGGTCATCGCCCTGGTGCTGGAACCACAGCTGTTCGGGCAGTACGGGCTTGCCGAAGTTCAAGGTGCTCATGGAGCCCCGGAATGCAACCTCGGTATGACCTTCACCGACTTCCACATCGGCCATGCTGCCTTCGACCACGACGTTGTTGTGGCCTTTGCCCAGCTTGATCTTGGTGAACGACGATGACGTCTCGATGCGGTTGTCGCCATCGCCGACCACCAGCTTGCGGAATTCGCCTTTGATCGAGTTGCCGCCATTGCCCAGGGTGATCTCGGCGAACGAGCCCGAGCTTTCGACATGGTTGTCGCCATTACCGGCAACCAGTTTGTCGAGCCTGCCGTTGATGGTATTGCGGCCATCGCCCAGCGTGACGTCGGCGGATGAGCCGGTGGTTTCGATGAAGTTGTCGCCATTGCCGGCCACCAGCTTGTCGAGACTACCCTTGATGGTGTTGTGGCCGTTGCCCAGCGTGAGGTTGGTAGACGATCCGGTCGTTTCGATGAGGTTGTCACCATGACCGGCTACCAGCGTGCCGACCCCTCCCTTGACCGTGTTGTTACCATCACCCAGGGTTACCTCTGCCCGCGAGCCAGTGGCAAAGACCTGCTGGTCGTCCCTGCCCAGCAGGGTGGCTTTGGCCCCGCTGCCGAGCAGTGCCAGATGACGGCCGCCGCTGGCGGTGACCTTGGTGAACGAATTGCTTAGGTTCACCGCGTACTGGTCGTCTGCCAGGGTGACGCTGCTGAACATCGGCACGGTCATCACCGTCGGTTGGACCATCAGGTGCAGCACGGCACTAGTTTGGCTGCCGGCATTCACCTTGATATCGAAGGTGCCGCCGAGACCGGCCTCAGGTATCCCTGCCAGCGACGCCTGAGCCGAGTCGAAGCTCATCCAGGCTGGCAGCGGCGAGCCGTCGGCAAGGCTGACCTGGTAAACCGGTGCCTGGTCCTTGAGCGCCATGCCGAATAGCCCGCTCAAGGAGCCAGCGCTCCAGGCCTGACCGGCGACGATCAACTGATAGGCCTGCGCTGGTGAGGTGCTGGCCTGTGGCTTCGATGCCGGGGTGGCGTCGGAGGACGTGGGGTGTTTGAGGTAGTCGCTGGCATTGATGTCCGGCAGTGTCACCGGCTTGTGCTCGAACCGGTCGTTGTGGACCTCCTCCATGATCTGCTTGTGCCGGCGCCTTGCTTCTTCGACGATCGAGTCGACATCAGTGCTTGTGTGCAGGTCGACCGCAGGTCGATCAGCGATTTCGATGAGCGTTGGCCGAAAGTCGGGGATTTCGACAGGTCGGGTCGGCTTGAGCAATTCGTCCGTGCGGCGGTTGCTTTCCTCCATGATCTGCTCGTGTCGACGCCTCGCTTCTTCGAGGATCGAGTTGATATCGGTACTTGGACGCAGGTCGACCGTAGATCGGTCAGGGATTCTGATTTCCGGGATCTCGATGGCCGATGGCCGGATGTCAGGAATCTCGACAGGCCGCGTCGGTACGCCCGGATGGTCATCGAAGCGCTTGCGCCAGTCGTCCGTGCCGCGATTGAGCAGGTCGTTCAGATCCGGGATCCGGTGATCCGGAATGCTGAAGTCCGGAACCCGGACATCGGGAATCTTGATGTCGGGACGCTCGACGATCGGCGTGAGCCGGTCGGGGATCTCGATGGGCTTGACCCGGTCCGGCAGCGACAGGTCGATCCCCGGCAGGCGGGTCGGCGGCAGCGGGGGCTGGCCGGTTTCCACCGGCAGATGGGCGCTGGCGAAGATGAAGTCGCCGGCATCGAGCTGGGCCACTTCGATGGCGTCGAGGTAAGCCAGGTTGACCGGCTGATTCGCGCCGCGCAGCACGTTGGTGCTCAGTTCAACGCCATGGATCTGCGACAGGCCATTGATGGTGCCGCGGTTCTTCTGGACGATGCTCAGCTCTTCGAAACGGGTGACACCGACCTGGCTCAGGTCGATCTTGTCGATGCCATGACGGAAGCCGCGCAAGGCATTGTGGTAGTCACTGGCATTGAGCTGGTGACTGATGATGAAGCGGTCCGAGGTGGCGCTGTCGTGGCTGTACACCTTGCCCGCCAGCGCGGCGATCAGTTGGCCGTCGGCGCCGCTGCTGAAGCTTACGCCCTCGCCACCGCCGCTGAGCACCACGGTGCCGGCGACGGTGCCGGTGTCCACGTTTGGTCGGCTACTGTCGACATAGTTGGCCGGGGCGACGAAGCGGTCCTGGAACTGGAAGTTCGCCGCGCTGATGTTGCCCAGCGACTGTCCGCTCAGCAGGATGTGCTGGCCGTTGCCCAGGTCGACGCGGACATCCGCGCCCTGCTGCTGCAGGGTCAGGTCGGCGAAGGTCTTGCCAGTGAAACCGACCAGGTCGATGACCTCCCCTTTTGCCGCTTCGAAGCGGTGCACGGTGTCCTGGCCGCCCTCGCGGCGATGGACCACGAAGAAGTCCTTGCCGTTGCCGCCGGTCAGGCTGTTGTTGCCTCGGCCACCGTCGAGCAGGGCATCGGCGTTGCCGGCCACCAGGGTGTCGTTGCCGTCACCGCTGATGAGGTTGTGCACGCCGTTCGGGTTGCGCAAGGTCAGCGCCGCGCCGCCGATGCTGGCCACGCCGGTGGCCAGGTTGACTTGGACATCACCGCTGACCGCCGCTGCGTTGAGCGTATTGCGCCCGCCCGCGGTGCCGTTGCCGGCGTCATCCAGCACGCCGCGGCTGGCCTGGCCCTGCACCGCCTTGAGGTACTCGTCGGTGTAGAAGTAGGTGTCGTCCGCACCGGCCTTGCTGCCATACAGGCGCAGGGCCCAGTTGTTGAGGGTCACCGGTTGGCCGTTGCTGGCGTCCTTGACCTCGAGGGTCCAGGTGCCGGCCGAGCGTTCGCCCCAGTCACGGGTGCTCATGAAGCTGTACTTGAAGGCCCCGGAGCGCGTGCTGCCCATGTCGGCGTCGCTGGCGCCGGCCATCCCCTGCGGCACCTTGCCGGTGCGGTCGAGCAGGATGCTGCGGGTGCCATCGGGCGAGACCAGGGTGACGGTCAGGTCGCCGAGGCGGCCGACGCTGGCGTCCAGGTCGATCTCCACGTGCTCCACGTTCAGCCCGGCGTCCATCTGCAGCGAGGTGCTCAGGCTGCCACCGCCGCTCAGGGTCTTGCCCAGGGCGCCGCTGCTGGCGCTGAACACGCTTTCGTCGGCACCGGTGCTGCGGGTCATCCAGCTTTCGGCCAGGCGTACGGCCGCGCGGGCGTCCACTTCGCCGAAACCATAGTCGTGGCTGGTGTGCATGCCGCCGCCGTTCCAGTTGCGCGCGCCGTTGTCGTCCCAGCGGGTGGCACTGTCGTTGACCCGGCGGGCCGACAGCGCAAGGATCTGCTGCACGTCGCGGTAGCCCAGGTTGGGGTTGGCTTCGAGCATCAGCGCGGCCACGCCGGAAACGATCGGCGCGGCGAAGCTGGTGCCTTGCATGCTGGTGTAGTCGTTGCCGAAGGTCGAGCCGCGTTCGGTCTCCACCAGGCGGCTGGTGGACAGCACGTTGCTGCCCGGGGCCGAGACCAGCAGGCTGGCGCCGGGGTTGGAGAACGGCGTCGAACCGATCTGCAGGGTCGACAGGTCGCCCTGGGCGTTGATCGCCCCGACCTCGATCGAGAAGCGGTTGTTGTTGGTCAGCGAGCCTTGGGCGCTGCCGCCGTGGGCGCGCTGGTTGCCGCCGGCGGTGACGATCACCGTGCCCAGGCCACCGCGACCGTTGTGCGCGGCATAGCGGGCGTTGGCCGCCAGGGCGCTGGCGGTGTCGATGGCACCGTTCTGCAGGTTGCTGATGGCGAAGTCGTTCTGGAAGCCCCAGCTGTGGTTGGCGACATCGTAGCTGACCATGTTGCCCAAGCCGGTCAGATCGTCGCCCTTGTTGGCCAGGTAGAAGCCGCTGAGCTTGGCGTCATAGGCCACGCCCACGCCGCCCTGGTCGTTGCGCCCGGCCACCATCACCCCGGCGACCATGGTCGCGTGGTTGGAGGCCAGCTCCGGCAGCACGCCCTTGTCGCGCTGGGTCTTGAGCCAGGCCTGGTCGACGTTGGCGGCCAGGTCCGGGTGCTGGATGTCGAAGATCTCCGGCGCCGTGGCGAACTCGCCGCCCGGTTCGAACATGGCGATGCGCACGCCCTTGCCGGTGTAGTCCTGCCATACCGGCAGCACGTTGGTGTCGCTCAGGTACCACTGCTGCGCGGCCAGCGGGTCGTTTGGCATGCCGGCGTCGAGCAGGGTCACGCTGGCGCGCATCGGCGCGGTCTGGCCGCTGCCCAGGTCGACCACCGAGGCCGACTTGTTGCCCTGGGCATCGATGATGCCGTACTTGAAGCCCATCATGCCGGTGTAGCCGGCCAGCGGGGTGAACAGCACATCACCTTGGGCGGTGAGGCTGACCGAACCGCCGGTGGCATCGCCGACGTTGTCGATGCGCAGGCCGCCCTGGCTATTGAGCAGCAGGTCGTTGGCCAGCAGGCTGGCGGCGGCGACCAGGTGGGTGCGGCTGCGGTCGAAGGCCCAGCCCTCCTTGTCGAGGCTGAGCACGTCGGCCACCGGCATGGCGTTGGGGGTTTGCAGATCGACGGCGGAGATATCCGAGAAGTTCAGCTTCTGGATGTTCTTCAGGGTCACGGTACCGTCGCGTCCGGCGACCTTGTCGGCTACCTCGTAGCCACTGGCGGTTCGGGTGATTCGGTATTCGCCGTGGTTGCCGTGCAGGGTGACCAGGTTGACCCCGCCGTCGCCGTCGATCACGGCATTGCCGTGGCCCACTTCGATCACGTCGTTGCCGACGCCGCCGAAGATGCGGTCGGCGCCGCCACCGGCGTGAATGATGCTGCCGCCTTCGGCGGCGTAGATGGTGTCGCCCTGTGGGCCGGCGTAGATCACCGCTTTGCCGCTGCCGCCGATGATGGTGTTGTGACCACTGCCGCCAACCAGCACATCGTTACCGCCACCGCCCACCAGGACCGAATTACCGGTGCCACCTTTGATGAAGACGCTGGCGTGGCCACCGCTGACCAGCTTGTCGTCACCATCGCCGCCCTGGGCAATGGTCAGGCCGGCCTTGGCCATGTTCAGTTCCACGCCCTTGTCGCCGACCACTATCGCCGTGTCGTGGCCACCGTTGCCGTGGATATTGGCCGGATTGTCGGATGCGCTGACGACGAACACATCGTCGCCCGCACCGCCGTTGTAAGTGTTGCTGCCTGCGCCGCCAACCAGCCAACTGCCGGAAGGCGCAGCGATCAGCGTGTCGTCGCCGCTGCCGCCGTACAGGTTGTTCACCCCCAGCGCTGCCGCGTCCAAGGTTTCCCCGACGCTGCTCTGGCTGGCAAAGGCGCTGGTGGTTCGGCTGTTGCTGCCGCTGGTGGTCGAGGTCACTCGGGTACCGCTACCTTGGCTGGCCACGGTGTTGCTGACCGGGTCGCCGAGGAAGTCCACCGCCAGCATTTCCTGCTGTTTGCCGTTGAGGGTGAACGAACCGCTGGCCAGCACCTTGTTGCCGTCGCGAGTCTGTGGGGCGCTCGAGGCTGGACGCACGTTGATCTGGGTGATGCCCAGCTCGGCGAGTGTCTTGAGCTCGCCACCGTCGACCTTGGCATCGTGGCTGCCATCGACCCAGATTCGCAACTTGCTCCAGATCGGATCGCTCTGGTCGATCACACCATCGCCGTTGCCATCTTCACTGGCCAGCGCGGCGAAACCGTCCTTGAAACGCCGCTCTCCCGCTGCACCGTTTACCCCGGCTTTGCCGCCGTAGTATTCGGAGAACATCTGGCTGACGTCCTTGATCTGGCCGCTGCCGTCGTCGATTACCAGCATGCCGGTGTTGCGGTCAGCCCAGCCGCTGCGCTTGAGGGTGCCGCTATGGTCGGTGTCGAACAGCACCCCGTCGCGCAGGTCGGTCATGCGCACACCATTGCCGGTCAGGTCCAGCAGTAGCGGGTCGACGTAGGTGTTGAAGGTCGACATCGCCGACAGGCCGTTCAGGGTCACCGCGCTGCGCAGGCTGAAATCCGGTTTGGTCGCGTTCGGCGTCGAGTAGAACTGCGACAGGTAGGTGTTGGGGCGAGCGTTGGGATCAAGTTGCATTTCACCTGGGCGAATACCGCCAGAGGCGAGGCTGGCCATTTGTGTGGAGGTGAAATCTGTTTTGCTGAGGATGCCGCCGAGGGCATAGATGCCATGGGTGGCCGAATTCTGGATGTAGCCGTTGGCGACGTCCTGTTGGGCTTTGCTTTCGCCCTGGATGTGCTGCTGAGGTTGCGGGGAGGGATTGATGTCGATGTTGATCAGGCCAGAAGCCTGCGGCGCGTTGCGGATGTCACCGGCGCCAAGCCACAGGCACTTCTGGCCGTCCTTGGCCTCGTAGTATTCACCGTGGCGGGCCAGGTTATCGCGGATGATCTGGGCGCCTTGGGTATGGAGAAGTATGTTGAGCGAAGACTTGTTCTCCTGGGGTAACAGATAGCCTTCGATGCCATATTCGTTGTAACCAATCGTTTTCAATGAGGCGAAGACGAAATCCACGCAGCTGTTGGTCAACAACCTGTAGCGAGAATCGTCGAAGCCGTTACTCTTTGGGTCGGTCGAGAACGTCAATAGCTTTTCGTACTGATCTTTAGATAGTGCGATAGTGACCTCGTAGATGGTTTCCTTGTATCCGCGGTCATCGTATGGTGTTACCTGTCCTTCACCATGTACTGAGTCATATTTTGATTCAAAGCCATAGCTTTTAGCGGCGTCTACGCCGTTGCTTATTGAATACCACATATGGCCGCCGGTTGACGCGTGAGTATCACCTGCCTTATGGTCATTTTTGTCGACCTGATACTCGTACCGAGCACCAATCTTCGCAACTTTATAAGTGACGCTATAATTCCTTTCCATGCGCATGTCCTTGCGTACTTAATGTTGACTCAATGCTTTGGGTTGTAGTAGGTGAATTCTATGTAGCTTGATATGTCTCGAAATGCTTGAATGTCATTTAAGGTGCGCGCTTCGATCGTGTAGTCACCGGGTTGCAGTTCAATGATCTTTATTAAACGCACGGCGGTATTAAGCCGCTCTCCTTCATACTCGAATGATTGACCCCAACCAGTTCCGACGGCCTTGATTGTACTGTCAAAGATAAGCTTTGAATCTCGTTGGACTTGAAGGCTGACTTCAGTAGCTATTCCTTCATCATCAATGTTTCCCCAAATTTTTTCCTGCTTTTCAATACCTGCTAGGCTGTTTTCTCTCTTGAATAAGAGCGCGACTCTGTAGGTGCCGGTGCGTTTAACAGTGAATTTCGCAGTTGCTATTTGATTTGCCCTGGAAATATCTAGTGGCATCCTGATAATGACCGGGTCAGAACAGGCGGTTAGCGAAATATATAAGAAGGACATCAGTCCTAGGAGGAATGGCTTTATTTGCTTGCATAAGTATTTTCTCATGGGTGGCTCCTCAAAAGTGTGGGTGAGGTTCATGTGTTGTACGGAATTTCTTGATGTGCTCTCTATCTAATTCGTCGAGTGGCTTGCCGCACGTCTTCGCGCTGCTGTGCGGCAGAGTCTGCAAAAACGAAGGATCCTCGTCCAGCAGTCAATCAGGCTTGAAGTTGTGAAAAATAACTCGCTCATATGGCTGCATATCTGACTAAATTCGTGTCGCGTGCTCGTCTTCAGATAGTTACCGTTCCCGCAAACTCTCTTGCACATGCTGTTGCAACGGACTCATGAAATAATCGATCACCGTCCGCCGATCGGTCTTGATTTCGGCACTCACCGCCATGCCTGGAGTCAGCGCCACGGCCTGACCGTTGACCTGAAGGTGATCACTGGCCAGGCGGATGCGGCTGCTGTACACCAGCCCGCGGCGTTCATCCTCGATGGCGTCGCGCGACACGCTCAGCACTTCGCCCTGCACCGTGCCGTAGCGGGTGTAGGTGAAGGTCTCGACCTTGACCGTCACCGCCTGCCCGACCTGGACGAAGCCGACGTCCTTGTTCTCCAGCAGCCCCTCGACCTCCACCGGCTGGTCACCGGGCACGATGACCATCAACGCCTGGGCCGGGGTGACCACGCCGCCGACGGTGTGCACCGCCAGCTGCTGGACGGTGCCGTCGACCGGGGCCAGCAGTTGCGTGCGGGCTTCCTGGTAGCGCGCCTTGGCCAGTTCCTGGCGCAGGCTGGCGACTTTCTGCCCGGCGGTCTGCTGCAGGTCGAGCAGGCTGCGCCGGGCCTGGGCCACCACGCCCTCGCGGCGGCGGCGGGCCTCGGACTGCGCGGCGGTCGACTGCAGCACGCTGGCTTGCTGCACCTGCAGCTGGCGCTCCAGGTCGAGGCGGGCCTGTTCCTTGTCGAGGTATTCGTGGCGGGCCACGTACTGCTGCTCCAGCAGGTTCTGGTAGTCCCGGGCCAGCTGCGTGGCGATCGGCAGGGTCTTGCGCAGGCTCGCCACCTGCACCTGTGCGGCCTGGATCTCGGCGCCGCGCTGCTGGATCTCGGCATCGACCTGGTCGAGGTTGTTGCGGTATTCCTGGTACTGCCCCTGCAGCCAGCGTTCGGCATCCTGCACCTGCAGCGCGTCGGCATGCTCGATGTCGCCTTGCAGCCCCTGCGGAGGCTGGCCGCTGGCGATGGCCTGGAGCATCGCGCTGCTGCGTGCCACGTCGATGCGCGCGGCCAACAGTTCGCTTTCGCTGCGACGCACATCGGCGTCGGCGGTGGTCGGGTCGAGTTCGAGCAGCAACTCGCCGGCCTTCACGCGCTGGCCATCGCTGACGTGGATGGCCTTGACCACCGCGGTCTCGCTGGGCTGGACCAGCTTGGTGCGCCCGCTCGGCACCACCTTGCCCGAGGCCACCGCGACCACGTCGATATGACCGAGGCAGGCCCACAGCAGGGCCAGGGCGGCAAAGCCCATGATGCTCCAGACGAACACCCGCGGCGCCGGGTGCGGTGGACGCTCTTGCAGGGCCAGGGCGGCGGGCAGGAACTCGATTTCGTGGGCGGCGCGCAGGGGCGCGTCGAGCGCCTTGCGTTGGCGCCAGGCGTGCTGCCAGGCCTCGCGGTAGCGCTGCCAGAGGCTGGAATAGGCGGACATGGCCTCTCCTTGGTATGAGGTGGTGAGAGGATCAGCCCTGTTGCAGGCGGTGCAGCCTGGCGTAGTGCCCGGCCTGGTGCGCGAGCAGTTCGGCGTGGCTGCCTTGTTCGACGATCTGCCCACGGTCCACCACGACGATGCGGTTGGCATCGCGCACGGCGGACAGGCGGTGGGCGATGATGATCACCGTGCGCCCCTGGCAGATCGAACGCATGTTCTGCTGGATGATGCGTTCGGACTCGTAGTCCAGCGCGCTGGTGGCTTCGTCGAAGATCAGGATGCGCGGGTCGCCGATCAGCGCCCGGGCAATGGCGATGCGCTGGCGTTGCCCGCCCGAGAGCGAGGCGCCGTGCTCGCCCACCATCGTGTCGTAGCCTTCGGCGAGTTCGAGGATGAAGTCGTGGGCACCGGCCAGGCGCGCCGCCTGCATGACGGTTTCCAGCGGGGTGCCGGGGTCGGCCAGGGCGATGTTCTCGCGGATGCTGCGGTTGAACAGCAGGTTGTCCTGCTGCACCACGCCGATCTGTCGGCGCAGCGAGGACGCATCGGCCAGGGCCAGGTCCATACCGTCGACCAGCACCCGGCCGCGTTCGGGCACATACAGCCGCTGCAGCAGGCGGGTCAGGGTGCTCTTGCCGGAGCCGGAGCGGCCGACCACGCCGATCACTTCGCCCGGCGCGATACGCAGGCTGACCCCGCGCAAGATCTCCGAGCCGTCGGCACGGTAGCGGAAATGCACCTGGTCGAACTCGATGCCACCTTGCAACGGCGGCAGTGCGCTGCGGGCCGAGGACGACAGTTCGGTGCGGGTATTGAGGATGTCGCCCAGGCGCTGCACCGACACGCCGGTCTGCTGGAAGCTGGTCCACAGCTGGGCCAGGCGCATGATCGGCTGGGCCACGCGCCCGGCCAGCATGTTGAAGGCGATCAGCTCGCCGACCGTGAGCTGGCCGTCGATCACCAGGCGTGCGCCGAGCCAGAGGGTGGCGACGGTCACCAGCTTGCCGATCAGGCCGACGCTTTCGTTGGCCAGGGTCGACAGGGTCTGGGTCTTGAAGCCCGCGGCGACATAGGCCGCCAGCTGGTTGTCCCAGCGCCGCAGGACTTGCGGCTCGACGGCCATCGACTTGAGGGTGTCGATGCCGTTGACCGTCTCGACCAGGAACGCCTGGTTCTCGGCGCCACGGTTGAAGCTGTCCTGCAGGCGCTGGCGCAGTACCGGTGTGATCAGCAGCGAAACCAGCGCGTAGAGCGGCAGCGAAGCCACCACCACCAAGGTCAGCCAGCCGCTGTAGTAGAACATCACGGCGATGAACACCACCGAGAACAACACGTCCATCACCAGGGTGATGGCGTTGCCGGTGAGGAAGTTGCGGATGTTCTCCAGCTCGCGCACCCGCGCCACCGAGTCACCGACCCGGCGCGCCTGGAAGTAGCCCAGCGGCAGGTGGATCAGGTGGTGGAACAGGCGTGAGCCCAGTTCGACGTCGATGCGGCTGGCGGTGTGGGCGAAGACGAAGCTGCGCAGGCCGCTCAAGGCAGTTTCGAACAGCATGATGCCGAGCAGGCCGATGGCGATCACGTCCAGGGTGGTCAGGCCGTGGTGCACCAGGACCTTGTCCATCACCACCTGGAAGAACAGCGGCGTGAGCAGGGCGAAGATCTGCAGCACGAAGGACACCAGGGTCACTTCGCCGAGCAGCTTGCGGTGCTTGACGATGGCCGGGATGAACCAGGTGAAGTCGAAGCGCGAGGATTCGCCGGGGGCCAGTGCTTCGCTGCGCATCAGCAGCAACTCGCCGCTCCAGCGTTGCTCGAGGGTGGCCAGGTCGATGACCTCGGGTCGCTCGGCACGCGGATCCTGGATCAGCACCTTGCCCTGGTCCATGCGGGCGATGATGAAGAAGCCGCCCTCACGGTCGGCGGCGATCGCCGGCAGTGGCGTCTGCGCCAGGCGCTCTGCGCGGCTCTCGACGCGTTTGGCCTTGAGCCCGAGCTTGCGCGCAGCCAGCAGTATTTGCGGGGTGGTGAAGGCTTGCTGGCCATCGGTGAATTCGTGGGCCAACTGTTCGCTGGAGGCTGCCACATTGTGGAAACGGGCCAGCATCAGCAGGCAGATCAGCCCGGTGTCCGGGGTGCCTGTTTGGTGTTCACTCATAACGCGTCCATGCAGGCTGGTATGGCCTGGTAAAGCTACCTATTTCAATAGGTTAGCGAAGTTTTGCAAAGCTTTGTAATCATTTTGCCATCATCAGATGATTGTTATTTCATTCGATTGTTTAGCCGGCGACAGGCCGCCTGGCCTCTGGCGGCAGGAAGTCGCGATCCGGGTCGTAGTCCCGGCTCAAGTAGTGGGACAGCTCAAGCAGGTCCTGGGGGGCCAGACTGCCGGCGGCCTGCTTGAGCTTCAGCGAGTCGATGATGTAGTCGTAGCGGGCGTCGTTGTATTCGCGCACGGCACGGTACAACTGGCGTTCGGCATTGAGCACATCAGCGGTGTTGCGTGAGCCGAGTGCCCTGCCCACCAGGTTGGCCTTGAGCGACGCCTGGCTGGAGCGGATGCTTTGCTGGCGGGCCTGGACCTGTTCCACATCGGCGTTGACCGCGCGGTGCAGGTTGCGGGTCTGCAGCACCACCTCGCGGCGGCGATCCTCATGTTCGTCTTCGCTCTGGGCCAGGCGTTCGCCTGCCTCACGGACCTGCGAGCTGGTCAATCCACCTGCGTACAGTGGAATGTTCAGCTCCAGCCCCAAGGTGCCCTGCGCAATGTCGTCGCGGTAGCCGTTGCGGCCGAAGTCGGTCGGGTTGCTGTAGCCGAAACGGTCGTTGTCGCCCTTGCGATAGGACGCGACGGCATCCAGGGTGGGAGCATGTCCGGCCTTGCGTTGGCGATTGGCCTGCATGGCGGCATCAACAGCGTGTCCGCTGGACAGCAGGCTGAGGTTGCTCTGCACCGCCTGCTCGACCCAGGTGCTGGCATCGTTGGGCACCGGCGCCTGGACCGGCAGCTGGTGGGCGATGCCGGCGATCTGCGCATAGTCCTGGCGGGTCAGGCGGTACAGCGCCTCGAAGGCGTCGTCGACCTTGCGTTGCGCCAGTTGGCGGTTGGCGCTGGCGTTGTCGTAGGCTGCCTGGGCATCGAGCACATCGGTGATGCTGGAGGCGCCGTTGGCCAGACGTCCCTGGGCCTGTTCCTGCTGGCGCTTGAGGGCCTTGGCTTCGGCCTTGGCCGCGGCCAGCGCATCGAGCGCGCGCAGGGTATCGAAGTAGGCCTCTGCGGTTTGCAGGATGAGCGACTGTTCCTTTGCGGCGAGGTCCAGGCCGGCTTGCGCCGTACCGGCCTCGGCGGCCTTGAGGGCGTACCAGCGATCCAGGCGCAGCAGCGGTTGGTTGAGGTTGGCCTGGTAGACCATGCCGCTGCGGGTACGGGTGAGCGCGGGCTCGTCGCGCTGCAGGCGGGTGCTTTCGAAGGTGGCGCCGGCATTGAGGGTTGGCAGCAGCCCCGCCAGTGCTTGCGGCACGCGTTCGCTGAGTGCCTGGAACTCGTGGCGGGCGGCGCTCAGACGCGCATCCTGTTCGACGGCGTGTTGATAGACCTGCAGCAGTTCGGCGCGTTGCGGCTCGGCAAGCAATGGCGTGCACAAGATCAGGCCTGCCAGGAAGGTGGTGTGGATCAAGGTATTGCGGAGGCGCATGACGGTCCGTGTCTGGCGGTGACGAAGGACGCGCATCCTATACTGGCGAAGTGCCTCTAAAAAATCGGAAGAGCGACATGAATGTTGTCAGAAAGCTCGCAGTAGAGCGTCTCCTTGGGTTTTTGACTGCATTTCCCACGCGGCTAGGCGCCTGGCACGGCATGCACTGCATCAGCGCAACTAAAACAACCCTGTAATTTCACTCATGACCCTTGGCATCTGATGCTTTTTTGCTATTATCCAGCACTCCCCTCGCTCATCTAGAACGCCCGTTCTAGAGCCTGCGCAATTAAGTTTCAGTTAAGTTTCCTACGCTAGCGTGAGTCATGAGTCAGCAGTGACTGTGATTATTTACCCGTGCGCGTCATCTAAATCCCCGCGTCACCCCAATCTTTCCCCGGTAACATGGCATTCACTTTCAAACCGTCAAGAGGATGAATCATGCCCGTCAAGGACCCATCCAAGGTTGTCCCGGCCGCACCCGCCGAAAGCGCCGATGCCGCCCTCAAGCATATCGTCGACGGCTTCCTGCGGTTCCACACCGAAGTCTTCCCCGAGCAGCAAGAGCTGTTCAAGAAACTGGCCACCGCGCAGAAGCCGCGCGCCATGTTCATCACCTGCGCCGACTCGCGCATCGTGCCTGAGCTGATTACCCAGAGCTCGCCGGGCGACCTGTTCGTCACCCGTAACGTCGGCAACGTCGTGCCGCCGTATGGCCAGATGAACGGCGGTGTGTCGAGCGCCATTGAATACGCGGTGCTGGCGCTGGGCGTGCACCACATCATCGTCTGCGGTCATTCCGACTGCGGCGCCATGCGCGCGGTGCTCAACCCACAGTCGCTGAGCAAGATGCCGACCGTTTCCGCCTGGTTGCGCCATGCCGAAGTGGCGCGGACCGTGATCGAGGACAACTGCTCCTGCGGCAGCGAGCACGAAAGCATGCAGTTGGTGACCAAGGAAAACGTCATCGCCCAGCTGCACCACCTGCGTACCCATCCGTCGGTCGCTTCGCGCCTGGCCGCCGGACAGCTGCACATCCATGGCTGGATCTACGACATCGAAACCAGCCAGATCGAAGCCTACGATGCCGCCAGCGATCGCTTCCTGCCGCTGACCGCCGGCGAGCCGATCCCCTCTGCCACACCGAGAGGCCGCTACTAAGCGACCCGAACACGCTGAACAAGCCTTGATTGCCGGCTGCACCCAACGGGTGCGGCGCGGCCTTCGCCTGCCTTGAATCTCCCTGAATGCCTTGCCGGCAGACCTGCTGGCGGCTCGCGCCTGCGCGTCATTCAGGGTTCCCCGTGCTGGCGGCCAGCGGAATGGCCGTGAATCTAGAAAGGAGCTACATGGTGAACATGACACAGATAAAGGCGGCCCTGCCGCGCGAGTTGCTGGCTTCGGTGGTGGTTTTCCTGGTCGCCCTGCCGTTGTGCATGGGCATTGCCATCGCCTCGGGCATGCCACCGGCCAAAGGACTGATCACCGGCATCATTGGCGGTATCGTGGTGGGTTTTCTTGCCGGCTCGCCATTGCAGGTCAGCGGCCCGGCGGCGGGGCTGGCAGTGCTGGTGTTCGAACTGGTGCGCCAGCATGGCGTGGCGATGCTCGGGCCGATCCTGCTGCTGGCCGGCCTGCTGCAACTGCTGGCCGGGCGCCTACGCCTGGGCTGTTGGTTCCGGGTCACGGCGCCGGCGGTGGTGTACGGCATGCTCGCCGGGATCGGCGTGCTGATCGTGCTGTCCCAGGTGCATGTGATGTTCGACACGGCGCCACAACCCTCGGGCGTGGACAACCTGCTGGGCTTCCCGGCGACGCTGGCTTCGGCCCTGCCGCTGGAAAGCGCGGGCAACGGCTGGCAAGCCGGCGCGCTCGGGCTGGGCACGATCGCCATCATGTGGGGCTGGGAGCGCCTGCGCCCGCAGCGGCTGCGCTTCATCCCCGGTGCCCTGCTTGGGGTGGCGACGATGACGGCCGTCAGCCTGTGGCTGGCGCTGCCGGTCAACCGCGTTCAGGTGCCGGCCGATCTGTCCGAGGCCATCGACTGGTTGCGTCCGGATGACCTGCTCAAGTTGGCCGACCCGACCCTGCTGGTGGCGGCTTTCGCCCTGGCCTTCATCGCCAGTGCCGAGACCTTGCTGTCCGCCGCAGCCGTCGACCGCATGCACAGCGGCCAGCGTTCGGACTTCGACCGTGAGTTGTCGGCGCAAGGTGTTGGCAACATGCTCTGCGGGGTGCTTGGTGCGCTGCCGATGACCGGGGTGATCGTGCGCAGCTCGGCCAACGTCCAGGCCGGCGCGCAGACACGGGCCTCGGCGATCTTCCACGGGATCTGGTTGCTGGCCTTCGTGGTGGCACTGAGCAGCGTGCTGCAGCAGATCCCGGTGGCCAGCCTGGCTGGGGTGCTGGTCTATACCGGCGTCAAGCTGGTGGACTTCAGGGCGTTCCGTGGCCTTGGCCGCTATGGACGGATGCCGATGTTCACCTATGCGGCGACTGCACTGGCAATCATCTTTACTGACCTGTTGACCGGCGTGTTGCTGGGCTTTGCCCTCACTCTGCTGAAGCTGGCGTTCAAGGCGGCGCGGTTGAAGATCAACCTGGTGGCATTGGGCACGCCGGGGCACATGGAACTGCGCCTGAGCGGGGCGGCGACCTTCCTCAAGGTGCCGGCGCTGACCCAGGTGCTGGATACCGTGCCAGAGGGGAGCACGTTGCATGTGCCGCTGGGTAACCTGAGCTATATCGACCATTCCTGCCTGGAACTGCTGGAGGACTGGGGGCGCAGTGGCGCGGCCAAGGGCTCGCGGCTGGTGCTGGAGCAGCGGCGTCTGAAGCGGCGGGTCGAGGGACGGCTGCGGACTACGGCGGGGGTTGGGGCCTAGTCTGATCTGAGGATCCTGGGGCTGCTGCGCAGCCCTTTCGCGACACAAGGCCGCTCCCACAGATACAGCGCAGAAATTGAATCATGCACTGAACCTGTGGGAGCGGCCTTGTGTCGCGAAAGGGCCGCAAAGCGGCCCCGGCAATTTTGAGGTTTGCTCAGGCCGATTGCCCCAGCTCCACACCAAGCTGGCGCGAAAGGCACGGCCAGCGCTTCCATGCTGCGCCGGTAACCGGGCTCGACAGCTTGTCGCGGTAGACCTCCACCGATTCCACGGCAAAGCTCTCGTCATCAAGCATCTCATCCACCGAATGATGCACCACCTCATCCAGCTGGTTGGCAAACGTCTCGCCGATCAGCTGATGGGCGATCAGGTTGGCGACCGTGGTATCCACCGGAATCAGCGGTTGCTGGAAATGGCGGATATACAGGTCGTTGACCTCCTCGACCAGGCGATGCGCCAGGTAGGCCTCGTCCAGCAGGCAGTCCAGCCCGACCTGCCCCGCCATCACGCTCGGCGGCTGCAGGAAGTAGGCCTCGGCAATTTTCAGTACTGGTTTGATCTGCGTCTCGATGCCGGCTTCGAGCGCCACGTTGTGCGCGGCTTCGAGCAGTTCCGGAACCTCGTTGATGTAGGCGCCGACAAAGCGCGCCAGGGTACCCTGGGCATCCTGCTGGGGTAGTTGGATCGATGGATGCAGGTGTGGCAGTTGCAGTTCGAGGCGGGCTTTCAGTTGGCCTGTACGGCTCTCATGTTGATGGGCATTTTCGATCTGCTCGCGTACAGCAGCGATGTTCATGACAACTCCAGGGACATGGCGTTACAAACGGAAGACACTAAGTTAGCTTGCTTACGAGAATGGCTAAGACGCATTTGTTATATCTCTCACGTGCGTGTAGGAAATTGGCTATATCAAAGTGCCATTATTGTGTCCCGGCCCAGTATTCATGAGGCTTTCAGAGCAAACGTTTGGTTGAGCCAAGATCATTTCAAGTGCTGCGTTGCGCACCATTGGTCGGTGTCTATACTCCGGGTGAAACGTGATTCGTTGATGAGGCCCGACTGCCTTTAAGCAGGGGGCTCGGTCGTCGAAGCCAGGCAGTCTTGGCCACCGTTCCCCCCTTTGTCGTAGCAGGTCGTCCACGCCTCCGGGACTACAAGAACGATAAGGGGAACCCGCAATGATGCGACATCCACATTTCTGGATGGGCCTGTTGCTGTGGTCGTTGTTCGGTCAGGCACAGGCAGCATGGACGGTGAACATGGCGCCCGGGGCGACGGAAGTCTCCCACGCAGTGTTCGACCTGCACATGACCATCTTCTGGATCTGCGTGATCATCGGCATCGTGGTGTTCGGCGCGATGTTCTGGTCGATGGTCATCCACCGCCGCTCGACCGGGCAGCAGGCCGCGCACTTCCACGAGCACACCTGGGTCGAGATCCTCTGGACAGTGGTTCCCTTCCTGATCCTGGTGGCCATGGCCATTCCGGCCACCAAGACCCTGATCGACATCTACGACGCCAGCGACTCGGACATCGACATCCAGGTCACCGGCTACCAGTGGAAGTGGCACTACAAGTACCTGGGCCAGGACGTCGAGTTCTTCAGCAACCTGGCCACCCCCGCCGAGCAGATCCACAACAAATCGCCGAAGGATGAGCACTACCTGCTCGAGGTCGACCAGCCGCTGGTGCTGCCGGTGGGCGCCAAGGTGCGCTTTTTGGTGACCGCCGCCGACGTCATTCACTCCTGGTGGGTGCCGGCCTTCGCGGTCAAGCGCGACGCCATCCCCGGTTTCGTCAACGAGGCCTGGACCCGGGTCGAGAAGCCGGGCATCTACCGTGGCCAGTGCACCGAGCTGTGCGGCAAGGACCACGGCTTCATGCCGGTGGTGGTCGAGGTGAAGTCCAAGGCCGACTACGACACCTGGCTTGGCGAGCGCAAGGCCGAGGCGGCCAAGCTCAAGGAGCTGACCAGCAAGGACTGGACCCTCGAAGAGCTGGTGGCACGCGGCGACAAGGTCTACCACACCACCTGCGTGGCCTGTCACCAGGCCGAAGGCCAGGGCCTGCCGCCGATGTTCCCGGCGCTCAAGGGCTCGAAGATCGCCACCGGGCCCAAGGAAGCCCACCTGGGCATCGTCTTCCACGGCAAGCCCGGCACCGCCATGGCGGCGTTCGGCAAGCAACTCTCGGAAGTCGATATCGCCGCCGTGGTCACCTACGAACGCAACGCCTGGGGCAACAACAAGGGCGACATGGTCACGCCGAAGGACGTGCTGGCGCTCAAGCAGGCGGAAAGCAAATGAACCGGTGCCTTAGGGTTGCAGGAGACAGGACATGAGTGCAGTGATCGACGACCACGCCCACGGTCATGAACACGCCCACGGCCCGGCCAAAGGCCTGATGCGCTGGGTGCTGACCACCAACCACAAGGACATCGGCACGATGTACCTGTGGTTCGCCTTCACCATGTTCCTGCTCGGCGGCTCGTTCGCCATGGTGATCCGCGCCGAGCTGTTCCAGCCCGGCCTGCAGATCGTGGAGCCGGCGTTCTTCAACCAGATGACCACCATGCACGGGCTGATCATGGTGTTCGGCGCGGTGATGCCGGCGTTCGTCGGCCTGGCCAACTGGATGATCCCGCTGATGATCGGTGCCCCGGACATGGCCCTGCCGCGGATGAACAACTTCAGCTTCTGGCTGCTGCCGGCGGCGTTCCTGCTGCTGGTCTCGACCCTGTTCAGCCCCGGTGGCGGTCCGAACTTCGGCTGGACCTTCTACGCCCCGCTGTCGACCACCTACGCCCCGGCGAGCGTGACCTTCTTCATCTTCGCCATCCACCTGATGGGCATCAGCTCGATCATGGGCGCGATCAACGTGATCGCCACCATCCTCAACCTGCGCGCCCCGGGCATGACCCTGATGAAGATGCCGCTGTTCGTCTGGACCTGGCTGATCACCGCGTTCCTGCTGATCGCGGTGATGCCGGTGCTGGCCGGCGTGGTGACCATGATGCTGATGGACATTCACTTCGGCACCAGCTTCTTCAGCGCCGCCGGCGGTGGCGACCCGGTCTTGTTCCAGCACGTGTTCTGGTTCTTCGGCCACCCCGAGGTGTACATCATGATCCTGCCGGCCTTCGGCGCGGTCAGCTCGATCATCCCGGCGTTCTCGCGCAAGCCGCTGTTCGGCTACACCTCGATGGTCTACGCCACCGGGGCCATCGCCTTCTTGTCGTTCATCGTCTGGGCCCACCACATGTTCGTGGTCGGCATCCCGGTGGTAGGCGAGCTGTTCTTCATGTACGCGACCATGCTGATCGCCGTGCCCACCGGGGTGAAGGTGTTCAACTGGGTCAGCACCATGTGGGAAGGCTCGCTGACCTTCGAGACACCGATGCTGTTCGCCATCGCCTTCGTCATCCTGTTCACCATCGGTGGCTTCTCCGGCCTGATGCTGGCCATTGCGCCTGCGGACTTCCAGTACCACGACACCTACTTCGTGGTCGCCCACTTCCACTACGTACTGGTGCCCGGGGCGATCTTCGGCATCTTTGCCTCGGCCTACTACTGGCTGCCAAAGTGGACCGGCCACATGTATGACGAAACCCTCGGCAAATTGCACTTCTGGCTGTCGTTCGTTGGCATGAACCTGGCCTTCTTCCCCATGCACTTCGTCGGCCTGGCTGGCATGCCACGCCGGATCCCGGACTACAACCTGCAGTTCGCCGACTTCAACATGGTCTCGTCGATCGGCGCGTTCATGTTCGGCGCCACGCAGATCTTCTTCCTGTTCATCGTCATCAAGTGCATCCGCGGTGGCGCGCCGGCACCGGCCAAGCCTTGGGACGGCGCCGAGGGCCTGGAGTGGTCGATTCCTTCGCCGGCGCCCTACCACACCTTCCAGACCCCGCCGGAAGTGAAGTAGGAGCCTGCCCATGGACGGCCTGTCGCTCAAACGCCTGGTCAGCCGCTTGCTGATGCTGACCGTGGTGATGTTCGCCTTCGGCTTCGCCCTGGTGCCGATCTACGATGTGATGTGCAAGGCTTTCGGCATCAATGGCAAGACCGGCGGGCAGTACGCGGGCACCCAGGTGAGCGACCCGTCGCGTTCGGTGCGGGTGCAGTTCATGTCCACCAACGCAGGCGACATGAGCTGGGAATTTCATTCCACCGCCGACCAGATCGAGGTCAACCCGGGGGCGGTGAACCAGATGATCTTCATCGCCCGCAATCCGACCAACCAGCCGATGAGCGCCCAGGCCATCCCCAGCATCACCCCGGCCGAGGCTGCGGCGTACTTCCACAAGACCGAGTGCTTCTGCTTCACCCAGCAGGTGCTGCAGCCGGGCGAGCGCATCGAAATGCCGGTGCGCTTCATCGTCGACCGCGACCTGCCGGAGTCGGTGAAGCACCTGACCCTGGCCTACACCCTGTTCGACATCACCGCTCGCCACCCGCCAGTCGCCCATGTCGCGACCGAGGCCGCCCGTTGAGGGAAGGAGATCAAGCATGGCAAGCCACGAGCACTACTACGTCCCGGCGCAGAGCAAGTGGCCGATCATCGCCACGATCGGCATGTTCATCACCGTGTTCGGCCTGGGCACCTGGTTCAACGATCTCAAGGCCGGCCACCCGGAGTCCCACGGGCCGCTGATCTTCTTCATCGGGGGGCTGTTCCTGGCGTACATGCTGTTCGGCTGGTTCGGCGCGGTGGTCAAGGAGAGCCATGCCGGCCTATACAGCGCGCAGATGGACCGTTCCTTCCGCTGGGGCATGAGCTGGTTCATTTTCTCCGAGGTGATGTTCTTCCTGGCCTTCTTCGGCGCGCTGTTCTACGTACGGGTGCTGGCCGGGCCGTGGCTGGGGGGCGATGGAGCCAAGGGCGTGGCGCACATGCTCTGGCCCAACTTCGAGTTCGTCTGGCCGCTGCTGCACACACCGGACCCGAAACTGTTCCCGCCACCGAAGGAAGTCATCGACCCGTGGCACCTGCCACTGATCAACACCATTCTGCTGGTTAGCTCCAGCGTGACCGTGACCATCGCCCACCATGCTCTGCGCAAGGGCCATCGTGGCCCGCTGAAACTGTGGTTGGGGCTGACCATCCTGCTGGGGCTGGGGTTCCTTGCGCTGCAGGCCTACGAGTACCACGAGGCCTATAACAAGCTGGGGCTGACCCTGGGGTCGGGGATCTATGGCGCGACGTTCTTCATGCTCACCGGCTTTCACGGCGCGCACGTGACGCTGGGGACATTGATCCTGTTCGTGATGTTCTGCCGGGTGATGCGCGGGCACTTCGAGCCGGACAAGCACTTCGGTTTCGAGGCGGCGAGCTGGTACTGGCACTTCGTGGATGTGGTGTGGGTGGGGTTGTTCATATTCGTGTATGTGCTTTGAAGGGCGGCGCGCTCGTACAGGGATCGAGGTAATTCAGAACGGCGCGTGGGAGACCAACTGCCCGCTGATAAAGCCCCAGGCCACCAGCGCGATGGTCAGGGTGGCGAGGGCGACACGTACGGTAAGGGCCTTGAGCAGGCGGGTCGACTGGTCGTCGTCCTTGACCAGGAACACCAGGCCACTGAACAGGCTGGCGATGGTGGCCAGCAGCATCAGGACAATCGCGGCCTTGAGCATGGCGTAACTCCAGGGGGATGCGGTGATGAGTACAAGTATAGCGCTCGACCTGACGAGGCCCTGGTGAGGCCGTTTCGCCCCGGCCTGTTGCCGACCCTGGTGGTGCTCGCGCTGCTGCCGGGCCTGATCGCGCTCGGCTGCTGGCAACTGCGCCGCGCCGATGAGAAGCGCGACCTGCTCGCCGCGTACACCGAGCGCCAGATCAAGGCGCCGGTCGCTGTCGATCAACTGCGCCAGCTGCCGGATCCGGCGTTCTATCCCGTGCATTTGTATGGCCGCTTCGATGCCACCCACAGCCTGCTGCTGGACAACCAGATGCGCGACGGCAAGGCCGGCGTCGAGCTGCTGCAACCTTTCCACGACCAGGCCAGCGGGCTGTGGCTGCTGGTCAATCGCGGCTGGCTGCCCTGGCCCGACCGTCGGGTGCCGGTGCGTTTCGACACCCCGGACCAGGCCCTGGCGCTGGACACCACGGTATACGTGGCGCCGGGCAAGACCTTCCAACTGCACCCGGACAATCCGGATGGCCGCTGGCCGCAACTGCTAACGGCCATCGACCCGGCCGGGCTCTGGCAGCAGCTGGGCCGCGAAGGCTTCGCCCAGGAACTGCGCCTGCAGCCCGGTCCGGCCGCCTACCGCCTGGACTGGCCGGTGGTCGCCATGGGGCCGGAAAAGCACCAGGGCTATGCCGTGCAGTGGTTCGCCCTGGCCACCACGCTGGTGCTGCTCTACCTGTACTTCGGCTGGCATCACAACGACAAGGAGAACCGCCATGGCCGCCGCCACGAGTCCACTGGACGCGCCTGACCACCGCAAGCCCCGGGGGCGTCTGCAACTGTTGCTGATCCTGTTCGTCGTGCTCGGGCCGATGATCCTTGCCACCTTCATGTACAAGCTCAAGTTCTGGGTGCCGGAGGGGCGCAGCTATCACGGCGTGATGATCGGCAATGGCGAGGGTCGCGCGGACATCGGCATCGATGCCCAGGACGAGCGCTGGCAGCTGCTGGTCAGCGCCCCCGAGGCCTGCGCCGAGGAGTGCCGGCAACTGGTGTACCTAGCCCGGCAGATCCAGGTCGGCCTGGGCCGTGACGCCAGCCGCGCCAGCCATGCCCTGGCGGCGGCCCAACCGCTGGCCGCCGACTACCAGGCCCTGCTGGGCCGCGAATACCCACAGTTGCGGCGCTACCCGCTGGATGTTCAGCGTTATGTCCAGAAGGTCGGCGAAGTGGGCCCGCAGCTGTGGATCGTCGACCCCCACGGCAACCTGGTGCTGCGCTACGACGCCAAGGTCAACGGCAAGCATGTGCTGGACGACCTGCGTCACCTGCTCAAGCTGTCCAACATCGGCTAGGAGGCCGCCATGGCCAGACCCGGATTCCGTCTCGCTGTGTTCGCCACCCTGCTGTCGCTGCTGGTGGTGCTGCTCGGCGCCTATACCCGGCTGACCCATGCCGGCCTGGGCTGCCCCGACTGGCCGGGGTGCTATGGCTTCATCAGCGTGCCCAAGACCGATGCCCAGCTGGCCCATGCCGAGCTGCACTTCCCCGAGCACCCGGTGGAAGAAGCCAAGGGCTGGGCCGAGATGGTCCATCGCTATTTCGCCGGCACCCTGGCGCTGGTGATCGCCCTGCTCGCCTTCCAGGCCGTGCGCCGGCATGCCCGCGACGGCCAGCCCTACCGCCTGCCGGTGTTGCTGCTGGGCGTGGTGCTGGCCCAGGCGGCGTTCGGCATGTGGACGGTTACCTTGAAGCTTTGGCCCCAGGTAGTCACCGCGCACCTGCTCGGCGGATTCACCACGGTGAGCCTGCTTTTCCTGCTTTCCCTGCGTCTATCCCGGGCCTTTGCGCCATTGCCGAAACTGCCGCTGAGCCTGCGCCGCATCGCCGCGCTGGCGCTGCTGGTGGTCATCGGCCAGATCGCCCTGGGGGGCTGGGTCAGCGCCAACTACGCCGCCGTTGCCTGCATCGACCTGCCCACCTGCCATGGCCAGTGGTGGCCTGCGGCCGACTTCAGCAACGGCTTCCACCTGACCCAGCACGTCGGGCCCAATTACCTCGGTGGGCAACTGGACAGTGACGCGCGCACCGCGATTCATATCAGCCATCGCCTGGGCGCGCTGCTGGTCATGCTGGTGTTGCTGACCCTGAGCTGGAAGCTGCACCGCCACGGCCTGGGTGGCCTGGCTCGCCTGGTGTTGCTGGCGCTGGCGCTGCAACTGGGCCTGGGCATCAGCAACGTGCTGTTCCACCTGCCCCTGGGCGTGGCTGTCGCGCACAACGCTGGTGGCGCCTTGCTGCTGATGTGCATGGTACTGGTCAACTACCGCATCCGCGTGGTCGACAAGGTCCGTGTGGGCCACGGCTGGCGCCTGACGCCGGTGACCGGCGTGCACCTTTCCCATCAAATGAGGAACGATTCGTGGCGACGCTTCTGAGCACGGAACGCCAGCGCGCCGGATGGCGCGACTACATGGAGCTGACCAAGCCGAAGGTGGTGGTGCTGATGCTGATCACCTCGCTGGTGGGGATGTTTCTTGCCACCCGCGCGGGGGTGGCCTGGAGCGTCCTGCTGTTCGGCAACCTGGGGATTGGCTTGTGCGCGGGGGCCGCGGCGGCGGTCAACCACGTGGTCGACCGCCGCGTCGATGCACTGATGGCCCGCACCCACAAGCGCCCGCTGGCCCAGGGCCGGGTCGCGCCCTTGCCGGCCTTGCTGTTCGCCTTGCTGTTGGCCGTGGCGGGGATGGCCCTGCTGCTGGCCTTCACCAACCCCCTCACCGCCTGGCTCACCCTGGCTTCGCTGCTCGGTTACGCGGTGCTCTATACCGGCTTTCTCAAGCGTGCCACGCCGCAGAACATCGTGATCGGTGGCCTGGCCGGAGCGGCTCCGCCGTTGCTGGGCTGGGTGGCGGTCAGCGGGCACCTGGGCGCCGAACCACTGCTGCTGGTGCTGATCATCTTCGCCTGGACGCCACCGCACTTCTGGGCCCTGGCGATTCATCGCAAGGAGGAGTACGCAAAAGCTGATATTCCCATGCTCCCCGTTACCCACGGCGAGCGCTACACGGCCCTGCACATCCTGCTCTACACCTTGATATTGCTGGCGGTGAGCCTGTTGCCCTATGCCATCCACATGAGCGGACCGTTGTACCTGGCCTGTGCCATGGTCCTGGGCTTGCGCTTCCTGCACTGGGCCTGGGTGTTGTACCGTGGCACCCGGCCGCACGCGGCGATCAAGACGTTCAAGTACTCTATCGGCTACCTATTCGCCTTGTTCATCGCGTTGCTCGTAGACCACTACCTGTTGCTGAACCTATGACCCGAACCCAGAAAACCGTCTTCATCCTCGTTGCCCTGGTCGCGCTGATCATGGGCCTGACCGTCAACAAGGTGCTCAACGACCGTGGTCAGTTGAATCCCACCGAGCTGATCGACGCCGGCATCATCCTGCTGCCGCAGAGCCGCACCGTGCCGGACGTGACCATGACCGACCAGAACGGCCAGCCGCTGGTGTTGGACCAGCTCAAGGGCAAGTGGTCGTTGCTGTTCTTCGGCTATACCTACTGCCCGGACATCTGTCCGACCACCCTGGCCCAGCTGCGCCAGGTGAAGAGCGAGCTGCCCAAGGAGGCGCTGGAGCGTCTGCAGGTGGTGCTGGTGAGCGTCGACCCGAACCGCGACACGCCGAACCAGCTCAAACAGTACCTGGGCTACTTCGACAAGGATTTCGTCGGGGTGGCGGGGTCGATCGAGGACACCCAGAAGCTGGCCAATGCCTTGAGCATTCCGTTCATCCCGGCCGATACCAGCAAGCCGGGCTACACCGTTGATCACAGCGGCAACCTGGCGGTGGTCGGGCCGGACGGGCGCCAGCGCGGGTTCATCCGTGCGCCGTTCAACAACCAGAAGCTGGTGGCGCAGTTGCCGGGGCTGGTCAAGCGCGACTGACCGTAGAAATGAATCGCGGGGCCAGCCCGCTCCCACACCAGAACGCAATCTGGCGTGGGAGCGGGCTGGCCCCGCGATTGGTGTTCGTTCCTCGGGCCTGCCGCGATGGGCCGCAAAGCGGCCCCGGGGATGTCAGCTTAGAACGCCGGAATCACCGCGCCCTTGTACTTCTCGGTGATGAACTGCTTCACCTCAGGCGAATGCAGGGCCGCAGCCAGCTTCTTCATGGCATCGGCGTCCTTGTTGTCCGGACGCGCCACCAGGATATTCACGTAAGGCGAATCGCTGCCTTCGATCACCAGGGCGTCCTTCTCCGGATTCAGCTTGGCTTCCAGCGCATAGTTGGTGTTGATCAGCGCCAGGTCGACCTGGGTCAGCACGCGCGGGATGGTGGCCGCTTCCAGCTCGCGGAATTTCAGCTTCTTGTCGTTGCCGGTGATGTCCTTCACGGTCGACAGGATGTTCTTGCTGTCCTTGAGCTTGATCACGCCAGCCTTGTCCAGCAGCAGCAGGGCACGGCCGCCGTTGGTGGCGTCGTTGGGGATGACCACGGTGGCGCCGGATGGCAGTTCGTCGAGCTTCTTGTACTTGCTCGAGTAGGCGCCCAGCGGCTCCAGGTGCACGCCGGCAACGCTGACCAGCTGGGTGCCCTTGGCCTTGTTGAACTCATCCAGGTAAGGCTGGTGCTGGAAGAAGTTGGCGTCCAGGCGCTTTTCCGCGACCTGCACGTTCGGCTGGATGTAGTCGGTGAACTCCTTGACCTTCAGCTCCACGCCCTCCTTCGCCAGCTGCGGCTTGACGAAGTTGAGGATCTCGGCGTGCGGCACCGGGGTGGCGGCGACGGTCAGGGTCTCGGCGTGGGCCGAGAAGGCCGCGACGGCGGCGACAACAGCAAGCAGCTTCTTCATTGATCACTCCTTGTGAGGGCCGCGACGGCCCCCGAACGGGTCGGCCGGGCCGACCCCATTGGGGTTACTTACGGGAAAAATGCACGACCAGCTTGTCGCCGATCATCTGTAGCACCTGGACCAGGATCACCAGCAGTACCACGGTGACGATCATCACGTCGGTCTGGAAGCGCTGGTAGCCGAAGCGGATCGACAGGTCGCCCAGGCCACCGGCACCGACCACGCCGGCCATGGCGGTGTAGGACACCAGGGTGATGGCCGTTACGGTGATAGCGGCGATGATGCCCGGCATGGCTTCAGGGAGCACTGCCTTGAAGATGATCTGGCGGGTGGTGGCGCCCATCGAC
This sequence comes from Pseudomonas sp. P110(2024), assembly GCF_057480795.1. Taxonomy (NCBI): domain Bacteria; kingdom Pseudomonadati; phylum Pseudomonadota; class Gammaproteobacteria; order Pseudomonadales; family Pseudomonadaceae; genus Pseudomonas; species Pseudomonas sp. P110(2024). The sequence goes on from NZ_JBLIYT010000003.1 coordinate 231,833, forward strand.
TGGGTGGCCTCGATGATGCCGCGATCCACTTCACGCAGGGCCGTCTCGACCAGGCGTGCGAAGAACGGCGTCGTGCCGACCACCAGCGGCGGAATCGCGCCCGCGACACCCAGCGAGGTACCGGTGATCAGTACCGTGATCGGGATCATCACGATCAGCAGGATGATGAATGGCACCGAGCGCACGATGTTGACGATGGTCGCCAGCACTGCGTAGATCTTCTTGTGCTCGAACATCTGCCGAGGGCTGAACAGGAACAGCACGACGCCCAGCGGCAGGCCGAGCAGGATGATGAAGGCCAGTGAGATGAACAGCATGACCATGGTGTCGTTGGTCGCTTGCCAGATCTCGACCCAGTCGACGTTGGCGAAATAGCTGAGGATGTCCATCAGCGCAGTACCTCCATATGTACATCAGCTGCAGTGAAGCGGGCGAATGCCGCGTCCATGTCTCCGCCGATCAAGGCGAGGGTCAGCTGGCCATAGGGAATGTCCTTGATGCGGTCGATGCGTCCGGCCAGGATGCTGTAGTCGACACCGGTTTCGCGGGCCACGGTGCCCAGCAGAGGCGCGTAGGTGGCGCAACCCTGGAATGTCAGGCGCACGATACGGCCCGGCACATGGGCGAAGTCGTCGCGTTGCTCGTTCTCGTCGATCTGCTCGTCCTCCTGGACGAAGCGCCGGGTGGTGGCGTGCTGCGGGTGCAGGAACACTTCAGCCACCGGGCCTTGCTCGACGATCTGCCCGGCGTCCATCACCGCCACGCGGTCGCAGACCCGGCGGATCACGTCCATCTCGTGGGTGATCAGTACGATGGTCAGTTTCAGCTCGCGGTTGATCTCGGCCAGCAGTTGCAGCACCGAGGCGGTGGTCTGCGGGTCGAGGGCGCTGGTGGCCTCGTCGCACAGCAGGATCTTCGGGTTGGTGGACAGGGCGCGGGCGATGCCGACGCGTTGTTTCTGCCCGCCCGACAGCTGCGCCGGGTACTTCTTCGCATGCTCGGACAGGCCGACACGGGCCAGCAGCTCGGTGACGCGCTTGTCGATCTCGCCACGCGACAGCTCGCCGGCCAGCACCAGCGGCAGGGCGACGTTGTCGGCGACGGTCTTGGACGCCAGCAGGTTGAAGTGCTGGAAGATCATACCGACCTGCTGGCGGAAGCGGCGCAGCTGGTTGGCGTCGAAGGCGGTGACGTCTTCGCCGTCGACCACGATCTTGCCGCCGGACGGCTCCTCGAGGCGGTTGATCAGACGCAGCATGGTGCTCTTGCCGGCACCGGAGTGGCCGATCAGGCCGAACACCTGGCCATCTTCGATGGTCAGGCTGGTCGGGTTCAGGGCCGGGATATCCCTACCGGCGACGCGGTAGGTCTTGTGGACATTTTGAAACTCGATCACTGAGCGAACCTTGTGGGGCGCATGGAATTTGGGTCAGCGGTTAGCCGGGGTCGCGCATTTTAGCCTTTTCCCCTGCCTGTTCTTAGCATTAATTTCGCAATGCTCCAATCCAATCGGCATATCGCGACGGTCGGCAATCCGATTGAACGCATCCGACGGCGGCCCAGTCACTAATTGAACAAGCCCGAATGGGCAGCCTGATGACTGATGAGGAGAGCCGAAGATGCCCAGCAAGACGCCCCAGGCGCCACAGCCCAGCCCTGTCGCCGGCACCGACACCCCGGACAAGGCCAACACCAACGCCAAGCTGCAGAGCCTGGAGGCTTTTCGCAGCGACGCCAGCGGCCAGGCGCTGCGCACCAACCAGGGGGTGAAGGTCGCCGACAACCAGAACAGTCTCAAGGCCGGTGTCCGCGGGCCTTCGCTGCTCGAAGACTTCATCATGCGCGAGAAGATCACCCACTTCGATCATGAGCGCATACCCGAGCGTATCGTCCATGCCCGCGGGACCGGCGCCCATGGATACTTCCAAAGCTACGGCTGCCATGCCGAACTGACCAAGGCCGGTTTCCTGCAAGATCCCGAGAAAATAACCCCGGTGTTTGTACGCTTTTCCACCGTGCAGGGCCCACGTGGCTCGGGTGACACGGTGCGAGACGTGCGCGGCTTTGCGGTGAAGTTCTACACCGATGAGGGCAATTTCGATCTGGTCGGCAACAACATGCCGGTGTTCTTCATCCAGGACGCGATCAAGTTTCCCGACTTCGTCCACGCGGTCAAACCCGAACCGCACAACGAGATACCCACCGGTGGCTCTGCCCACGATACCTTCTGGGACTTCGTATCGCTGGTGCCGGAATCCGCGCACATGGTCATGTGGGCCATGTCCGACCGCGCCATCCCGCGCAGCCTGCGGATGATGGAAGGCTTTGGCGTGCATACCTTCCGGTTGATCAATGCCCAAGGCGTGGCCAGCTTCGTCAAGTTCCACTGGAAGCCGCGCCAGGGCGTGCACTCGGTGCTGTGGGACGAAGCCCAGAAGCTTGCAGGCAAGGACACCGACTACCACCGCCGCGACCTGTGGGAAGCGATCGAGACCGGTCATTACCCGGAATGGGAACTGGGCGTGCAGATCGTGCCGGAGGCCGACGAGCACAAGTTCGACTTCGACCTGCTCGACCCGACCAAGCTCATCCCCGAGGAGCTGGTGCCGGTGACGCCGCTGGGCAAGATGGTGCTCGACCGCAACCCGGACAACTTCTTCGCCGAAGTGGAGCAGATTGCCTTCTGCCCAGGGCATATCGTGCCGGGCATCGATTTCAGCAATGATCCCTTGCTGCAGGGCCGGTTGTTCTCGTACACCGACACCCAGATAAGCCGCCTGGGCGGACCGAACTTCCACGAGATCCCGATCAACCGCCCTGTCGCGCCCAATCACAGCAGCCAGCGCGATGCCATGCACCGCATGACCATCGACAAGGGGCGGGCCTCCTACGAGCCTAACTCGATCGATGGCGGTTGGCCGAAGGAAACGCCGGCTGCCGCGCAGGATGGCGGTTTCGAGAGTTACCAGGAACGTATCGATGCGAACAAGATCCGCCAGCGCAGCGAGTCGTTCGGCGACCATTTCTCCCAGGCGCGGCTGTTCTTCCAGAGCATGAGCCCCACCGAGCAGCAGCACATCATCAAGGCCTACAGCTTCGAGCTGGGCAAGGTCGAGCGCGAGGCGATCCGGGCGCGGGAGGTGAACGAGATTCTGGCCAACATCGATCTCAAGTTGGCGGCAGCGGTGGCGGCCAACCTCGGGCTGCCGGCGCCGAAGGCCGGCACGGTCAAGGTCAAGGGCAGCAAGCCGGCGCATTCAAAGGCCTTGAGCCAGATGAACCACCTCGGGGACATCGGCATCAGTGGGCGCAAGATTGCCATCCTGGTGGCTGATGGCGTGGATGACGCGAGTGTCGACAAGGTGGTCAAGGCGCTGGAGGCGCAAAGTGCGCGCCCCATGCTGCTCGCGCCGACTTCGGCACCAGTGAAGACTGCCGATGGCAAGCAGCTGCCGGTGGATGCGTCGATGGAGGGCATGCCGTCGGTGATGTTCGACGGCGTGTGGGTGCCGGCGGGCAAGGTGTCGTTGGAGGCGCTGGAAAACAGTGGCGTGGCCAAGCATTTTTTGCTCGAGGCCTACAAGCATCTGAAGCCCATGGGCGTAGCCAGTGAGGGCAAGCTCCTGCTGAACAAACTGGGGCTCAAGGAAGATGTGGGGCTGTTGCTGGGCGATGACCCGAAGGTGCTCGAGGCGTTTTTCAAGGCAGTCGAGGGTCACCGGGTGTGGGCGCGGGAGGCGGCTGCCGAAGTTGTTCCGGCATAGTCGGGGGCTGCTATGAAGCCCATCGCCGGCAAGCCGGCTTCCACAGGGATCATGTGTGGGAGCCGGCTTGCCGGCGATGGGGCCCTGTCAGGTTTATTGCTGGTGGGGAATCAACACCACCTGCGCCGGCAATGAGCGCTGGATCTCATGCTTTTGCTCAAGCTCGAAACCCCTGTCGAGCTTGCGCACGCGCTTCTCCAGCAGGGTCTTGAGCCACGGCGCGTCCTGGGTGCGCGGGACCTGGAACACCACCTCGCACTGGTAATTCACTACATCGGCGGCAATGTCATCCAACTGGCGGCGCATCGCCCGACTGTCGGTGGTCTTCAGCGCCACCACGGTGCTGGGCGCGGTCGGGTCGATGACCCGGGCCCTGGGCTTGGACTCGGCCGCCTTCAGCGCTGCCTCGGCCTTTTCCAGCTCGGCCTTGCGCGCCTGGGCCATGGCATCGCCGCCGGTCAGGGCCGGTGCCTGGGGCATCAGCGCCCGGGCGCGGGCCAGCGCGGTGGCGGCGGCATTCACGTCGCCTTTTTGCAGGACGATGCGGCTGCGTTGCAGGTAGGCCTCGGCCAGCTGGCGCTGATGCGGCTCGAGGCGCGCATCGCCCGGTGCCTGGGCCTGCAGCGCTGCCAGCTGGTCTTCGGCGGTGGCCAGTTCGTTGCTGGCAATGCTTTGTTCCAGCTGCTGCCAGGCATCCGGCTGGGCAGGCGCGACCGGCTGCTCGACCGGCTTGCTGGAGCAGGCGGTCAGGAACAGGGAAAACGCGGCAACAAGCAGATAACGTGAGGCGAACGGCTTCATTCCTGCGACTCTCTATTTGCGCAAAAAGCGAGCAAGTCTACACCCAGGTGCGCACGCTCGAAAACGGGTCTTGTGTGACCTGCAAGCGATGAAAAGGTTGCAGGACGCGTCAGCGTGCGCCCTGGAATCTCAGCGTTTCGGCAACGCCAGGCTCAGCAAGAATAGCACCGCCGCACAGACCACGATCGAAGGCCCAGCCGGGGTGTCCTTGAACCAGGACAGCGCCAGGCCGCCGCAGACCGCGGTAACCCCCAGCAGGCTGGCGCCCACGGCCATCTGTTCCGGTGAGCGGGCGTGACGCTGTGCCGCGGCGGCCGGGATGATCAGCAGCGAGGTGATCAGCAGCACGCCCACGATCTTCATCGCCACCGCGATCACCACGGCGATCAGCAGCATCAGCGCCAAGCGCAGGCCGGCCACCGGCAGGCCCTCGACCATCGCCAGTTCCTCGTGCACGGTGACCGCCAGCAGCGGCCGCCAGAACATCGCCAGCAGCACCAGCACCAGCGCGCTGCCGCCGAGTATCCAGGCCAAGTCGGTGGGGCTGATTGCCAGCAGGTCGCCGAACAGGTAGGCCATCAGGTCGATCCGCACATCGTGCATGAAGCTCAGCACCACCAGGCCCAGCGACAGGGTGCTGGGCGCGAGGATCCCGAGCAGGGTGTCCGAGGCCAGTGGCTGGCGCTGTTGCAGGGTCACCAGCAGGATCGCCAGCAACAGGCAGCCGACGGTCACCGCCAACGCCGGGCTGACGTCCAGGGCGAAGCCCAGCGCCACGCCGAGCAGCGCGGCGTGGGACAGGGTGTCGCCGAAGTAGGCCATGCGCCGCCAGACCACGAAGGAGCCCAGCGGGCCGGCGACGAGCGCTAGCGACAGGCCGGCAAGCAGGGCGTAGAGAAGAAAATCAGCCATGCTTGCAGTGCTCTCCGTGGACATGGGCGCCGGGGGCGATCACCGAGCCGTGCAGGTCGTGGCTGTGATCGTGATGGTGGTGGTAGATGGCCAGGCTCGGCGCGTTCTGGCCGAACAGCTCGACGAAGGCCGGGTCGTTGCTGACCTGCTCCGGGTGGCCCGAGCAGCACACATGGCGGTTGAGGCAGACCACCTGATCGGTGGCGCTCATCACCAGGTGCAGGTCGTGGGAGACCATCAGCACGCCGCAGCCATGGCGGTCGCGCAGGCGGGTGATCAGGTTGTACAGCTCGGTCTGGCCGACCACGTCGACGCCCTGCACCGGTTCATCCAGCACCAGCAGCTCGGGTTCGCGCAGCAGGGCACGGGCCAGCAGCACGCGCTGCATCTCGCCGCCGGAGATGGTCTGGATCGGGTTGTCGATCACCTGCTCGGCGCCGACTTCCTGCAGCGCCGCCAAGGCTGCCGCGCGGTCTACCCCGGGAACCAGGCGCAGGAAGCGCAGCACCGACAGCGGCAGCGTGGCGTCTACCTGGATCTTCTGGGGCATGTAGCCGATGCGCAGTTTCGGCTTGCGCCACACCGTGCCGCGGTGCGGCTTGAGCAGGCCGAGCACGGCGCGCACCAGGGTGGTCTTGCCGGCGCCGTTGGGGCCGATCAGAGTGACGATCTGCCCGGGCGCGACGGCCAGGTCGATGCTGTCGAGCACCGCCTCGCCGCCGAAGCTGACGCCGACCTGCTCAAGGCGGATCAGGGCGTCGCTCATGCCTTGCCCCGGCAGTTGCCGCACAACCCGACCACTTCGACCGTCTGCGTCTCGACGGCGAAGCCCACGGCCTTGGCGCTGCTGACGATGGCGTCGCTGATGCTGTTCTGCTCCAGCTCGATGGCCACATGGCAGGCGCGGCAGATCAGGAACTGGCCCTGGTGCGCATGCTCGGGGTGGCTGCAGCCGATGAAGGCGTTGAGCGAGGCGATGCGGTGCACCAGGCCGTTCTCCAGCAGGAAGTCCAGCGCCCGGTAGACGGTGGGCGGCGCGGCGCGACGGCCGTCCTGCTCGCTGAGCACGGCGAGGATGTCGTAGGCGCCCAGCGGCTTGTGGCTCTGCCACACCAGCTCCAGCACGCGGCGGCGCAGGGCGGTCAGGCGCAGGCCCTGACGGTTGCACAGCGCGTCGGCCTCGGCCAGCGCACTGTGGACGCAGTGGGAATGATCGTGGGGACGGTGGGCCAGCGGCGTGATGGACATGGGCAGCGACGGTTCAGGATGGAGACGTTATTATGTTACCTGTTTCTGACGACCCGAGTATCCACCGTGTCCCGATTCCTTGCCCTCTTTGTCGCTTTCATCGCTTTTTCGGCCCACGCCGACGTGCGCGTGCTGACCAGCATCAAGCCCCTTCAGCAGATCGCCGCCGCCGTCCAGGACGGTGTCGGCAGCCCCGACGTGTTGCTGCCGCCGGGGGCGTCTCCGCACAACTACGCGCTTCGCCCCTCCGATGTACGCAAGGTCGCCGATGCCGACCTGCTGTACTGGATCGGCCCGGACATGGAAGGCTTCCTGCCCCGTGTGCTGAAGAGCCGCGCCAAGCCGACCGTGGCCGTGCAGTCGCTGTCGGGTATGCAGTTGCGTCACTTCGGCGAGGATAGCCACTCCCACGACGAGGAGGACCACGACGATCACGATCACGACCACCGTCCGGGCAGCCTCGATGCGCACCTGTGGCTGTCGTCGGTGAATGCCCGGGTGATCGCGGCGAAGATGGCCGGCGACCTGGCGGCAGCGGATCCGGCTAATGCGGCGCGCTACCAGGCCAACCTCAAGCTGTTCGTCGAGCGCATGGATGCCCTGGATGGGCGGATCAAACAGCGGGTAGCGGGGATCGCCGGCAAGCCGTACTTCGTGTTCCACGAAGCCTTCGACTACTTCGAGGCCGCTTATGGCCTGAAGCACGCCGGTGTGTTCAGCGTCGCCTCGGAAGTGCAGCCGGGCGCGCAGCACGTCGCCGCCATGCGCAAGCGCCTGCAGGCAGTGGGCAAGACTTGTGTGTTCAGCGAGCCGCCGCTGCGCCCGCGCCTGGCCGAGACGCTGACGGCCGGGTTGCCGGTGCGCCTGGCGGAGCTGGATGCGTTGGGGGGCAGCGATACAGTGGATGCCAGGGGCTATGAGCGCTTGCTGGAGAAGCTGGGCAGCGACCTGACCGGCTGTCTGGAACAGCTGTAGGAGCAGCCGCGAAGCAGGCGCCACGTTGTGTGGCACCCGCTTCGTGGCCAATCATCGATAACTTGAACGAGCTGCCCTTTAAAGCGCGAACGGCAGCTTCAGCGCCACCTGCTGACGCTGCGCCAGGCGCACTTCGAATTCGCTCGGATCATGGATCATCACGTCCATCCCGGCGAAGGCCTGCGCCGCGATCAGGCGCGACAGCCAGAAGCGCACGCAGGCCACCCGCAGCATCACCGGCCACAGCTCGGCCTCGGCGGCGGTGAACGGCCGCAGCGCCGCATAGGCGCCCAGCAGGGCCTGGGCGCGCGGCAGGTCGATACCGCCCTGCTCGTCCAGGCACCAGTCGTTCACGGTGATGGCAATGTCATACAGCATCGGCCCGGAGCAGGCGTTGTAGAAGTCGATCAGCCCGGTCAGGTGGGTGCCTTCGAACATCACGTTGTCGCGGAACAGGTCGGCGTGCAGGTTGGCCTTGGGCAGGGCGAGAATCTGCACCTTGTGCGCGGTGATTTCCGCCAGTGCCGGCTGCAGCAGCCCGGCCTGTTCCCGGTTCAGGCCCGGCAGCAATTCGGCGCCCGATTCCAGCATCCAGTCCAGGCCACGGTCGGTGCGGCGCTCGATGATGCGCTCGCGGGTGGCCAGGTGGATATGCGCCAACAGCTCGCCGACCTGGGCGCAGTGCTGGTTGTTCGGGGCCTTGATGTGCTTGCCCGACAGCCGTGGCTGCAGCAGCGCCGGCTTGCCGCACAGCTCGCGCAGGCCGTTGCCGTCGTGGTCGCGCAGGGCATAGGGCACCGGCATGTCGGCAGCGTGCAGCACGTCGAGCAGCTCGATGAAGAACGGCATGTCCTCAGCCGGCCCGCGCTCGATCAGTGTGAGGACGAACTCCCCTTTTTCCAGGCTGACGAAGAAGTTGCTGTTCTCGGTACCGGCGGCGATACCCTGGAAGTCGAGCAGGCGACCCAGCTCGTACGGCGCCAGAAAGGTTTCCAGCTCAGGCCGGGACACAGGGGTGAAGACTGACATGTTGAAGAATTGCCCATGCGGGCACTTCCGCCGGAAGTGCCTGGTTGATAAGAACGATACGCGTTACTAGCTTACCACTCGAAGATCTTCCAGGACGGAATCAGCATGTCCGGCTGGTCGGAACGAATGAAATTGCCTTCGGAGCCATCGGCGCGTACCAGGAAATAAGGCTTGCCGTTCTTCGGCGTGACCTTGATCGCATACAGGAAGCCGTTTTGACGGTACTCCTGAATGGTCTTGTCGCCTTCCGTGCGAATGGTTACATCGGGATCGGCCGATGGGGCTTCGTCCGCCGCCTGGGTGACGACTGGCATGGTGACCAGCAGACCGAGCAGTAACAGGCGAATGGGTGTGCGCATGATAACCTAGTCCTTTTGTCGTCATTGATCTGGCTATTCTAGCGCCGGACCCGTCGAAAAGGTTGATTCTCCTCATGAGCCAAGCGCCCCTCGTCCTGGTGGACGGTTCGTCCTACCTCTACCGCGCCTTTCACGCGCTGCCGCCGCTGACCACCTCCAAGGGCATGCCCACCGGCGCGGTCAAGGGCGTGCTGAACATGCTCAAGAGCCTGCGCAAGCAGTACCCGGACAGCCTGTTCGCGGTGGTTTTCGACGCCAAGGGCGGGACCTTCCGCGACGCCATGTTCGCCGAGTACAAGGCCAACCGCCCAAGCATGCCCGACGACCTGCGGGTGCAGGTCGAGCCGCTGCACGCCAGCGTCCGCGCCCTCGGCTACCCGCTGTTGTGCGTCGAAGGCGTGGAGGCCGACGACGTCATCGGCACCCTGGCGCGCAGCAGCGCCGCCGCCGGCCGTCCGGTGATCATCTCGACCGGCGACAAGGACATGGCCCAGCTGGTGGACGGCCACGTCACCCTGGTCAACACCATGACCGGCAGCGTGCTGGACATCGCCGGCGTGCACGAGAAGTTCGGCGTAGGTCCCGAGCACATCATCGATTTTCTCGCCCTGATGGGCGACAAGGTCGACAACATCCCCGGCGTGCCGGGCGTTGGCGAGAAGACCGCGGTCGGCCTGCTGACCGGTATCGGCGGCGGCCTGCGCGACCTGTACGACAACCTCGACAAGGTGCCGGCCCTGGCCATCCGTGGCGCCAAGACCCTGCCGGCCAAGCTGGAGGAGCACCGCGACGCGGCCTTCCTGTCCTACGAGCTGGCGACCATCAAGTGCGATGTCGAGCTGGATGTCGAAGTGGACGCCCTGGTCTGCGGCGAGCCGGACCGCGAGGCGCTGCTGGCGCTGTATACCGAGATGGAGTTCAAGAGCTGGGTGGCCGAGGTCCAGCGTAGCGCGCCCCAGGCCGGTGGCAGCGTTGCTGCCGACGTTGAGCCAGTGGCCGAGAAGGTCGAGCCGAAGTACGAGACCATCCTCGACCAGGCGCGTTTCGACGCCTGGCTGGAGAAACTGCGCCAGGCGCCGCTGTTCGCCTTCGACACCGAGACCACCGGCCTCGACGCGCAGCAGGCGCAACTGGTCGGCCTGTCATTCGCCGTCGAACCCCACGAGGCCGCCTACGTACCGTTGGCACACGATTACGAAGGCGCCCCCGCCCAGCTCGACCGTGACGCCGTGCTGCTGGCCCTGAAGCCCCTGCTGGAAGACCCGGCCAAGGGCAAGATCGGCCAGAACGCCAAGTACGACATCAACATCCTGGCCAACGGCAGCCCGGCCATCCTGATGCGCGGCGTGGCCTACGACACCATGCTCGAGTCCTATGTGCTCGACTCCACCGCCACCCGTCACGACATGGACAGCCTGGCGCAGAAGTACCTGGACCACACCACCATCGGTTTCGAGGACATCGCCGGCAAGGGCGCCAAGCAACTGACCTTCAACCAGATCCCCCTGGAAAAGGCCGGCCCCTACGCGGCCGAGGACGCCGACATCACCCTGCGTCTGCATCACGCGTTGCAGGCGCGCCTGGCCACGACGCCGAGCGTGCTGCCGGTGCTGATGGACATCGAGATGCCGCTGGTGCCGGTGCTGGCGAAGATCGAGCGCCAGGGCGCGCTGGTCGACGCCGCGCTGCTTGGCGTGCAGAGCGGCGAGCTGGGGGCGAAGCTGGTGGAGCTTGAGCGTGAGGCGTACGCCCTGGCCGGCGAGGCGTTCAACCTGGGCTCGCCCAAGCAACTGGGCGCGATTCTCTACGACAAGCTGGGCATGCCCGTGCTGAGCAAGACCGCCAAGGGCCAGCCGTCCACCGCCGAGGCGGTCCTGGATGACCTGGCCGAGCAGGGCTACCCGCTGCCCAAGGTACTGATGCAGTACCGCAGCCTGAGCAAGCTCAAGAGCACCTACACCGACAAGCTGCCGGGGCAGATCAACCCGCGCACCGGGCGGATCCACACCTCCTATCAGCAGGCCGTGGCCGCCACCGGCCGGCTGTCGTCCAGCGACCCGAACCTGCAGAACATCCCGGTACGCACCGCCGAAGGCCGGCGCATTCGCCAGGCCTTCGTCGCCAGCCCCGGCTACAAACTGCTGGCGGCGGACTATTCGCAGATCGAGCTGCGCATCATGGCTCATCTGGCCAAGGACGAAGGCCTGCTGCATGCCTTCCGCAACGACCTGGACGTGCACCGCGCCACCGCCGCCGAGGTGTTCGGCGTGGCCCTGGGGGACGTCACCAGCGACCAGCGCCGTAGCGCCAAGGCGATCAACTTCGGCCTGATCTATGGCATGAGCGCGTTCGGCCTGGCTAAGCAGATCGGGGTCGATCGCAAGCAGTCCCAGGACTACATCGACCGCTACTTCACCCGTTACCCCGGCGTGCTCGCCTATATGGAGCGCACCCGCGCCCAGGCCGCCGAGCAAGGCTTCGTCGAGACCCTGTTCGGCCGCCGCCTGTACCTGCCGGACATCAACGCCAAGAACCCGGCCCTGCGTAAAGGCGCCGAGCGCACCGCGATCAACGCCCCGATGCAGGGCACCGCGGCGGACATCATCAAGCGCGCGATGGTAGCGGTGGACAACTGGCTGACCGACAGCAAGCTGGATGCGCGAGTGATCCTGCAGGTGCACGACGAACTGGTGCTTGAGGTGCGCGAGGACCTGGTCGAGCAGGTGAAAGATGAAATTCGTGGCTATATGAGTGGTGCTGCGGATCTCGACGTGCCGCTGCTGGTGGAAGTGGGTGTCGGCTCGAATTGGGACGAAGCTCACTAAACCCCGCGTGAAAGCTGTGTAGGATCTGCGGCGTGGTGTCGCGGATCCGGTGCTGGCCTCGGGCCTTAGATCAGGAGTTTCATGAAACTATCGCAAATAGTTTCGAGGGGCTCGGAACTAAACCGGTGAACCGCCACTCAGAGGTACTGAATGGCTGGTGAAGCCTTTCGATGCTCCTATGTTGTGTTAAGTGTTGGCAGATATCTGGACCCCGCCCTAGCGGTCCGGACTTGGACCCCGAACTTCCCCCTCCCCATACGAAGTCCGGGGTTTTTTTTGCCCGGAATTCGGCCTGAAGCCTGGGAAATCCGTGGGAGCGGGCGTGCCCCGCGATCGACTGATCGCGGGGCACGCCCGCTCCCACGTAAGTATCCCTTGGCCTTCAGACAGCTGGCTTGTCTTCCAGCTCCATCCAGTCCGCCAGCACCCGGTAGGCCTCTTCCAGCCCCTGGCGCTTGGGCGCCGAGAACAGCTGGATGGTCGCCGCATCGCCCCAGCCCTTGCGGATTTCCGCCTGCACCTTGAGCAAGGTGTTCTTGCCGGCGCCGTGAGTCAGCTTGTCGGCCTTGGTCAGCAGGATGTGCATGGGCATGCCGCTGGCCTTGGCCCAATCGAGCATCATCTTGTCGAAGTCGGTCATCGGGTGGCGGGTGTCCATCATCAGGATCACTCCGCGCAGGCACTCGCGGCTGCCCAGGTAGGCTTCCAGGTGTTTCTGCCAGTGCTGCTTGAGCGGAATCGGCACTTTTGCATAACCGTAGCCCGGCAGGTCGACCAAACGCCGTTCATCGTCCAGACTGAAGAAATTCAGAAGCTGGGTGCGCCCGGGGGTCTTCGAGGTGCGCGCCAGGCTGGCGTGGGTCAGGGTGTTGAGGGCGCTGGATTTACCGGCGTTGGAACGGCCGGCGAAAGCCACCTCGTAACCCTGGTCTTCGGGGCATTGTTCGACCTTGGCGGCGCTGAGGGCGAATTTGGCTTTCTGGCAGAGGCCGAGGATGGGGTTCTTGACTTGCATGGGATTTCCGATGTGGGTGTTGCCCAGCGCTGGAGGCGTAGGACCAGGCCTGGCAAGCGGTGTCGTTTCCGTTTGGCTGGCGGAAGTATATAATGCCCCAGTTTTTGTGTGCTCATTCGCCCAGCGAAGGCAATTGAGCATGGGGTGTCGAACAATAGCTCGCGCAACAGAACGCAGCGCGGCCCCCAACCCTGTCAGGTCGTTTCGCATGGCGAAATGGCTGCTTGCTGTCGGTATGTTCCTGCCGTTTTTCAGCGCACAGGCTACACAGGATCCCGAGGCGTTGTACAACCGCACGTGCGCGGCCTGTCACGCCGGACAACTGCCCCAGGCACCCCAAAGCGGTGACCGGGCGGCCTGGGAGCCAAGGCTGGCGCGAGGCATGGAGCAACTGGTGGCACATGTTACACAGGGTTTCAAGGCTATGCCGCCGCGTGGATTGTGCATGGACTGCAGTGCCGAGGACTACCGTTTGGTCATCCTTTGGATGAGCGGCAGTCCCGATACATAACATTTCACCCTTAGCCGTGTTGGATTAGCTGATGAACAAACTATTCGTGAGTCTGCTGTTGACCATGGGGGTCGCAGGTGCGGCAACTGCTGCGGGCCCCATCAAAGGCGATGCTGCTGCCGGTCAGGCCAAAACAGCTGTCTGTGGGGCCTGCCACAACCCTGACGGCAACAGCCTGGCACCGAACTTCCCGAAACTCGCCGGCCAAGGTGAGCCCTACCTGAACAAGCAGTTGCATGACATCAAGGACGGCAAGCGTACCGTGCTGGAGATGACCGGCATGCTGGCCAACTTCAACGACCAGGACCTGGCCGATATCGCCGCCTACTTCGCCAGCCAGAAAGGCAGCGTTGGTGCCGCCGATCCGAAACTGGTCGAGCGTGGCCGTGCCCTGTTCAATGGCGGCAACCTCGAGAAAGGCATGCCCGCCTGCACCGGCTGTCACTCGCCCAACGGCGCGGGCATCGCCCTGGCGAAATTCCCGCACTTGAGCGGCCAGCACGCGCAGTACGTCAGCAAGCAGCTGACCGACTTCCGCGAAGGCAACCGCACCAACGACGGCGACGCCATGACCATGCGCACCATCGCCGGCAAGCTGAGCAACAAGGACATCGAAGCACTGTCCAGCTACATTCAAGGCCTGCACTGACATACGCGTTAACACTCGGTTAATGCACCAGCGCTAAAGATGAAAAGGGCAGCCCAGGCTGCCCTTTTTTCTGTCCATAGCCGTTACACTACAGAACTCGAGCCCTATCCGGCCTGTCCTACACGGGTCGCGTCGAGGCGACCAAAGACTGCTCAGGAGTAAAGCATGCGTAAACTGATTCTCAGCGCCGCGCTGGTCGCCGCCAGCGTATTCGGTATGGCCGCCGTGCAGGCCGCGGAGCCTGCAACCGCCGGCAAGGAATATATCGAGCTGAGCAACCCGGTGCCTGTTTCGGTACCCGGCAAGATCGAAGTCGTCGAGCTGTTCTGGTACGGCTGCCCGCACTGCTACCACTTCGAACCGGTCATCAATCCCTGGATCGACAAGCTGCCCAAGGATGTCAATTTCAAGCGCGTACCGGCCATGTTCGGCGGCCCATGGGATGCCCACGGCCAGATGTTCCTGACCCTGGAAGCCATGGGTGTGGAGCACAACGTCCACAACGCGGTATTCGATGCCATCCAGAACAAGCGCATGCGTCTGACCAAGCCTGAAGAAATGGCCGACTTCCTGGCCACCCAGGGCGTGGACAAGGACAAGTTCCTCGCCACCTTCAATTCCTTCGCCATCAAGGGCCAGGTCAACCAGGCCAAGGAGCTGGCCAAGAAGTACGAGATCACTGGCGTACCGAGCATGGTCGTCAACGGTAAATACCGCTTCGACCTGGGCACCGCCCAAGGTCCGGAAGGCGTGCTGAACGTCGCCGACCAACTGATCGCCAAGGAGCGCGCCGCTAAGTAAGCGGCGATTGCCATGCGCTTGCGTGCCACGCGAGGCATCGGCCTGCCCCAGCCGCAGGTCAACGAGCATCACCTGCGGGCCACCGGCCTGCCGGAAGATGGTCGCCTGCGGCTGCTCAGCTTCAACATCCAGGTCGGCATCAGCACCGAGCGTTATCGGCACTATGTTACCCGCAGCTGGCAGCACCTGCTGCCGCACAACGGGCGCGCCGGCAACCTGCAGAAGATCGGCGACCTGCTCGGCGACTTCGACCTGGTGGCCCTGCAGGAGGCCGACGGCGGCAGCCTGCGCTCCGGCTTCGTCAACCAGGTCGAGCACTTGGCACAGCTGGGCGCCTTTCCCTACTGGTACCAGCAGCTCAACCGCAACCTCGGGCGTTTCGCCCAGCACAGCAACGGCGTACTCAGCCGTCTCAAGCCCCAGCACCTGGAAGACCATCCCCTGCCCGGCCCGTCCGGCCGTGGGGCGATCCTGGTGCGCTTCGGCGAGGGCGAGGATGCGCTGATCGTGGTGATGATGCACCTGGCCCTTGGCGCCAAGACCCGCGCCCGTCAGCTGGCCTACATCCGCGAGCTGATCGGCGGCTATCGCCATCAGATCCTCATGGGTGACATGAACACCCACGCCAACGACCTGATCGACCACTCGCCACTGCGTGATCTGGGCCTGATCGCGCCCCAGGTCGAGGCCACCTTCCCCAGTTGGCGCCCCCAGCGCTGCCTTGACCATATCCTGCTCAGCCCAAGCCTGACGCTCGAACGTGTCGAGGTGCTGGCGCAGCCTATTTCCGACCACCTTCCGGTTGCCGTCGAGATACGATTGCCTGATGCCCTGACTGTGGATACGCTGCCGGTCCTGAGTTAGTCCTGCCTGGGCGAATCCGGCGCTCAAGTGTTGGGCTTTTCCGCCGAAATCCAGTGATTGCAGGACTAGATGCCACTACCCGTTGCGGATCCAGGCATGACCGAAGAAGCCGAGCGCTGGAAAGAAAAATACCTCAAGAGCATCGAGCAGCAGGAAAAGCTCGAGCGGCGCTGGGAAGCACGTCTCGACCTGCTGCGCCGTGGCCTGGTGCGCAGCACCCTGGCGGCTGAAGGTAGCGACAAGACCGTTGACCAGTGCATGAAGGAAATGCGCGAGGTCATCCGCAGCGACAACATGGACGCCGGCCTCGCCGGGCTGATTCCGCGCCTGGAAAAAGCCGTACTCGACTCCGAGCAGCGCCGCGAAACCCGCATGAACCAGGTCAGCGACGCGCTGACTGCGCTGGTTACCCAGTTGCAGACCCTGCCGCTGCCAGGCGAGGTGTCGCGACCGCTGAAAAAACTGGCGAAGAAGCTTGATGGCGGGGTCAGCCAGTCCCGTGAGCTGCCGCCCTTGCTGGGTGAACTCAGTGGCTTGCAGGGACGCGCCCTGAGTGCGATGCAAAAGCCCGAGGACGGGACTCGCCCGGGCTTCCTGCAGCGTCTGTTCGGTGGTCGTGACGAGCCCCAGGCTGAGCTGGCGCCTGCGGCGGTCGACGCCCCTGTGCCTGCGTCGCTGGAGGCGCCCGTCATTGCGCCTGAGGTGCAGCCAAGGGACGCTGATGAGCTGCATGCCGTGGCACCCGCGCCGGATGTCACGCCTGAGCCTGCCGAATTGTCCGGGCCCGAGGTCGAGTTACCTGGTCCCGCACTGGTTGAAGCCACGCCGGTGCCCGTTGCCGAGCCGCAACCTGAACCGCAAGCACTGGTGCAGCCGGTCGAACACATCGATCCGCAAGCCGAGGCCTCTGTCGAGGACGAAGGCGCCGCTGCGCGCGAACCTGAGGCCACGGTCGAGGAGGTCGTCGGCGAGGACGGTCCCTACGCCCTCCCTGACGCGGTCGAGCCGCCGTACAGTCAGGTCGCCGCTCATATCGAGCAGACCCTGATCGGTCTGCTCGACGACCTCAGCCTGCCGGAGCGTCACAAGGCCCAGGCCCTGGAGATGCGCGAGCGGGTTTCACGGGGGCTGAACTGGTACGAACTGATCCCGGTCCTGGATGACCTGGCTGTGCTCATGCTGGCGATCACCGACAGTGGCCAGCATGAATTCGAAGCCTACCTGCAACAGCTCAACGAGCGCCTGGAGTCCTTCCAGAGCCACCTGCACGAAGCCAGCGCCGGCCATGCCGACAACAGCTCCGCCGCCCGCGCGCTGGACAGCCAGCTACGCGAGCAGGTCGATGGTCTGCAAAGCAGCGTGCAGGGCGCCGTCGATGTCGACAGCCTCAAGCACATCCTGGAGAACCGCCTCGAAGGCCTGCTGGTGACCATGGACGATCACCAGCACGAGCGTGATCGCCGTGAGCACGAGCTGGCCAGCCGCCTGCAAGGCCTGGCCGAGCGTGTGGCAAGCATGGAGCAGGAGGCCCTCGGTTACCGCGAGCATCTCGAGGAGCAGCGCCAGAAAGCCATGATCGATCCGCTGACCGGTCTGCCCAACCGTGCAGCCTGGAGTGAGCAGGTCGAGCGCGAGGTACTCGACTGGCAGGAAAATGGTGGCCACCTGGCCATGGCGATCCTCGACCTTGATCATTTCAAGCGCATTAACGACGGCTATGGCCATCTGGCGGGCGACAAAGTGCTGAAGATCGTTGCTGATCAGTTGCGCAAGCGCTTGCGCGGCCGCGACTTCATCGCCCGTTTCGGCGGCGAGGAATTTGTCCTGCTGATGCCGCAGACTTCGCCGCCGGCAGCGGTGCAGGTGGCCGAGGCAATGCGTGCGGCCATCGAGGCCTGCCCGTTCCACTTCAAGGGCGAGCGGGTGGTCATCACCACTTCCATCGGCATCAGCGCCTTCCGCTCCGGCGAGCGCGGCGACCAGGTGCTCAAGCGCGCCGACGAGGCGTTGTACCGGGCCAAGGAGCTGGGGCGCAATCGGGTGGAGCAGGGTTAGTCGGGTTCAGGGTGAGCAATCGTGACCGGCACGTTATACTGTAGCATTGTTGCCGCTGACTCCATGACGTGCCCCTGCTATGAAAAGACTCTTCACCGCCCTGCTCCTGCTGGCCCTGGCAGGTTGTTCCAGTGGCCTGCGCATCGACCGCAGCCATCCTTCGGCCAACCAGGACAGCCGTATCCAGTTTGTCGTGCTGCATTACACCAATGCCTCGCTGGAGCGCTCCCTTGCCCTGCTGACCCATGGCGAAGTCAGCAGCCACTACCTGATCGGTGACGGCCCGGCCACGGTCTATCAACTGGTGGACGAGAATCGTCGTGCCTGGCACGCCGGGGACAGTCAGTGGCAGGGGCGTACCTGGCTCAATTCAAGCTCCATTGGCATCGAGATCGTCAACGAGGGGTATACCGACACCCCGACCGGGCGGGTCTGGCACCCGTACAGTGAAGCACAGGTGCAGGCGCTGATCGCGTTGCTCAAGGATATCGTCAAGCGCAACAACATCGACCCGCGCCATATCATTGGCCACAGTGATATCGCGCCGTTGCGCAAGCTCGACCCGGGCCCGCTGTTCCCTTGGAAGCGCCTGGCCGACGCCGGTCTGGGCATCTGGCCGGACGCCGCGTCGGTGGCACGCCAGCAGGCCTATTTCGAGGTCAACCCGCCGAGCGTCACCTGGTACCAGCAGCAGCTGGCGCGCTTTGGCTACGCCATCGACCAGACCGGCGAATGGGATGTGGCCACTCGTCATGTGATCGCCGCCTTCCAGATGCGCTTCCGTGCGCAGCGCTTCGATGGTGTGCCGGATGCGCAGACCGCCGCGATGTTGCAGGTGCTCAACCGCAAGCGGTGAGGCAGCTTTCATAGCATAGAAACTGGTCTTGCCCTGTGGGAGCGGCCTTGTGTCGCGAAAGGGCCGCAGCGCGGCCCCAGGATCTCGAGTCTGACTAAAGATTGCCGGGGCTGCTGCGCAGCCCTTTCGCGACACAAGGCCGCTCCTACACGGGAGCGAGCAAATCCTGGCAATCACACGCCCAGCGGCCACGCCAATCATCGATTCAGTTGCTATACCTTTGGTATTCAACTGGATGCCACGCATGTTTGACCTCCTCGCTTCGGTGCGTCAATTTTTCCACCGACCCTGGCTGTTGGCCGCGCTCGCGGCGTTGGCCAGTGCCGCACTGTTGCTGGCGATCAGCGTCAATGTGGCCTTGCAGCAGATGAAGCAGAGCGAAAGCGCACAGATGAACGCCCAGGGCGAGCGTTTTCTGGAGCGCCTTGAGCAGGTCTTCGGCCAGTTGCGCGAGGGTGTGGACCAGCTCCAGGCGCAACCCCTGCGCGGCTGCGATCCGCAGATGCTGGCGCAGTTGCAGCAGGTGGCGTTGGAGTCGCGGTTCATCTACGAGGCGTCCTATGTGGAAGGTACGCTTGCCTGTTCGAACCGCGGCGGCGAGCGGATCATCGAACCCTTGCGCAGCCCGGACATCCAGGGGCCGACCTACAGCTACTGGCTGAACACCACCACCGAGCCCAACGAAAACCTCGCGGCGCTGATGCTGGGTCGGGGCCGCTTCGTGGTGTCCACCTCCCGTGGCCACCTCACGGACGTGGTCGATTTGCCCCCAGGCGGCAGCTTGCTGGTGGTGCTCGATCGGGGCACGCGGGCCATTCCGGTACTGGGGCCGGCGCAACCCTGGCCACCCATCGCCGATTGGCCGCCGCCCCAGGGCAAGTCGCTGATCGAGCTGCCCGATCGCCTGGTCTATCGCATGTCCACCAAATCGCCGGACTACCAACTGGTGCTGATCGCCCCGCGCGCCAGCCTGCCCCTGAAGCTTAATGGCCTGCTCTGGTTGCTTTTTCCCGGCAGCCTGGTGCTGGCGGCGTGCATCGGCTGGCTGGTGCTGCAACTGATCCTGCAACGCCGCTCGATGAGTTCTGAGCTGCAGCAGGCCTTGCGCCGGGGCGAGCTGCAGGTGCTGTACCAGCCGATCTTCGAGCTGGACAGCCGGCGCTGTGTCGGGGCCGAGGCTCTGGTGCGCTGGCGCCGTCCGGATGGCAGCCTGACCAGCCCGGACCTGTTCATTCCCCTGGCAGAGAACACCGGGCAGATTCGCCAGATCACCGACTTCGTCTTACAGCGGGTGCTCGAGCAGCTTGGGCAGTTGCTGCGGGCCAACCGCCAGTTGTATATCTCGGTGAACCTGGCGGCCTGCGACGTCATGGCGCCGCGTATCGGTCGAGTGGCGGCGCGACTGCTGGCCCATCATCGGGTGGCGCCCCGGCAGATCGCCTTCGAGGTGACCGAGCGCGGGCTGATCGATGTGGTGGTGGCGCGGGACAACCTGCAGGCCCTGCGCGCCGTGGGGCACCAAGTGTTGATCGATGACTTCGGCACCGGCTATTGCAGCCTGGCCTACCTGCAGACATTGCCGGTGGATTGCCTGAAGATCGACAAGTCATTTATCGACGCCCTCGGCCATGACGCCGCCAGCAGCGGTGTGGCGCCGCACATCATCCGCATGGCCCATGACTTGCACCTGCGGGTCATCGCCGAGGGTATCGAGTCAGAGGACCAGGCGGAGCTACTTAACAGCGAGGGTGTCAACTATGGACAGGGCTGGTTGTTCGCCCATCCGTTGAACGCGCGTCAGTTTGCCGAGCTGATTACCCGGGGGCGGCGGGTGGCAGGGCGGCGGATCGATGATGAGCCTTGAGGCT
The DNA here is from genome assembly GCF_057480795.1 of Pseudomonas sp. P110(2024). NCBI lineage: Bacteria > Pseudomonadati > Pseudomonadota > Gammaproteobacteria > Pseudomonadales > Pseudomonadaceae > Pseudomonas > Pseudomonas sp. P110(2024). Next base: position 252,365 of record NZ_JBLIYT010000003.1, read on the forward strand.
GATTGCCTGAAAAAAAGCCGTGTCAGACCGGTAAGGCCATGTAGAACTGCGTACCCTGCCCAGGCCGCGAGAATACGCCCATCCGCCCGCCATGCAGCTGGACGATCTCCTTGCACAGCGCCAGGCCCAGGCCGGCCCCGCCCTTCTTGCGCCCGACCTGGACGAACGGCTCGAAGATCCGCCCTTGCTGGCCGTAGGCGATGCCTTCGCCGTTGTCTTCGACACTGATGATCACCCGTTCGGCATGGCGCCGTGCGTGCAGGCGGATACGCCCTCCACTGCCGGTGTGGCGGATGGCGTTGTGCAGCAGGTTGTCGAGCACCCGGTCGAGCTGCGTGACGTCGGCCTGGATGCGCGGCAGTGGTGACTCCAGCTCGAGTATCAGCTCGATCTGCTTGCTCGAAGCCTGCTCGGCAGAACGTGCCCGAGCGCGCTCGAACAGTTCGTCGAGGGCGCAGGGAGCCAGCTCCAGCTTCTGCAGGCCGCTTTGATAGCGGGAGAAATTGAGCAGGTCGTTGATCAGCTGGGTAAGGCGCTGCATTTCTTCGGCGATGGTTTCGAGCAGATCGTTCTCCCGCGCATCAGGCGGGAAACTGACCCGCTCGCGCAGCAGGCCGAAGGCCATGTGCATGCCAGTGACCGGCGTGCGCAATTCGTGGGAGGCGCGCAGTACGAATTCGCTGCGTACCCGCTCGAAAGCGCGCAGCTCGGTAACATCGTGCAGCACCATCACCGCGCCAAGGATCGGCCCCTCGGGGTGGCTGACCGGGGTCAGGCTGTAGGTCAGCAGGCGGGTTTCCTCATCCACCTCCAGACTCAGGTCGTCCGGTGGACGATCCAGGCTGCCGCCGCGCAGTACCTGGCGCAGTTGCAGGTCCAGCTCCGGGCGTTGCAAGGCCTCGGCCAGGCCTGTGCCCCGGCGGCTCGGATCCCAGCCGAGTTGACGCTGGGCTACCGGATTGAGGTGTTCCAGGCGGCCCTGGCGATCGATGATCAGCAGACCGTCATCGATGCTGTCGAGTACCGCCTGCAGGCGTTGCTGGCCGGCCTGCAGTTCATCGATGTTGGTGGCCTGGTGTTTGCGCAGGGCATCGGCCATCAGGCCGAAGCGGCGGGTCAGCTGATTGAGCTCGGTGGCCTGGGTCACCGGCAGGGTGACGTCGAAATTGCCCTGACCGATCTGGTCGGCGGCCTTGGCCAGTGCCTCGATCGGCTGGCCGAAGCGCCTGGCTATGTTGTGGGCAGTGATGAAACCTAGTACCAGCACAGTGAGGCCAACCATGCCGAGCATGCCACTGATGAGCAGGGCTTGATTGCGCGACTGCTCCTCGCTGCGGGTGATTTTTTCCAAGGCGTGGCGGTGGGACTCCAGCAGGTCCATGCGTACCTGGTTGAAGGCCGCTCCGAGGGGCTGCTCGACACCCATGCTGCGTGCAGGCGAGGGGCTCTGTCGATAGGCCTGGACAAATGCCTGGTAGTTGCTGGCGGCCTTGCTCAAGCCGGTGCGTTCTCCGCCTTGTTCCAGTCCCTGATCGAGGAGTGTCTGGAATTGGTCCTGCAGGGTGACGAGGGTATTCGGGGTGGTGTCCTCGTCGAGAATCAGATTCAGCTGTTCGCCCAGGTTCTGCCGCAACTTGAGGGCCAGCTCGAGCGTGTAGGTGGTGTCCTTGACGACGTGCTGCTGCAGGGCTGCCATCTGCAGCACGCTGAAAAGGCCCAGCAACAGGCCAAGCAAAGCCACGGTAACCAGTGCCGAGATGCTCAGGAACAGCCGTGTGCGTAGCTTCATCGGCCATTTCATAAGTTGTATTGCTTGCGCTTGCGATAAAGGGTGGAGGCATCAATGCCCAGGGTCTTGGCTGCCTGGTCGAGGGTGTCGCTGGCAGCGAGCACCGCCCCGATATGGGCACGCTCAAGCTCATCCAGGCTCAGCGCCGCACCGACCCTGGGCGCGTTGCTGGCGGGTTGTTCGGCCATGCCCAGGTGGATGATCTCCACCCGCTCCTGGGGACAGATGATGCTGGCGCGCTCGATCACGTTGCGCAGTTCGCGAATGTTGCCCGGCCAGCGGTAGTTGAGCAGCGCCGTGCGTGCTTCATCGCTGAAGCCGCGGGCCGGGCGCGAGTACTCCTTGACGAAGCGGGCAAGGAAGCGGTCGGCCAGGGTCAGTATGTCCTCGCAGCGCTCGCGCAGCGGCGGCAGGTGCAGGGTGATGACGTTCAGTCGGTACAGCAAGTCTTCACGGAAGCGGTTCTCGCGGACCATCTCGTCGAGGTTGAGATTGGTGGCCGCGAGGATCCGCACATCCGCCCGGCGGGTGACCGGGTCGCCGACCCGCTCGTATTCCTTGTCCTGGATGAAACGCAGCAGTTTTGGTTGTAGCGTGAGGGGAAAATCGCCGATTTCGTCAAGAAACAGCGTGCCGCCATCGGCCTGGCTGACTCGGCCCAGTGTGCTTTCACTGGCGCCGGTGAAGGCGCCGCGCGTGTGGCCGAACAGCTCGCTCTCCATCAGCTCGGCATTCAGCGAGGGGCAGTTGATGGTCACGCAGGCCTTGCGTGCCCGCTTGCTCCAGCCGTGGATGGCACGGGCCAGCTCGCCCTTGCCGGTGCCCGACTCGCCCAGGATGAGAATGTTGGCGTCAGTGGTCGCCACCTGGCGCGCGGTTTCCAGCACCGCCATCATCGCCGGGCTGTGGGAGTCCAGGCCGTCCTTGGGTTTGCGCACCTCGCCTTCGAGGGCCTCCAGGCGCGCCGACAGTTGCCGGACCTCCAGCTGCTTGGCGGTAGCCAGGCGCAGCTGGTCGGGGCTGCAGGGTTTGACCAGGTAGTCTGCGGCGCCGGCCTGGATGGCATCCACCGCAGTGTCGATGGCCGAGTGGGCGGTGACGATCACCACCCGCATCCACGGTGCCTGGATACGCATCTGTGCCAGTACGTCCAGGCCATTGTCCTCGCCCAGGCGCAGGTCGAGGAAACACAGGTCGAACACCTGGCGCTGCAACAGTGCCTCGGCCTGGGCAGCGCTGTTAGCCGTGGCCACGTTGTAGCCCTCATCCTCGAGGCAATAACGGAATGTGCGCAGGATGGCGGACTCGTCATCCACCAGCAGAATGCGGCCTTGGTTGTCCTGGGCTGATTCCATTTCCTGCGCTCCTTTGGGATTGATCTCAATTAGTGTCGGAAAAATCGGGCAAGTTGCATGGTCGATTCTGATTGATTCTGCTCCATGCATGCTAGCTGCATGCCTTAATGATGGCTAAGTCTCTGATAAATATGAAGTTGATCGCTGGCAATTGGCTTCTATTCGGATTCCACGGGCTGAAATCGAGGCATCGGCAGGGATTGGCCGACGGCTGTGTCGTGCAAAACGCACGACCCGATTGTGGGTCATCGTGCAGGATACGTCCCTCGGTAAGGCGGGCGTATTTCGTAACTTTATGATTTAAAAGGATTTTTATTGTTCGAGAAGGCTGGCATGCAGGCTGCAATAACCTTTGCAGAATGGATAACAAGCACAGCAGGAGGAGTCGGCATGAATCGCCCCCAAGACAATCGTACGCAGAGCGCTGTAGTCCCCCTGCACCAGCTGTTGTTCCTCGGCATGGCCTTGCTGCTCACCCTGGCGGCGGGCCTCTTCTACCACAGCTGGCAGACCGCCCGGCTGGCCGAGCAGGTGGCGGTGCAGACCGCGCTGTTGACGCAGTTACGGACAACCCATGCCTCTACCCTGGTCAAGGCCGCCGAGCCGCTGCCCAGTGCCGACAATGCGCCTGCCGTTCTCGAGCGTGTTCAGCCCGAGGAGCGTTGGGTGTTCTGACGCCATCGACCGATTTCGCACAAGAAAAGGAGAAACATCATGCTTAGTTGGGCAATCACCTTCCTGATCATCGCCATCATCGCCGCAGTCCTGGGTTTTGGTGGTATCGCTGGCGCCGCGACCGGTATCGCGAAGATCCTCTTCATCATCTTCCTGGTGCTGTTCGTAGCCTCCTTCTTCTTCGGCCGTGGCAGAGGTTGATGACCATGAGCAGGATGCTCCCCAAGGCCCTGCTTGTCGCGCTGCTGCTGGGCAGCGGCGCGACAGCGCTGGCGGCCAATGACGGCCAGGTCCGGGCCAACCAGTTGCTTGGCTCGGACCCCGAATACCAGAAAACCTGGCAGAAGACCCTCAAGAACGAGGAGCGCCTGCCCGAGTGGGTGATCAACCTCAGCGGGAGCTCGGCGCAGCAGATGTCTGCGGTAACCGAGGACGGCGACAAGTACTTGGTCGGCCCGCTGTGCGAGTCCGAAGGCAACTGTACCTACAAGCGCCTGATCGTGGCCTTCAGCTGGGACAAGGACGAAGCCTACGGCATGCTTGTGGAGGTGCCCGAAGGGCTGCCTGCCGACAAGTCACCTACCCGTCATGCCGACTACCGCTGGCTGGGCAAGCCGGATGACGGGATGAAGGCTCTGCTGCGGGAGCAGCTCAAGCGCGACCCGAACTGGTACTGACCAGCGGTCGGGGACTGTAATGCTATAGAAGCTGAACCTTTTTACCTTTCAGGCTTCTATGGTGCGCCGCCCCGAGGAGGGGCGGCGCATGACCAGGGGGCCGGGCCGCTCTGACTGTTGCAGGGTCGCAGTGGCCTAGGGGTACAGGGAGTGCCTCCGTCATGGGCCGGGTCAGGAGAGGGTGGCATCGGAAGTTGCAGGTCGGTTGGCTCCGAACAGGACGATGTAACCGATCTGGCTTCCGAAGCGCCTGTGGGAGTTCTTCCTTTAATACGAGCGACTTTTTACTTCAGACACATTTTGTCGCTACCGTATATCGATTTTTTTTTACTTGTCCGACAGGTCAGCTCATGTGGCATTTCAGCCATTCGGATTGTCGAACACGCCACTTCACACCTTTCTGTGCTCCCGTCAAATCGGCCTAAAAATGGCGCTTTGGCCTTGTTCGGAAATCCGAACGTTGAAAATCAAGGACTTGGCGATGCCCGATTTCGCCTTCCGGTCTCATGCCGATTCGGCATAGGGTAGTCGTTTCCGGCATTAGACTGCCCCTCCCCACGTCGCAATAGTTGCCGCCTTTTTCCTCGGCCCGAGCGCCAGCAATGTTCGCTCGCGGTGTCCTTACAGTGGGACGCCGGATCGACCAGGCGCAACCGGAATGGCTTCAAGCCGCTCTGGCATGCACCTTTTCGGCCGGTGCCCGTGACCACTACAACAAAGGGTAATGACATGAAGAAGGCAAAACTGAGCCTCGCCTGGCAGATCGTCATCGGTCTGTTGCTGGGCGTTGCAGTCGGCGCGCTACTGAATCATTTCAGTGCAGAAAAGGCATGGTGGATCAGCAACGTCCTCCAGCCAGCCGGCGACATCTTCATTCGCCTGATCAAGATGATCGTCGTCCCGATCGTGATTTCGTCGCTGATCGTGGGCATCGCTGGGGTTGGCGACGCGAAGAAACTGGGCAGCATCGGCCTGAAGACCATCATCTACTTCGAGGTGGTGACCACCATCGCCATCGTCGTCGGCCTGGTCCTGGCCAACGTGTTCCACCCGGGCGCCGGCATCGACATGAGCACCCTGGGCACCGTCGACATCTCCAAGTACCAGGCCACCGCGGCCGAGGTGCAGCATGAGCACGCGTTCATCGAGACCCTGCTCAACCTGATCCCGTCGAATATCTTCGCGGCGCTGATGCGTGGCGAGATGCTGCCGATCATCTTCTTCTCGGTGATGTTCGGCATGGGCCTGTCGAGCCTCAACGCCGACCTGCGCGAGCCGCTGGTGCGCACCTTCCAGGGCGTGTCGGAGACCATGTTCAAGGTCACCCACATGATCATGAACTACGCCCCGATCGGCGTGTTCGCCCTGATCGCCGCCACCGTCGCCAACTTTGGCTTCGCCTCCCTGCTGCCGCTGGCCAAGCTGGTGCTGCTGGTGTACTTCGCCATCGCCTTCTTCGCCTTCATGGTGCTGGGCCTGGTGGCGCGCGTGTTCGGCTTCTCGATCATCAAGATCATGCGCATCATGAAGGACGAGCTGATCCTCGCCTACTCCACCTCCAGCTCCGAGACCGTGCTGCCGCGCGTGATCGAGAAGATGGAGAAGTACGGCGCGCCGAAGTCGATCTGCTCGTTCGTGGTACCGACCGGCTACTCGTTCAACCTCGACGGTTCGACCCTGTACCAGAGCATCGCGGCGATCTTCATCGCCCAGCTGTACGGCATCGACCTGTCCTGGAGCCAGCAGCTGCTGCTGGTGCTGACTCTCATGGTCACCTCCAAGGGTATCGCCGGCGTGCCGGGCGTGTCCTTCGTGGTACTGCTGGCCACCCTGGGCAGCGTGGGCATTCCGCTGGAAGGCCTGGCCTTCATCGCCGGTGTCGACCGCATCATGGACATGGCCCGTACCGCGCTGAACGTGGTGGGCAACGCCCTGGCCGCAGTGGTCATCGCCAAGTGGCAGGGCATGTACGACGCCGAGAAAGGCGCGGCGTACTACCAGTCGCTGGTGCTGGAAAAAGGCAAGAAAGAGGCTGTGATGGCGGGCAAGACCGTCAACCAGTAAGCCACTGAGCTGAACGAAGAGCCCCGACTTGTCGGGGCTTTTTGTTGTCTGCGCAATAGTCGAGGGCGCAGCCCTCGCCCGCAATCTTCGCTATCATTCGGGCACTTTTCACGGGGGAACACACGGATGCTCAACGGCCTCTGGCTCGGCTTTTTCCTGGTGGCGGCCATCTCCGCCCTGGCCCAGTGGCTGGTGGGCGGCAACGCCGGCATCTTCGCCGCGATGGTCGAGAGCATCTTCGCCATGGCCAAGCTGTCGGTGGAGGTCATGGTCTTGCTGTTCGGCACCCTGACCCTGTGGCTGGGTTTCCTGAAAATCGCCGAGAAGGCCGGCATCGTCGAATGGTTGGCCAAGGTCCTTGGCCCGCTGTTCGCCCGGCTGATGCCGGAAGTGCCGCCCGGCCACCCGGCCCTGGGCCTGATCACCATGAACTTCGCCGCCAATGGCTTGGGCCTGGACAACGCCGCCACGCCCATCGGCCTGAAGGCCATGCGCGCGCTGCAGGAGCTCAACCCCAGCAGTACCACGGCGAGCAACGCGCAGATCCTGTTCCTGGTGCTCAACGCTTCGTCGCTGACCCTGCTGCCGGTGACCGTCTTCATGTACCGCGCCCAGCAAGGCGCGCCCGATCCGACCATGGTGTTCCTGCCGATCCTGCTGGCCACCAGCTGCTCGACCCTGGTCGGCCTGCTGTCGGTGGCGGTGATGCAGCGCCTGCGCCTGTGGGACCCGGTGGTGCTTGCCTACCTGGTTCCCGGTGCCCTGCTGCTGGGCGGTTTCATGGCCTTCCTCGGCACCCTGTCGGCGGCCGCGCTGGCCAGCCTGTCGTCGATCCTCGGCAACCTGACGCTGTTCGGGGTGATCATCCTGTTCCTGGTGATCGGCGCGTTGAGGCGGGTGCAGGTGTACGAGGCCTTCGTCGAAGGCGCCAAGGAAGGCTTCGACGTGGCCAAGAGCCTGCTGCCTTACCTGGTGGCGATGCTGGTGGCAGTCGGTGTATTGCGCGCCTCAGGGGCGCTGGAGCTGGCTCTGGACGGCATTCGCCATGCGGTGAACTGGATGGGCCTGGACACCCGCTTCGTCGAAGGGTTGCCCACCGCGCTGGTCAAGCCGTTCTCCGGCAGCGCGGCGCGGGCCATGCTGATCGAGACTATGCAGACCCAAGGCGTGGACAGCTTCCCGGCCTTGGTGGCGGCGACCATCCAGGGCAGCACCGAGACCACCTTCTACGTGTTGGCGGTGTACTTCGGCGCGGTGGGCATCCAGCGGGTGCGCCACGCCGTCGGCTGTGCGTTGCTGGCCGAGCTGTCGGGGGTGATCGCGGCGATCTTCGTCTGCTATTGGTTCTTCGCCTGAGCCTGGCTGACGGTCCAGTCGATCACCTGGCGCGCCAGCTGGTCGCTGGCCGCGCCGAAGCCGGCGACCACCGCCGGGACCTGCTGTTCGCCCAGCACCTGGCGCACCTCGAAGCGTTTACTCGCGAGGATGCGCTGGCTGCGGCCCTGCACCAGCCGCGCGTCGTAGCGGATCACCACCTCCACCGCCCCGCCTGGGTGGTATTCGCTCTGGAAGGCCTGTAGCTCGCCGCCCAGCTCGTAGTCAGCCTGCAGGTTGCTGTCATCGGCGCTCAGGCGCTGCACCCGGCCATCGCGCTGGAAACCGTCGAGCAGGCGGTTGCGCACCAGCATCGGCGTCGGGTCGCTCCAGCGTGCGCCCTTGTAACTGCTGATCACATCGCCCTGGGGGATCACCGCGATACGCGGTCCGGCCAGGGCTTCGCTGGTCAGCGGCTTGTTCAGGCGCAGCGACCAGTCCAGCGGTGCGGCGGCGCGGGCCGACTGGTTCACCGGCAGGCGGTAGATATCCACAGGCTCGCTCTGCGGCAGGATCGAACAGGCCGAAACCAGGCTCAGCGTGGCGGCGGCGAAGGCCAGGCGCAACGATGGGATCATGGCTGGAACTCCTTGTTGTTGTCGCGGCCCAGCAGGTAGCCGCTGGGGTCGGCTTCCAGGCGCCGGGAGATGCCCTTGAGCGAGTTGAGGGTCTCACGCAGTTCGCGGATCGCCGGGGCGATCTGGTTCAGGCCCTGGGCACCGTCGTCCAGAGACTGGCGGTTGTCCTGCAACAGGCTGTTGATGGTGGCGGTGCTTTCGGCCAGCGACTGCATGGCCTGTTCGGCACTGCCGATGGCCTGCTTGCCCTGGGTGCCGAGCAGGCCGTTGGCGTTGCGCATCAGCGCCTGGGTCTCGGCCAGGGTGGCGTTGGCCTGCTTGCCGACCTGGGCCAGTTGCTCGATGGCATCGGCGATGCCGCCCTTCTGGCTGGCGAAGGCGCCAGTGGTCTGCTCCAGGTTGGCCAGGGTGTTGCTCAGGCGCTCGATATTGCTTTCGGAGAACATCAGGTTGGCGTTGTGTAGCAGCAGGTTGATGTTGGTCACCAGGTCGCTGCTGTCGTTGAGCAGGCGTGAGATCGGCGACGGCGAGGCGACGATCACCGGCAGTTTGCCGCCCTTGCCCTTGAGTTCTGGGCTCTGCGGGGTACCGCCGCTGAGCTGGATGAAGGAGTTGCCAGTCACCCCGGCCAGGGTCAGCTTGGCCTGGGTGTCTTCCTTGACCGGCGTGTCGCCGCTCAGGCGCACGCGGGCCAGCACCCGGCGCGGATCGTTCGGGTCCAGGCGCAGGCTGCTGACGTCACCGACCTTGATGCCGTTGTACTGCACCGGGCTGCCGCGGGACAGGCCTGAGACCGCCTCGTTGAATACCACTTCGTAGTCCTTGAAGGCGTCGTCGACGCTGGACTTGGTCAGCCACAGGCCGAACAGCATGGCGCCGGCCACCACCAGCACGGTGACCAGGCCGATCAGGACATGATGAGCTCGGGTTTCCATCGTTCAGCGCTCCTGGCGGGCGCGCAGGGCGGCGTCTTCGGCCGCCCGACCACGCGGGCCGTGAAAGTATTCATGAATCCAGGGGTCTTCAGTCTGCTCGACCTCGGCCAGGGGCCCTGCCACGAGCACCTTCTTCTGCGACAGCACCGCCACCCGGTCGGTGATGGTGTAGAGGGTGTCCAGGTCGTGGGTGATGAGGAACACCGACAGCCCCAGGGCGTCGCGCAGGGTCAGGATCAACTGGTCGAAGGCGGCGGCGCCGATCGGATCGAGGCCGGCGGTGGGCTCGTCGAGGAACAGGATGTCCGGGTCCAGGGCCAGGGCGCGGGCCAGGGCGGCGCGCTTGATCATGCCGCCGGACAGCGACGCGGGGTACTTGTCGGCGGCGCTGATCGGCAGCCCGGCCAGGGCCAGCTTGACTCCTGCCAGGTGCTCGGCGTCGGCCCGCGACAGCCCGGCATGCTCGATCAGCGGCAGGGCGACGTTCTCGGTCACGGTCAGCGACGAGAACAGCGCGCCCTTCTGGAACAGCACGCCGAAGCGGCGTTCGACCAGCGAGCGCTGGGTTTCGTCGAGGCTGGCCAGGTCCTGGCCGAACACCTTGACCGTGCCTTCGTTGGGCCGGCGCAGGCCGACGATGCTGCGCAACAGCACCGACTTGCCGCTGCCCGAGCCGCCGACCACGGCGAGGATCTCGCCGCGGTACAGGTCCAGGTCGAGGTTCTCGTGCACGCTCTGGCTGCCAAAGCGGTTGCACAGGCCCCGGGCTTCGATCACGGCTTCAGTCACCAGCCCATCTCCATGAAGAACAGCGCGGCCACCGCGTCCAGCACGATCACCACGAAGATCGATTGCACCACGGCAGAGGTGGTGTGGGCGCCCACTGATTCGGCGCTGCCGCTGACCTTGAAGCCTTCCAGGCAACCGATGGCGGCGATCAGGAAGGCGAAGAACGGTGCCTTGGCCAAGCCCACCAGGAAATGCTGCACGCCGATGTCGCTCTGCAGCAGCGAGAGGAACATGGCCGGCGAGATATCCAGGGTCAGTGCGCAGACCACCGCGCCGCCGATCATGCCGCAGAGCATCGCGACAAAGGTCAACAGCGGCAGCGCGATCAGCAGCGCCAGCACCCGGGGCACCACCAGCAGTTCGATGGGGTTCAGGCCCAGGGTACGGATGGCGTCGATCTCTTCGTTGGCCTTCATCGAGCCGATCTGCGCGGTGAACGCGCTGGCGGTGCGACCGGCCATGAGGATGGCGGTCAGCAGCACGGCGAATTCACGCAGGAAGGAGAAGGCCACCAGATCGACGGTGAAGATGGTCGCGCCGAAGTCGGCCAGCACCGTGGCGCCGAGGAAGGCCACCACCGCGCCCACCAGGAAGGTCAGCAAGGCGACGATGGGCGCGGCGTCCAGGCCGGTTTGCTCGAGGTGCGCGACCACCGGCGTGACGCGCCAGCGGTGCGGCTGGAACAGGCGCAGGAACAGGGTCTGCAGGATCAGGCCGACGAAGCCCAGCACCTGGTTGGTGTCCTGCCACAGCTGGTCGACGGCGCGGCCGATGCGCGCCAGCAGCAGGAGCAGCACCGGTTGCTCCGGCTCCTTGACCGGGATGCAGTAGTCCTGCACCGAGCAGTAGACGTTCTTCAGCAGCGCGCGGCTGGCATCGGGGAGTTCGTCAGTGCAGCGCGACAGGCGTTCGGAACCCAGCAGCTCGGCCAGCAGCGAGGCGCCGGCGGTGTCCAGGCGGCCCAGCTGGCTGAGGTCGACCTGGGTGTCATCGCCGTACTGGCTGCCCAGGCGCTCGCATTCGCGCTTGAGGCTGGCGTAGTGGGCCAGGGTCCAGTCGCCGACGATGCGCAGGCGCGAGGGCTGCTCGGTGGTGTCCAGGGTGGCGCTGGGGACGGTCATAGGCTCCATGCGTCTGACTGAGGGCATAGAGGCTGATCATAGCGCATGTTGAATGTGTGCTGACTGGAGGGCTGCACAGCAGCCCCAGCCCTTCACTGCGCAGGCGCGCCGTCGACCACCTTGAAGCGCAACACCCCGATCACCTGCCCGTCCTCGGTCAGCACCCTCACCTGCCACTTGCCCACCGGATTGGGCGGGAAGTTCTGCTTGTGGGTCCAGGCCCGGTAGCCTTCCTTGCGCCCGCCGTGGATATCCAGGGCGATACGGTCCACTTCCTTACCGTCCAGCTGCCACACATGGTAGATGCGCTCGTTCAGGCCACGGGGCGCGTTGATGGCGGTATAGGCGTAAAGTCCGCCGCTGCGGATGCGGCTGGCGGCCACTTCGTCCAGCGAGGCGCCCGGCTGGCGGTTGAGCACTTCGGTGCTGATCGCCACGTCGGTCATCCACAGCGTGGCCGGCGGTACCCAGGAGCGCAGCAGCCAGCCGCCGCCACCGACCGCCAGGGTCACCAGCACCAGAGCCACGCCGCGGCGCCAGTTGTTGATCGGGAAGCTGCTGGCCAGGCTCGGGAACGACAGCACCATGGCGGCGATCAGCGCCAGCTTGAAGCTCTGCGCGGTGGTCAGGTGGAGGATGATCGGCAGCGCCGTGAGCATCGCGGCGAACAGCGTCAGGGTGTGCAGTGCGAGGAACAGCCAGCGGCGTGGCGCCAGCCACTTGTGGTACAGCGGGTCGACGATCGAGATCAGCCCGGCGGCGCCGAGCAGGCCGGTGAAGATCAGCTGGCCGCTGTTCCAGGTGGTGGTGATGAAGAAGAACGGCAGGACGAAGAACAGGCTTTCCTGGTGGATCATCTGCGTCGCGAAGCGCAGCAGGGGCTGCGGGATTTCGCGCTTGAAGGTGCGGGCGAACAGCTCGGTGAGGGTGTTCTCCAGCATCAGCCAGATCCAGCTGACCAGCATGACGATGGCGATCCAGCTGGCCAGGCCGGCCTGGCGGTCGACCAGGATAAAACTGCCGATCCCCGAGAGGAAACCGTAGAGCGCGATGATGCCGGGGTAGCGTTTGAGCAGTTCGATGATGCGCAGGATGAAGCCGGGGATCGGGGGCATGGGTTTACAACAGGAAGAGGCGTGTTCGAGGCGTCCGGGACGTGGACGCTATTGGCTGACAGGATACCGCCGAATCACGGCTCCCGTGTAGCACCACTGGGGCGCTTGGCCAGCACGCGGCGCCGACGGATCAGCCCCGCAGCCAGGATCAGCCCCAGCAGCAGCGCCACCAGACCATACAGTTCGTCATACCCCAGCAACGGCTTCTCGATGCGCAGGTACCCCGGTTCCTTGAGCAGTTCGCGCAGCGCCGCGTCGGCTTGCTTGAGGCTGACCTGGCGCAGTTGCCGCACCGGATCGGTGAAACGCCCGTCCACGTAGGCGTTGAGCGCCCCCCAGTAGTAGTCGGCGAGCGCCGCGTTGCCCTGGGTGGTCCAGCTTTCCCGGGCAATCGCCGCCTCCTTGATCCGGGCGAAGGTGTCCGGGTCCAGACCGTGCTTGCGTAGGTGGTCGAACAGCTCCCCGAGCACCTTCAGCGCCGCGTCGAGGTCCTGGCGCTCAAGGTCGGCATTGAGGCTGAGCATCCCACTGTCGCCGAAGCTTTCGCGTTGCACCGACGGGCCATAGGACAGGCCGTGACGCAGGCGCAGCTGGTCGTACAGCGCCCAGTCCAGGTAACGCGAAAGCAGCTCGAGGGTCTGGTCATGGCCCTCTTCCAGCGTCGGCTCGATGAACAGCCAGTGCAGCTTGACGTTGTCGCCCAGCCAGCCGCGGGTCAGGTCGCGGCGCTGCTCGGCCTGCTGGCTGATGCTCTCCAGGTTGCGGCGTTCCCCGGGTTCGGTGGCCGGCAGCTCGCCGAAGGTGCGCTCCAGATAGGCCGGCAGCAGGCGGTCGAGGCCGCCGACGACGATCAGCGACATGTTGTTGGCCACGTACCAGTGCTCACGCAGTTGCCGCACCTGCTCCAGGGTCATGTCGTCGAGGTTGGAGCGCTCGGGGCACTTCAGGCCCAGCTCGGTGGCCAGCTGGTCGCTGGCCGGGTGGCCGATGTCCTGGCGGTCGAGCCAGCGCTGCAGGCGGCCGTAGTGCCCGCCGTCCTCGCGTTCGATGATCTTCTTCGCCGTGGCCAGCGCTTTTTCGTCGATGCGGGTGTCACGAATGATCGCCAGCAGCAGGTCGAGCACCTTGCGCTGGTTGCGCGCCGGGGCCTCGATGACGAAGGTGGTGTCGGCGCTGCTGGTGAAGGCGTTCCATTCCCCGCCCAGGGCCTGCATGCGCTCTTCCAGGCCGCCCTCGCCCGTCTCGTCGATCCCGCTGAACAGCAGGTGCTCGAGCAGGTGCGGCAGTTCGCGCTGGTCGCAATCGAAGTCGTCCAGGCCCACGCCAACCACCAGGCGGATCGACACATGGTCGCGCTCGTAGCCAGACTTGAGGATCACTTGCAGGCCGTTGGGCAGCAGGTAGCCCTCGACCCGCGAGCGGTCGAGGGCGAGCGTGGGCAGGCTGAGGATCAGCAGGCAGGCGAACAACAGGCAACGCATAGGCGAGCTTCGGTCTCCGGGGTGTCTGGGCTCAGGGCTGGCGGGCTTCGTCCGGCACGCTGTCGAGCATCAGCCCGCCGGTATCGGTGCCGCCCAGTACCACATAGGCACTGCTGCAGAACAAAGAGTTCAAACGCTTCATGTCGGCAATGAGCTCCAAGTGTAGCGAACTGGTCTCGATGCTCTGCACCACTTTACGTTGCAGGCGGCTGACATGGGCATGGGCCAGACGCCGTTCCTGGGCGCGGAAGCGGCGTTTCTCGCGCAGCAACTGGTGCGCGCTCTGCGGGTCGGCGCTGAGGAATACCGAGAGGCCCAGGCGCAGGTTTGCCAGCAGCTGCTCCTGCAGTCCGGTCAGTTCCTCGAGGCCGACCTGGGAGAACTCCCGACGCTGCGAAGTCTTCTGCTGCTGGACCTTGCGCAGCATGCGCTCGATCAAGTCGCTGGCCAGCTTGAGGTTGATCGCCAGCTCGATGATCTCCGCCCAGCGCCGGTTGTCCTGCTCGCCAAGATCCTCGCGGGGCATCTGTGCCAGGTACAGCTTGATGGCGTTGTACAGGGCCTCGGCGTCCTCGCCCAGGGCACGCACCTGTTGTGGCATGGCGGTCTGGGTGCCGCGTAGGGCGCCGAGCATGGCGTCAAGCAGGCTGTCGACGATATCGCCCAGGCGCAGGGTTTCGCGCACGGCGTTGGCCAGGGCCAGGCTGGGCGTGTTCAGTGCGGTCGGGTCGAGGTGGCGTGGCTGGTGGTGGCCGTTGCCGTTGTCGCGCTCGGGCAGCAGGTAGTTGCACACCCGGCCCATGGGGTTGACCGTCGGCAGCATCAGCAGGCAGCGCAGGGTGTTGTAGAGCAGGTGGAAGCCGATCACCAGCTCCTGCGGGCTGAAGCTCAGGCTGTCCATCCATTCCACCAGCGGGTGCAGTATCGGGATGATCAGCAGCAGGCCGATGATCTTGTACAGCAGGCTGCCCAGCGCCACCCGGCGCCCGGCGCTGTTCTGCAGGCTGGTGGTGAGGAAGGCGAGCAGGCCGCTGCCGATGTTGGCGCCGATCACCAGGCCGATGGCCACCGGCAGGCTGATTACCTCGGCGCCGGCCAGGGTGGCGGTGAGCAGCACGGCGGCCAGGCTGGAGTAGGAAATCATGGCGAACAACGCGCCAATCAGGGCGTCGAGCAGGATGTCTCCGGTCAGCGAGGCGAACAGTACCTTGACCCCCTGGGCATGGGTGATCGGCGCAGCGGCGTGGACGATCAGTTGCAGCGCCAGGATGATCAGGCCCAGGCCGATGCCCACCCGGCCCAGTTGGCCGGCGCGGGTCTGCTTGCGCGAGAGGAAGAAGATCACCCCGAGGAAGATCAGCAGTGGCGACAGCCAGGACAGGTCGAAGGTCAGCACCCGCGCCATCAGCGCGGTGCCCACGTCAGCGCCGAGCATGATCGCCAGGGCCGGGGTCATGGCCATCAGGCCCTGGCCGACGAACGAGGTGACCAGCATGGCGGTGGCGTTGCTGCTCTGCACCATGGCGGTTACCAGGATCCCGGCGATGAACGCCAGCGGACGTTTGTTCATGTTCTGGCCGAGCACCCGGCGCAGGTTCGAGCCATAGACCCGCAGGATACCGGTCCGCACGATATGGGTGCCCCACACCAGCAATGCCACGGCGGAGAGCAGGTTGAGCAGAGTCAGCATGGTCGGGCCCCCTTTTTTCTTCTATGCCCCTGTGCGGGGCCAATGGGTACAACGGTGAGCCTGGCCCGGGGGTGGGCTGGTTTTTTCAGTGCTCACTGAAGCTTTAGTTGTTTTGCGCGATGGGTGCCAGCTTGGCATGACTGAAATCTATTTGAAACACGGGTGCCTGTAGGAGCGGCCCTGTGTCGCGATAGGGGGCGCTCCTACAGGGACGTGGATGCGAAAAGGGCCCCGAAGGGCCCTTTTGTACTGCGCTCCTGATCTTACTGACCGGGAATGTCCTTGCGCAGTTTCACCGGATCGTGCTCCTTGCCCTTCTTGCGCGCCAGCGCCGTGCGCATGCGGATGTTGATCGCTTCAACCGCCAGCGAGAAGGCCATGGCGAAGTAGACATAGCCCTTCGGCACGTGAACATCGAAAGATTCGGCGATCAGCACGGTACCAACGACGATCAGGAACGAAAGCGCAAGCATCTTCAGCGACGGGTGCTTGTCGATGAAGCCGCTGATGGTGCCGGCGCAGAGCATCATCACCAGCACCGCGACGATGATCGCGGCGATCATCACCGGTACGTGGGAGACCATGCCCACCGCAGTGATCACCGAGTCCAGGGAGAACACGATGTCGATGATGGCGATCTGGATGATGGTGTAGAAGAACTTGCCGCCCGCCCCTTTCGGCGCATCCGCGCTCTCGTCCTCGCCTTCCAGGCCGTGGTAGATCTCCTGGGAGCTCTTCCACAGCAGGAACAGGCCGCCGAAGAACAGGATCAGGTCGCGCCCGGAGATGCCCTGGCCGAGCACATGGAACAGGTCGTCGGTCAGGCGCATGACCCAGGTGATCGACAGCAGCAGCATGATCCGCGTGACCATGGCCAGGGCCAGGCCGAAGATCCGCGTGCGCGGCTGCATGTGCTTGGGCATGCGGCTGACCAGGATCGAGATCATGATGATGTTGTCGATCCCGAGCACAATCTCAAGCGCGGTGAGGGTGAAAAAGGCAACCCAGATTTCCGGGCTGGTCAGCCATTCCATGTGTATTCCTTCGAGCGTTAAAGGCAAAGCGCCCAAGAGACCGGGCGCTTTGCAGTTGGATGATGCGCTTGTATTACAGACTGCTGAACAGCGGGAAAGTCCCCAGTGCCAGCGCGCCGGCCATTATGCACAGGCACACCAGCACTGCCCACTTGAGGGTGAAGCGCTGGTGGTCGCCGAACTCGATGCCGGCCAGGGCCACCAGCAGGTAGGTGGAGGGTACCAGCGGGCTGAGCAGGTGCACCGGCTGTCCGACGATCGACGCGCGAGCCATTTCCACCGGGGTGACGCCGTAGTGGCTGGCGAACTCCGACAGCACCGGCAGCACGCCGTAGTAGAAGGCGTCGTTGGACATGAAGAAGGTGAACGGCATGCTGACGATCGCGGTGATCACCGCCATGTACGGGCCGAACGCTTCCGGGATCACCGCCAGCAGGCTCTTGGACATGGCGTCGACCATGCCGGTGCCCGACAGAATGCCGGTGAAGATGCCGGCGGCGAAGATCAGCCCGCTGACGGCCAGCACGCTGGAGGCGTGGGCGGCGATGCGGTCCTTCTGCTGCTGCAGGCACGGGTAGTTGACGATCATGGCGATGCTGAAGGCAATCATGAACAGCACCGGCAGCGGCAGCACGCCGGCAATCAGCGCGACCATCAGCGCTGCGGTCAGGGCACCGTTGAACCAGATCAGTTTCGGCCGGCGCGCTTCGGGGAACTGCGACACGCTGATCTCGCTGTGGTCGATGTCGTCGGTCGGCAGGTGCAGCTCGCCCAGGCGGGCACGCTCGCGCTTGCCGTACCAGTAGGCGATGGCCAGGATCGCCGCCACGCCGAAGGCCATGGCCGGGATCATCGGTACGAAGATGTCCGACGGGTCCACGTGCAGGGCGCTGGCGGCGCGGGCGGTGGGGCCGCCCCACGGAGTCATGTTCATCACTCCGCCGGCGAGGATGATCAGGCCGGCCATGATCCGCGGGCTCATGCCCAGGCGGCTGTACAGCGGCAGCATGGCGGCGCAACAGATCATGTAGGTGGTGGCGCCGTCACCGTCGAGGGACACCACCAGGGCCAGCACCGCGGTGCCGACCGAGACTTTCAGCGGGTCGCCCTTGACCAGCTTGAGGATCTTGCGCACGGCCGGGTCGAACAGGCCGGAGTCGATCATCAGGGCGAAGTAGAGAATGGCGAACATCAGCATCACGCCGGTGGGCGCGAGCTTGCTGATGCCTTCGAGCATCATTGGGCCGATCTTGGCGGAAAAGCCACCGAACAGGGCGAACAGGATCGGTACCAGGATCAGCGCGATCAAGGCCGACAGGCGCTTGGTCATGATCAGGTACATGAAGGTGATGACCATGGCGAAGCCGAGGAAGGTCAGCATGGCGGTACTCCAGGCGTGGCGCGGCGAAAGGAAGGACGATTCGGGCGGATCAGCGCGTCAGGCGCTGCGCGAGGAGCAGGCGGAGGGATACTGCGAGAAGGCGGGCACAGGAAAACATCAGAATCACCATTGTTGTTGTTGATTGGGCCGGGGCGCGGAGGTTTCCGGGTGCCCTGGCTGGCCGGTCTGCTGCCGGTGGTGGCGCTATCCTATGTGGGCAAGCTTTCAGCCAGCTTTCGCCTGCGCTCAGGCGACGGGAGGTCATTTCGATGGTGGATGTCGTGGAAGGCGGGTGTCATTGCGGGGCGTTGCGCTACCGGCTGCAGGCCGATCTGGGCGATGTCGCCCATTGCCATTGCTCGATCTGCCGGCGGGTCAGCGGCGGTACGCTGCTGACCTGGGTCACCCTGCCCCTCGCGGGTTTCCAGTGGCTGGCGGGCTCGCCCCAGCGCTACATGGCGCCGCAGAGCTGCAGCCGGTATTTCTGTGGCAACTGCGGGGCGCACGTGGCGCTGGTGACCGCGCATAGCCCTGAAACGATCGATGTGACGGTGGCGACGCTGGATCACCCGGAGCGGGTGCCGGCCAATCGGCATATCTGGGTGGGGAGCCGGTTGCCATGGTTGCAGGTGGATCAAGGGTTGCCGGAGGAGGACGAGGAAAGCCTATAGGGCATCGTGCTACCTCTGTTCGGCCTTATCGCCATGCGCTAGGGCAGCTGCAACCCCCCGGCCGCCTTGTGCAACGCCCGCAGATGCTCGCCCACCTGCTTGATATTGGCCTCCACGGCCTTGATCTCCCTGCCCCGTTCCGGCCCCAGCAGCGCCCTCACCTGCTGGTCCAGGTCGGTGCTCAGCCGTAGCAGCTGCGCCTGGCGCTCGCTGCTCACCTGCTCCAGCTGCTTGCGCTCGGCAGGCTGCGGCAGGCCGTAGCCCCCTGCCCCCAGCAATTCCGCCGGGCGGCTGAGGAAGCCGCTGTTGGCCAGCATCGCCTGCAAGGTTTCGTTGGCCTTGTCGAAGCTGCCGTCCTTGAGCGCCCGGCCATTCAGGTAGCGTTGCTTGACCTCGTCCTGGGCCAGCAGCAGCTGGCGGCGCAGGCCGGCCTGCTCGAGCAGCAGCAAGGCCGCGCTGGTACGCAGGTCGGCGCGGTCGAACCATTGGCGGCGCTGCTCGGCGTCCAGCGCCAGCCAGTCTTCCACGCTCGTCTGCTTGATCGGCAACTGCTTGCGCAGCACCTCGAACATTGCCTGGTAGCGGTCGCGATAAGAGTCGAAGCGATAACCCAGGCGCAGTGCCTCGCGCGGGTCGTCGAGCACGTGGGTATCGGCCAGTCCCCTGCCCTTGAGTACCTCCAGCAAGCCGTTGGGCATGATGCTGTCAAGGTCGTTCAGGCGCGGGTTGCCGGTGCCGCTGCGCAGTAGCTTGAGCGATTCCACGGCGCAGTTGTTGGACAGGAAGTAGTAGTTACCGTCGTAGCTCCAGTGCATCTCGGCGGCCTGGCGCACCAGGTTCTCGATCTCGCCGCGGCTGAGCTTGAGCGGCACCGAGGCCAGGCTGCGCAGCTCGGTCTTGGTGTATTCGTCGATCACCTGCCCCAGCGGCAGCACGAACAGCCGCGAGGGATAGGCGCCGGTCAGGCCGTCCCAGCTGGACAGCTGCACGTCGTTGACGAAGGCGCGGTACGACAGCACCAGGCTCTGGTCCAGGTCCAGGCGGCAGGCTGGACCGCGCGGGCGGCCCGGGGCGCAGATCACCAGGCGCAGCATGCTGTGGCCCCAACGGCTGACCCAGTTCTGGTTGGCTTCGGCCAGCAGGTAGTCCACCTCGTAGACCCGCTCCGGGTCGATCTCACCCAATGGCTGGCGGGCGAAATCGTTGCCGGCATTGAGGAACGGCAGGCCCCTGGCGCAGGTGTCCTGTTGCGGCGCCCAGCCGAAATGGTCGCGCAGGTACTGGTTTAGCGCAGGGCGACGGCAGCCGTAGCTCGGGTCGAGGAGGAAGTATTCCATGTTGACCGCGATGAACTCTTTCGGGCTGCTCAGCTCGTAGGGATCCGGGCTGCGCACCAGCTGGCCGTTGTGCTGCTCGCGCTCGCCGCGCCGGCCGACGTACTGTGGCCAGCCGGCCAAATCCAGCAGGCGCGGGTCGTCGCTCAGGGTAAAGCGGCGTTCGGCCTGGCCACGGCAGTCCTGCGGCAGCCCGACCTTGCCCAGAGCGCCTTGCTGGCGCTTGCAGCGGCTGATCAGCTGGCGCTCGGCGTCCGGCCACAGGCGCGCGCGGTCATAGATATGGGTGAGTTCGTGGAGCACGGTGGCCAGCAATTCCTCGCGGACCGTGCCGTGGGGACGGTTGGTCTTCTCGCGGGCGGCGCTGCCGTCGACCAGGCCCGGCAGCAGGCGCCGGTTGAGTTCCAGGCTGGCCACCGGAGAAGCCTGGCCGTAGGCGTCCTCGGGCATGCGCTCGGTCCAGCCGACCAGGATTTGCCGGTCCAATTGCTGTTTGAAGCGCGGTGGCAGCTTGGCCATGGCTTCGTCGAGCAACGTCTGGGTCGCCTGCTGTTGTGCAGGGTCGAGGCCGTCGCGCTGCAGCACCAGCTGCAGGTCGGCCAGGGCGGGCGTGCCGAGCAGCGTCAGGGCGCAGCCCAGCAGCCAGGCACGCACGCGCTTCACAGGGCGAGGATGGCTTCGGCCAGCACCTGGTCGCTGGCGTCACGGGCCTCGGGGACGCGGGCGCGCAGGGTGTCGAAGGCGGCCTCGAGCTGGGCGCCGCGGATATCACCGTTGCTGGCGACGAAGCTGGCGGCGTCGTCGTGGGCTTCACGCACCACTTTCGAGTCGCGGATCGAGGTGGTGGTGTCGGAGGTGAAATCGATCGAACGGCCAAAGGCGCGGACGATGATGTTGCTGGTGGCCACCAGGGTGTGGGCCTGGGCCAGGTCGGCGAGCAGCAGCATGCCGAGGGTGGCGGCGATCAGCGGTTTACGCATGGAGCATCTCCGGAAGTACAGGGGAGTCGAATGTAGTTATTGGACGAGAATCGCTTCGGCCAGTTCACGGTCGCCGACGCAAGGCCGGGCCAGGTCCTGATGCAGCATGTCCAGCGCCGCCTGCAGGCGCGCGCCGCGGATCCGGCCGTCGCTGGCGACGAATGCGGCAGCGTCGTCACGGGCGGCGGCGACCAGCTTGCGGTCGAACGGCGCGGCGGTAACCTGGCTGGTGACGTAGCCGCTGATGACCAGGCTCTGGGTGGTGGTATCCATGGCCTGGGCGCTGCTCATGCAGGCCAGGGCGAACAGTGAAGGCAACAGGTAACGCATGGGCGGTCTGGCGATGATCTCGGGCTGCGAAGGCTACCCCGGATCCACGGGCGGGGCCAGTGAATCCGGGCGGTGCGGGGCTCAGATGGCGAGGATGGCGCGGGCCAGTTGCGCGTCGCTGGCCTGCAGCTCCGGCAGTTGCTGGCGAATATGCGCGAACGCGCTCTCCAGCTTGGCGCCGCGAATGGCGCCGTCGCTGCCAACGAAGCTGGCGGCATCGTCACGGGCGGCCTTGACGATCTTGTCGTCGCGGAACGAGGAGGAGATGTCGGAGGTGGCGTCGGTGGAGGCGGCTACTGCGCCTACCACAGCGTCGGTGGTGACGACGAAGCTGGTGGCATTGGCCGCGCCGGCGAGCGACAGCAGCAAGGCGGCGCCAAACAGGTGATAACGGGACATGGTCGGGGACTCCTGCACAGGGTCTGGATGGTTCTGCTTATCGGACGCTCGCTTGGCTCGTCACGGTACTTTTCTCTGCCAGGCGCGTAAGACAAGCGTAACACGCGCTGGTTCGGCCATTTGGCTCGAGAAAAGATCACAAATAGTAACTGTGCCTGTCGATTTGTAAGTTATAAAAACTGTTATGTTTGGTCGTGCGAATGCTCTAGTCCGGGCCTTGAAACAAAAAACCCGCCGCAGTTTCCTGCAACGGGTTCTTGTGAGTTTGCGGTGCCGGCCTGGGCCGGCGTCCGGCGCTTAGCGCCAGAACGGCTTGCTCAGCTCTTCGTAGCGCTGCGACTCGCTGATGCCGGCGTCAGCCAGCAGGCGGGAGTCCAGGCGCGCCAGCTGGCGGCGGCTGGCCATGCGGCGCTGCCACAGTACCAGGGTGGACAGGACGCGCAGCGGCAGGGCGGCGTTGGAAGCTTGGGCTTTTTCGAAAACCAGGTCGGAACTGAGGGTACGTTCCATGATATGTCATCCTTCCGCTTGTGGCGGCATTAGGGAGTGATTTAACTGGTGCCCATCTTCCTCTTCTCTCGTCCAGAACAGTAGGTACAGTTCAGGTGTATTGTGAGGGGGCAGTTAACTGTTGGAAGGGACTGTTGCACTTGTTATTGGCAAAACTGTACTGGTGTGCGCTTTTTTGGTGCGGTTTTGTGGAGGTAGTAGGGAAGTGGTGAACAGAAAGTGATGTTTATGGCGGTACAGTAGTACAGTTTTAGACGGTTTTTACTTCAAGGTGTTCGACGGTACAGTTGCAGCGCCAGGTACTTGTCCGCCATCACGTGATCCCCAGCGCCCCCAAACCCCTCAAACCGACACCGCCGCCCCCCGCGCCCGCTCTGCCTTGCCCAGCAACCGCTTCATCCGCCACTCAAAGCCGAACGTCAACGCCACCGCCGCGCAGGCCAGGCCCAGCGCCAGCCCCCACCAGATCCCCTGCGCGCCGCCGCCGAGGTTGAAGGCGAACAGCCACGCGCTCGGCGCACCCACCAGCCAGTAGCACACCAGGCCGATCAGGAAAGTGGTCTTGGCGTCCTTCAGGCCACGGATCGAGCCCATGGCGATGGTCTGCACGCCATCGAATAGCTCGAACCATGCCGCCACCATCACCAACTGTACCGCCAGCATGAAGATCGCCGCGAAGGCCGGGTCGTTACGGTCGATGAACAAACCAACCAGGGCGTCCGGCAACAACCAGAACAGTGCGGCGAAGGCGAACATCAGCGAGGCACCGAAGCCGATACCCACGCGCCCGGCGCTGCGAGCCGCCAACAGGTTGCCGGCACCATAGTAGAGGCCGACGCGCATGGTCACCGCATACGAAAGACCGGTCGGGACCATGAATGCGGTCGAGACGATCTGCAGTGCGATCTGGTGCGCCGCCAGTTCCGTGCTGCCCAGCACGCCCATGCACAGGGCGGCGAAGGCAAACAGGCCCACTTCGACCATATAGGTACCGCCAATCGGCAGGCCCAGCCGCCACAGCTCGCGCAGTGCCGGCAGGGAAGGGCGCGACAGCCCCTTGCGCAGCGGGTAGGCGGCATAGGCCTTGTGCCAGCGAATATAAAGCGCGAGGGCGATGGCCATGCCCAGGGTCACCACGGCGGTGACCAGGCCGATGCCCATCAGCCCGAGCTTGGGCAGGCCGAACATGCCCTCGATCAGCGCATGGTTGAACAGGTAGTTGAACACTGTGCCCACCAGGCTGATGACCATCACCGGGGTCGAGTGACCCAGGGCGCTGGTGAAGCCGCGCAGGGCCATGAAGGTCATGTAGCCGGGGAGGGCGAGCGGCAGCAGGGTGAGCAGCTGCATCGCCGAGTCGACGTTCTCCGGCTTCTGGCCGAACAGCAGCAGCACTGGCTTGAGGTTCCACATCACCAGCGCCGAGACCAACGCCAAGCCCCAGGCCAGCCACAGGCCGCTCTGGGCCAGGCGGGTGACGCCCTCGGTGTCGTTGGCGCCCTTGCGGATCGCCACCAGCGTGCCGACCGCGGCGATCACACCCAGGCAGAAGATCGACACGAACGAATAGCTCGCCGCGCCCAGGCCGCCACCGGCCAAGGCCTGCGGGCTGATGCGGGCCATCATCAGGGTATCGGTGAGTACCATCAGCATGTGCGCCAACTGCGAGGCGATCAGCGGCCCGGCCAGGCGCAGCAAAGCCTTGAGTTCAGTGGTGGGCGCGACATGCATGGGGGCGGTCCTTCTGGATGAGTCGGGGAAGCGAGCCGTCGATTCTGAGGCCTCGGTCAGCTTTGCACAAAAGGATAAATGCGATCACAGGCATGAGCCTGACTCATGGATGTATGATCCTGTGCATCCGACCTACGCCCCGCCTAACAGGTGCGCCATGACCCGCCAACTGCCTCCGCTCTATGCGCTGCGCGCATTCGAAGCTGCCGCCCGGCTCAGTTCGTTCACCCGTGCCGGTGAAGAACTGTCGATCACCCAGAGCGCGGTCAGCCGGCATATCCGCACCCTTGAGGAGCATTTCGCCTGCCGCCTGTTCATACGCAGCGGGCGAAGCCTGCAACTGACCGAAGCCGCGCGCATGCTGCTGCCCGGTGTGCGCGACGGCTTCGCGTCGCTGGAGCGGGCCTGCGATACCTTGCGCGGCGAGGACGACATCCTGCGCATGAAGGCGCCCTCGACCCTGACCATGCGCTGGCTGCTGGCGCGCCTGAGCCGTTTTCGCCACCTGCAGCCGGGCAACGAGGTGCAGCTGACCAGCGCCTGGATGGATGTCGATCATGTCGACTTCAACCAGGAGCCGTTCGACTGCGCGGTGCTGCTCAGCGATGGCAGCTTTCCGGCAGACTGGGAGGTGCGCCGGCTGTTCTCCGAGTTGCTGATCCCGGTGGGCGCGCCGGAACTGCTCGATGACGCGCCCTGGGACGAACGGCGCCTGGCGGGCATCGAACTGCTGCACCCCACGCCGGACAAGCGTGACTGGCGTGCCTGGCTGGCGCGCATGGGGCTGACCGACAAGGTCTCGCTCAAGGGCGGGCAGGTGTTCGATACCTTGGAACTGGGCATGATCGCCGCGGCACGGGGCTATGGGATCTCCATGGGCGACCTGCTGATGGTGGCCGAGGACGTGGCCCAGCGCCGGCTGAGCCTGCCCTGGCCGACTGCGGTGGCCAGTGGCATGGACTACTACCTGGTGTGGCCGCGGACCCGGCCGGGCGGGGAGCGGCTGCGCAGGTTGAGTGTGTTCCTGCAGGAGGAGGCGGCGGCAATGGACCTGCCGGTTGTGCAGGTACTGTCGGCGCAAGGTTGATAACCATCGCGGGCCACAGCAAGAAAACGTTTGCGAATATCCCGGTCCAGCACTCAAGTATTTCCTACAGACGCCGATCAACTTGCACCAGCGTCCCGGAAGAGGACGCGATTCCCCGTCGATATGCAGCGGGCGGTCAGCGTGATCAGGACGATCCCGGCCTCTTGCCAGGAGCCTTGCCATGTCTCAACCGCGTGCCCGAATCGCCTCGCAGCTCGGGATCGCCCTCGCCATCGTGCTGGCGCTGGTGATCACCGGTAGCACCCTGTTCGCCCTGCGTTCGCTGGACGACGCCAACCTCACCACCCGCCAGGCGCATCTGGCCAGCGAGGCGCGGCTGCTGGCCGACCAGCTCGACACCTTCCACGGCTCGCTCAAGGACAACACCCAGCGCCTGAGCGGCCTGTTCGAGCGCCGATTCGCCTCGGGGCTGGCGCTGCACGCCGGTGAGACGGTCAACGTCGCCGGTGCCGCGACACCGGCGCTGTACCTGGGCGACCACCTGCTGAACAACGATTTCCGCCAGGTCGACGAGTTCCAGCAGATGACCGCCGGGGTCGCGACCCTGTTCGTGCGCAGCGGCGACGACTTCGTGCGTATCAGCACCAGCCTGACCAAGCAGGACGGCAGCCGCGCCATCGGCACCCAGCTCGATCGCCAGCATCCGGCCTACGCCAAGCTGATGGCCGGGCAGACCTATGTCGGCCGCGCCGTGCTGTTCGAGCGCAACTACATGACCCGTTACGTGCCGGTGCGTGACGGCGGTGGCCGGGTGATCGCGGTGCTGTTCGTCGGCTTCGACTACACCGATGCGCAGAACGCCCAGTTCGCCAACCTCAAGCGCTTCCGCATCGGCCAGACCGGCTCGCTGGCGTTGCTGGACGAGCAAGGCAAGTGGCTGGTGCCGCCGGCCGAGGTACGTGACGGCGAGGCGGCGGCTCAGGTAGTCAAGGCGCTGAAACCGGGGGCAGGGCAGTTCTGGGCCGGTGCCGGCGAGCCGGTGTTCAGCGTCACCGAGCCGTTCGCCGAGGGCCCGTGGACTGTGGTGGCAAGCATGCCCGAGGGCGAGATCCGCGACGTGACCTGGAGCGTTGGCCTGCGCCTGGCCATCGGCAGCGTGCTGGCGATGCTGCTGGCCGTGGCCGCCACCCTTTGGTTGCTGCGCCGTAAACTGCGCCCGCTGGGCGACCTGGTGCGCCAGGCCGAAGCCCTCGGCGCCGGCGACCTGAATGCTCGCCTGAGCGTCACCAGCCATGACGAGATCGGCCAGCTGGCCCGCAGCTTCAACCAGATGGGTGAGGCCCTGGCGACCATGGTCGAGCATATCCGTGCTGCCTCCGACCAGGTCAGTGGCCGTGCCCGCTCGTTGTCGGGCCTGTCGTCCGGTGCCTGCGAGGGCATGGACCAGCAGTCCGGCGAGATCACCAGCATGGCCGGCGCGGTGGAGGAGTTCAGCGCCACGTCGATGAACATCGCCGACAACATGGCCGGCACCGAGCGCATGGCCCGCGACAATGCCCAGCAGACCCGCATCGGACGCAGCGCCATGGATGAAGCCTCGGTTTCCCTGCGGCAGATCGCCGAGGCCTTGGGTGGCACCGCCAGAGTGATGGACACCCTGGGCGCCCGTTCGCAGGAGATCGGTGGGATTGTCGGCGTGATCACCTCGATCGCCGAGCAGACCAACCTGCTAGCGCTGAACGCCGCCATTGAGGCGGCGCGGGCCGGCGAGCAGGGTCGTGGATTTGCCGTGGTCGCTGACGAAGTTCGTGGCTTGGCCGCGCGCACCCGCCAGGCCACCGACGAGATCTCGGGCATGATCGCCAGCATCCAGCAGCAGACCGGCCATGCCATCAGCACGTTGGAGCAGGGCAATCAGCTGATGCAGGAAGGCCTGGCACGCAACGACAAGGTGGCCGAAGCCCTGGCGCGCATCGACGAGCAGAGCCGGGTGGCGGGCGAGCAATTCGCCGTGATCAGCACCGCGACCCAGGAGCAGAGCAGCACCGCGACGGTGCTCAGCCGCAACCTGCAGAGCATCGCCCAGGCCAACAGCGAGCAGCGTGATGTGGCCAATGAACTGGCCATGACGGCCCGCGAGCTGGAGGGGCTGGCGGGGCAGTTGCGCCAGGAAGTGGATCGGTTCCGCACTCACCGCTAGTGCACTGGGGCTGCCTTGCAGCCCTTGCGCGACACAAGGCCGCTCCAGGCGAGCGCGTTCCCATGTAGGAGCGGGCTTGTGTCGCGAACGGGCCGCAACGCGGCCCCAGCGGTTTCAAATACTACAGCGTCCCCAGCCCCAACGCCTGCGCACACGCCTGCAACGACCGGCGCTCGCTCTGCGCATACAGCGCCAGCTCATCCTGCACCTGCAACCCCAGCGCCTGCTCGAAGGCCTCGCGGTTGGCGTTGCTGCCATAGTCGGCCTGGCCATCGTCCCCCAGGTTGGACTGGAAGATCCCTGCCGCGCTCACCGGCAGGAAATCCTCGTACACCAGCGCCTCGAAATGCACGTGCCCGGCGTCGATCAGCCCCTGCAGGGTGGTCGGGCGATCCTGTTGCCCGCGCTCGGCCAGGCCTTTCTCGGTGGCGAAGTAGCGAAAGTACGCCAGCCCCTGCTCGCGCATCTGCCCCAGGTCATCCGGAAACTCGGCGAAGTGCTCCGCGAGCAGCGCCCTGTATCGCTCGGCATTGGCCTCCGCCGGTGCGCCGCCCAAAGCTTCACGGGTCGCATCCAGCAGCCGGTCGTACAGCTGGCGCCCCTTGGGCGTCAGCGCCGCGCCGCGCTGTTCGATCTCGCCGAAACGCGCCGTGTGGCTGCCCTGGGCATCACTGAAGGCGACCTTCTCCTGCAGGGCCTTGAAGCTGGTCTGGCGCAGCAGGATCGGCTGGCGCCGGGTGGGCGGCCCCTCGACCACGGCCTTGGGCGGAATACCCTTGGCCGGCATGCCGAGCTGGATCGCGTCGATGTCCAGGGTGCGCGGGGTCAGGTGGTTGATATGCGGGCCTTTGAACGCCACCACGTCGGCGATCAGCCGGTGCTGGTCGTGCAACTGCTGGTACTGCTCGGCGCTGACCGTGGCGTCCTGGTGCCAGCGGAAGGTGTGCAATGCCTCCTGGACGAAGGCCTCGGCATCGCTTGCGTCCAGGCCGCCGTCGCGTTCGCATTGGGCGATCAGCTCGAGCACGCGGGGGGTGAAGATCTGCCGTTTCTCCAGGATGCCCCGGGCCAGTGCGCGCAGTTGCGGGTTGTCGATCAGCTCCAGGCGCAGCAGCGAGGTGAACACGCGGAACGGGCTGATGTGCAGCGACTGTTCATGCACGGCGCGAAACGCGGTGGAGTGCACCGGCACGCCGGCCGAGCTCAGGTCGTAGTAGCCGACCGGCTGCATGCCCATCACCGCGAACAGGCGGGCGATGGTGGCCAGTTCCTCGGCGGTGCCCACGCGGATGGCGCCGTGGCGTTCCTGGTCGAGGCGTTCGATCTCGCCGGTCCAGCGCAGGGCCTCGGCCACCGTGGGCTGTGCGGCCATGACCTGCTGGTTGGTCTCGCTCACCAGCTCAAGCAGCGTGCCGTACAGGGGGACTTCCTGCTTGTACATGAGCGACATGGCGGCAGAGAACTGCGCGCGGATGCTGTCGGGGCTGACGAAATCATGGGCGGGCATCGCAAGCTTCCTGGGTGAGTGGAGGACAGTTACATGAAAACTGGGAATGGAGCTGGCGTACAAGCGAAAAAAAGTGCGGGTTTCATTCCATAATTGATCGACCTTGAGGACCATGGGGCCGCAAAGCAGCCCCGGCAATCTCAAGCCTGCAACTGTTCGCGAACCCACTCCACCAACGCCCGCACCTTCGGCACTTCCGCCGCATGCTCGGCATACGCCAGATAATGCGCGCCACTGCTCTTCATCGCATGGTCCCAGGCCAGCACCAGGCTGCCCTCGGCCAGCTCCCGGGCCACCAGGTACCGCGGCACCAGCGCCACCCCGCACCCCGCCTGCGCCGCGCTCAAGGCCATGTAGAAGGTGTCGAAGCGTGGCCCGTGGTAGCTGTTGTCGGTGTGCAGCCCTTGCTCCAGGAACCACGCGTGCCAGGCCTCCGGGCGCGAGGTGCTCTGCAGCAATACCAGCTCCGCCACCGCGCCCGCGTCAGGCAGCGTGCGGCCTTGCAACAGTTCCGGCGCGCACACAGGCACCACTTCTTCGCCGAACAGCTCGACGCAGGTCGCCCCCGGCCAGGTGCCCTGGCCATAGAAGAACACCACGTCGGCCGACCCCTGCAGCAGGGAGAACGGCTCCATCTCGTTGCGGATATCCAGGTGGATGTTCGGGTGGCGCTTGCCGAAGCCTTTTAGGTGCGGAATCAACCAGCGCACGCCGAAACTCGGTTGAGTGGCTACCTTCAATACTTCGGTCTGCGAGCCATAGCTCAGGACATAGCGGCTGGACATGTCCACCTGGGTAAGGATCTTGTTCACCTCGGCCAGGTACAGGCTGCCGGCGGGGGTTAGCTGCAAGCGTCGACGGATGCGCAGGAACAGGTGGTGACGCAGCATCTCCTCGAGCTGCGCCACCTGCTTGCTCACCGCGCTCTGGGTCAGGTGCAGCTCCTCGGCGGCGCGGGTGAAGCTCAGGTGGCGGGCTGCGGCCTCGAAGCACTGCAGGGCGGTCATGGACGGAACCAGGCGTTTGGACATAAGCGGTCTCGGCGGCTGAAATCATTACCTGGCGGAATGATATGCGGAATAAAGGTCGTTTGTTGCACCTGTGTAATCGGATTAATACTGACCCACATCCTTTTCCACCCCTTCACCCGATGAAAGGAGAAGCACAATGGTTGCTGCACTGCTCGAGCGTCTTGGCGTTGCCGCCGCGGCTCACACCCAGGGCGACTACCCTGTTCACACCCCGATTGACGGCAGCCGCATCGCCTCGGTGAAACTGCTCGGCAAGGCCGACACCATTGCCCGCATCGACCAGGCGCAACAGGCCTTCGAAACCTGGCGCAGCGTGCCGGCCCCACGTCGCGGCGAGCTGGTGCGCCTGTTCGGCGAGGTGCTGCGCGAACACAAGGCCGACCTCGGCGAACTGGTCTCCATCGAAGCCGGCAAGATCACCCAGGAAGGCCTGGGCGAAGTGCAGGAAATGATCGACATCTGCGACTTCGCCGTCGGCCTGTCGCGCCAGCTGTACGGCCTGACCATCGCCTCCGAGCGTCCGGGCCACCACATGCGTGAAACCTGGCACCCGCTGGGCGTGGTCGGGGTGATCAGCGCCTTCAATTTCCCGGTGGCGGTATGGGCGTGGAACACCGCGCTGGCGCTGGTGGCCGGCAACGCCGTGGTGTGGAAGCCGTCCGAGAAGACCCCGCTGACCGCCCTGGCCTGCCAGGCACTGTTCGACAAGGCCGTGAAGGCCTTCGGTGATGCGCCGGCTGGCCTGGCGCAATTGGTGATCGGTGGTCGCGAAGCCGGCGAAGCCCTGGTCGACGACCCACGCGTGCCGCTGGTCAGCGCCACCGGCAGTACGCGGATGGGTCGTGAAGTCGGCCCGCGTGTCGCGGCGCGATTCGGCCGCAGCATTCTCGAGCTGGGCGGCAACAACGCCATGATCCTGGCCCCGAGCGCCGACCTCGACCTGGCCGTGCGCGGCATCCTGTTCTCCGCCGTCGGCACCGCCGGCCAGCGCTGCACCACCCTGCGCCGTCTTATCGTTCACCGTTCGATCAAGGACGAAGTGGTCGCCCGCGTCAAAGCCGCCTACGGCAAGGTGCGCATCGGTGACCCGCGCAAGGACAACCTGGTCGGCCCGCTGATCGACAAGCAGTCGTTCGATGCCATGCAGGGCGCGCTGGCCAAGGCCCGCGACGAGGGTGGCCAGGTGTTCGGTGGCGAGCGTCAGCTGGCCGACCAGTACCCGAACGCCTACTACGTGTCGCCGGCCATTGCCGAGATGCCGGCCCAGAGCGACGTGGTCCGCCACGAGACCTTCGCGCCGATCCTCTACGTGTTGGCCTACGACGACTTCGAAGAGGCCCTGCGCCTGAACAACGAGGTGCCGCAAGGCCTGTCGTCGTGCATCTTTACCACCGACATTCGCGAGGCCGAGCGTTTCCAGAGCGCCTCGGGCAGCGATTGTGGCATCGCCAACGTCAACATCGGCACCAGCGGCGCGGAGATCGGCGGGGCGTTCGGGGGTGAGAAGGAGACCGGGGGCGGGCGTGAGTCCGGGTCGGACGCCTGGAAGGGCTACATGCGCCGGCAGACCAATACCGTGAACTATTCGCGTGAGTTGCCGCTGGCGCAGGGCATCGTGTTCGACTGATGATCGTGGGCGGGGGCTGACGCCCCCGAATCGCGACACAAGGCCGCTCCCACAGGGTTCGGCGCGATTCCTGTGGGAGCGGCCTTGTGTCGCGAAAGGGCTGCGAAGCGGCCCCAGAGGCAATAAGAACAATTGCTGGAGCCGGCCATGTCCGAACTGCGTCAAGAATGTCTGTGGGAACACGTCACCCAGCCGACCGTCGCCGCCCAGGCCCTGGCCGGCGAGCACAAGGCCGATGTCTGCGTGATCGGCGGCGGCATCACCGGCTTGTCGGCGGCGATCCACCTGCTGGAGCAGGGCAAGTCGGTGATCCTGCTGGAAGCCTGGAAGATCGGCCACGGCGGCTCCGGGCGCAACGTCGGCCTGGTTAACGCCGGCACCTGGATCCGCCCCGACGACGTCGAGGCCACTCTCGGCCACAAGCAGGGCGCCCGCCTGAACAAGGTGCTGGGCGAGGCCCCGGGTGAAGTATTCGCCATGATCGAGCGCCTGAGTATCGACTGTCAGGCCCGGCACCAGGGCACCTTGCACATGGCGCACAACGCCACCGGCATCGCCGACCTCGAGGCCCGCCACCAGCAGTGGACCCGGCGCGGCGCCGACGTCGAGCTGCTGACCGGCGCGCACTGCCAGGAATACTGCGGTACCGACAAGATTTCCGCCGCGCTGCTCGACCGCCGCGCCGGCACTATCAACCCCATGGGCTATACACAAGGCCTGGCCGCCGCCGTGAACCGGCTGGGCGGCAAGCTGTTCCAGCAGTCCTCGGTAGAGTGCCTGGAGCGTGATGGCGACGCCTGGCGAGTGAAGACCGCACGCGGCGCGGTGCGTGCCGACAAGGTGGTGATCTCCACCGGCGCCTACACCGAAGGCGACTGGAGCAACCTGCAAAAGCACTTCTTCCGCGGCTATTACTACCAGGTCGCCTCCAAGCCCCTGCATGGCGCCGCCGCCGACAAGGTCCTGCCCCATGGCCAGGGCTCGTGGGACACCCGCACCGTGCTCAGCAGCATCCGCCGCGACGACCATGGCCGCCTGCTGCTCGGCAGCCTCGGCCGGGTCGACAACAAGCCGGCCTGGTTCGTGCGCAGCTGGGCCGACCGTATCCAGAGCCACTACTACCCGGCGCTGGGCAAGGTCGAGTGGGAGATGCACTGGACCGGCTGCATCGACTTCACCCCGGATCACCTGATGCGCCTGTTCGAACCGGCGCCGGGGCTGGTGGCGGTGACCGGCTACAACGGGCGCGGCAACACCACCGGCACGGTGATCGGCCGGGCGTTTGCCGAGTTCCTGCTCAAGGATGATCCGGACAGCCTGCCGATTCCATTCTCGCCGATGAGGCCGGTGAGCGCGCCGTCGTTGCGCACGGCGTTCTACGAGTCGGGGTTCTCGCTGTATCACGCGGGGCAGTGTCTGCGGGTGGTGTTGTAATCGCTATCGCGGGGCAAGCCCGCTCCCACGCTGTGCAGGCTGGATAATCCTTGGGGCAACCAGGAACGTGGGAGCGGGCTGGCCCCGCGATTGGCTCACTTATGCAACCAGCTCAGGAACCCACCTTTCTTCACCACCGCCGGTTTCTGCAGCAGCAGTGACTCGCGCTTCTGCCGGCGGAACCGCTGCAGCTTGGTCAGCGCCGACTTCACATCACCACTCTCGGCCAGGCAACCGCGCACCTGTTCCTTGTCGATGCGATAGAGCATGCAGCCGCTCAGGGCGCGGAACTCGACCGGCGAGGCCTCGTCGTCCACCAGCCCCTCCAGCCCCAGCACCTCCCCAGGCCCCATGCGCCCGCCTTCGATCAACCGCTCGCCATCGCGTACCGAGGCCAGCACCACGCCACGGCTGATCAGCAGCACATGCTCCGAGCGCTCGCCGATACCGAGGATGACCTGGTCGGCCAGGTACTCCACCGTGGTCATGCGCTGGCTCAGGGCATCGCGCTCTTCGTTGCTCAGTGAGCGGAACACCCGCACTTCGTCCAGCAGTTCGCGCTGGCGACTGCGCACGGGGGCGCCAAGCTCGGTGTTCCAGGTCACGCCGCTGGCCTCCAGGTGGCGGTGGGCCAGGTCGAACAGCTGGTTGCGCACCTCGGTCTTGCGCGACATCTCGGCGATAAAGCCGCTGGCTTCGTACTCCACCGACTCCAGGCTCGAAGCTTTCACCGTGACCTTGGGCGCCGGCTTGTCGAGCAGGATGCTGGTGCCCTGCAGGGTCTTTTCCAGCGCATCGAACACCCGCTGCGGACGCACCTTGGCCGGCACCACCACGCTGATCGACACCCCATGCACCTCGGCCGGGCGGCTGAAGTTGAGGATCTTGGCCTTGGCCGCCACTGAATTGGGGATGACCGCCAGGCTGCTGTTGCCGGTGATCAGGCGGGTGGCGCGCCAGTCGATGTCGACCACCTTGCCCTCGGTGCCGTCGATCGAGATCGAGTCACCGATCTGGTAGGGCCGCGTGGTGTTCAGCACGATGCCGGAGAACACGTCGGCCAGGGTGCTCTGCAACGCCAGGCCGATGACGATGGCCATCACCCCGGAGGTCGCCAGCAGGCCCTTGACCGGCAGTTGCATCACATAGGCCGCCGCCGCCACCGCCGCGACCAGGAAGATCAGCGCCCCGACCACATCCTGCAGCAGGCGCCCGCCGTGGCTGCCGCGTGCCACCAGCAGCAGGCCGAACACCACCGTCACCGTGCGCGCGGCGAACAGCCACCAGCCGATCGCCAGCACCGTGGCCATCAGGTTGCGCGGCACATCGTCGGCCCAGGGCGGCGGTTGCAGCGGGCTCATGCCCGCCGTCAGCAGCACCGAGCTAAACACCAGGAAGCACACCAGCCGCGTGGCGATGCGCCAAGCCCGGTGGTGCAGCGGAATCAGCTGCCAGAGCAGCAGGTCGAGCAGGATCAGCAAGGTGCCGAGCAACAGCGGGTATGACTGGATGAACGCCAGCATGGTGGTCTCGGTGCGGGGGAGGGCTGTGGGTAGTAATAGAGCAGGTTGGGGTAGCGGGCAATGGCTGTCTGCGGGTATCGCAATCGCGGGGCAAGCCCGCGATAAGGCCAGAAAACGTGGCGCCTATCCATCGTTCGTAAAATAGAACGCTACAGCCAAATTTCGCTATCTACCGCCACAAAGGTTCCGGTTTTAATCTTCTCCCATCAACGCGAAACACCCACCCCACTGAAGATCGAAACCCAAGGAGCACCGGCAATGAACAACTTCAAATACAACCGCCTGAACAAAGACGACGCCGCCGTACTGCTGGTCGACCACCAGGCCGGCTTGCTGTCCCTGGTCCGCGACATCGAGCCGGACCGCTTCAAGAACAACGTGCTGGCCCTGGCCGACCTTGCCAAGTACTTCAACCTGCCGACCATCCTCACCACCAGCTTCGAGCAAGGCCCCAACGGCCCGCTGGTGCCGGAGCTGAAAGAGCTGTTCCCGGATGCCCCGTACATCGCCCGCCCAGGCCAGATCAACGCCTGGGACAACGAAGACTTCGTCAAGGCAGTAAAGGCCACTGGCAAGAAACAGCTGATTATCGCCGGCGTGGTGACCGAAGTGTGCGTGGCCTTCCCGGCGCTGGCGGCTCTGGAAGAGGAGTTCGAGGTGTTCGTGGTCACCGATGCTTCCGGCACCTTCAACGAAATGACCCGCGACGCGGCCCACAACCGTATGAGCCAGGCCGGCGCGCAACTGATGACCTGGTTCGGCGTGGCCTGTGAGCTGCACCGCGACTGGCGCAACGATGTCGAAGGGCTGGCGGCGCTGTTCTCCAACCACATCCCGGACTACCGCAACCTGATCACCAGCTACAACGCCCTGACCGCCGGCAAGTAAGCCGCCGCCAGCCTGGCACCCGCGAGGGCGATGGTGCCAGGCAAGGCAGCACACCCATCCAATCCAGCGCTCGTCTGCTGTTGCACAGTGGATGCAGGCCAGCTCATCTCCAGGGAATGACAGCGATGAACACCGCAACCGAAGGCAACCGCAGCGTCGTCACGCTGGTGATCCAGCACAAGGTCCGTGCCCAGGCGCTGGCGCGCTACGAAACCTGGCTCAAGCGCGCCGTGACTACCGCTCGTCAACAGCCCGGTCATCTGGACGTCAATGTCATCCGCCCGGACGACGGCGGCCGCCACTTCACCACCGTGGTGCGCTTCGCCGACGCCGGCCTGCTGCAGGCCTGGGTCAACTCTGCCGAGCGCCAGGCGCTGATCAGTGAAGTGCTGCCACTGCTGGAAGACGGCGACCAGACCCAGGTGCACGATGACCCGGAGTTCTGGTTCACCCCGCCCAGCGTCGGCGCCGCGCAACCGCCGCGCTGGAAACAGGCCCTGCTGACCTACCTGGTGATCTGCCCGATGACCCTGGTCATTCCCCAGCTGCTGGCGCCGCTGTTTGCTCGCTATCCGCTGCTGGGTGGCCAGATCACCGGCAACTTGGTCACCAACCTGTTCGTCATCCTGCCCGTGGTGTTCTACATCATGCCCTGGGTGACGCGCCGCTGTGCCGGCTGGTTGCGCCGCTGAGCGCCCGCCGTGATCCATTGCTAGCCTTCAACCGCCTGCCGATCACCCACCCGGACGGAGAGCACCATGAGCCAGGACCCTACCGACCAGAGCCGCCGCAAGTTCCTCGCCACCAGCACCGTGCTCGGTGCCGCCGGCGCGCTGTGGAGCGCATTGCCGTTCACCGATTCCGCCCGTGCCGCCCTTTCAGGAGATCCCATGAACGCCGACCTCATCTTGTTCAATGGCAAGTTGCACACCGTTGATCGCGAGAAACCCAACGCCAGCGCCGTCGCCATCAAGGACGGCAAGTTCCTCGCCGTGGGCAGCGACGCCGAAGCCATGGCCCACAAGGGGACCGCCACGCAGATCATCGATCTCAAGCAGCGCACGGTGATCCCCGGCCTCAACGACTCGCACCTGCACCTGATTCGCGGTGGCCTGAACTACAACCTCGAACTGCGCTGGGAAGGCGTGCCGTCGCTGGCCGACGCCCTGCGCATGCTCAAGGACCAGGCCGAGCGCACGCCGACCCCGCAGTGGGTGCGCGTGGTCGGCGGCTGGAACGAGTTCCAGTTCGCCGAGAAACGCATGCCCACGCTGGAAGAGATCAACCAGGCCGCGCCGGACACCCCGGTGTTCCTGCTGCACCTCTACGACCGTGCGCTGCTCAACCGCGCCGCGCTCAGGGCGGTGGGCTACACCAAGGACACGCCCAATCCCCCAGGCGGCGAAATCCAGCGCGACAAGTTCGGCAATCCCACCGGCATGCTCATCGCCCGGCCCAACGCCACCATTCTCTACGCCACCCTGGCCAAGGGGCCGAAGCTGCCGCTGGAGTACCAGGTCAACTCCACCCGCCAGTTCATGCGCGAGCTCAACCGCCTCGGGCTGACCAGCGCGATCGATGCCGGTGGCGGCTACCAGAACTACCCGGACGACTACCAGGTGATCCAGGAGCTGGCCAACAACGACCAGTTGACCGTGCGCATTGCCTACAACCTGTTCACCCAGAAGCCCAAGGAAGAACTGGCTGACTTCAAGAACTGGACGCAGAAGGTGAAGCCCGGCGACGGCAACGACTTCTTCCGCCACAACGGTGCCGGCGAGATGCTGGTGTTCTCCGCCGCCGACTTCGAGGACTTCCTCGAGCCGCGCCCGGACCTGCCGCAGACCATGGAGCAGGAGCTGGAGCCGGTGGTGCGTCACCTGGTCGAGCAGCGCTGGCCGTTCCGCCTGCACGCCACCTACGACGAGTCGATCTCGCGCATGCTCGATGTGTTCGAGAAGGTCAACCGCGACATCCCGTTCAATGGCCTGCCATGGTTCTTCGACCATGCCGAAACCATCACCCCGCAGAACATCGAGCGGGTCCGGGCATTGGGCGGTGGCATCGCCATCCAGGACCGCATGGCCTTCCAGGGTGAGTATTTCGTCGAGCGTTATGGCGCCAAGGCCGCCGAACACACCCCGCCGATCAAGCGCATGCTCGACATGGGCGTGCCGGTGGGGGCGGGGACAGATGCTACCCGGGTCTCCAGCTACAACCCGTGGACTTCGCTGTACTGGATGGTCAGCGGCAAGACCGTCGGTGGGCTGGAACTGTATCCGCAAGGCCTGAGCCGCGAGACCGCGCTGCAGCTGTTCACCCATGGCAGCGCCTGGTTCTCCAGCGAGCAGGGCAAGAAGGGGCAGATCAAGGTCGGCCAGCTGGCGGACCTGGCGGCGCTGTCGCTGGACTTCTTCAGCGTCGATGAAGAGGCGATCAAGGGCATCGAGTCGGTGCTGACCGTTGTCGACGGCAAGGTGGTGTACGGCGCCGCGGAGTTCGACAAGCTGGGCCCAGCGCAGGTACCGGTATTGCCGGAGTGGTCGCCGGTGGCCAAGGTGCCGGGGCACTGGCGCGCCGGTGCGCCGATGGCGGCGGCGCTGCACCAGTGTGTCGGGCCGTGCGGGGTGCATGCCCACAGCCATGAGAAGGCGCGGCATTCCAGTGTGCCGGTGAGCGATTACCAGGGCTTCTGGGGTGCGTTGGGTTGTTCCTGCTTCGCGTTCTGATGGCCTGATCGCGGGGCAAGCCCGCTCCCACCGAGACTACAGGGCTTCGTGGGAGCGGGCTGGCCCCGCGATGGCGTGCTACGCCATGTCGCTGATGGCGAACTCCTCCGCCAGATGATCGATCAACGACCGCACCGACGGCAGCAACCCCCGCCGTGACGGGAAGATCGCATGCACGATGCCGCAACGCGGATGCCAGCCTGGCAGCATCTCCACCAGCCGCCCCGCCGCCAGGTCCTCGCGCACCGCCACCCTGGGCAGGTGCGCGATCCCCACGCCCGCCACCACGAAATGCCGCAGCGCGAACAGGTCGTCGGTGACCATCCGTGGTTTGTGCGGGATCACCAGGCTGCGGCTCATGTCCTCACCCTGGAACAGCTCCCACTGGTAATCACGCTGGGCGCCGCCCCAATGGACGCTGGGTAGCTCGCTGAGCTGCTGCGGATCAAAGCCTTGCGCAAGCTGTTCGAGAAACGACGGATGCCCGACCAGGCACTGGGTGCTGTTGCTCAGCACCTTCATCACCATATCGGTGTTCTCCAGCGGCGGGAAACGCACCCGCAGCGCCACGTCGAAGCCCTCATGCAGCAGATCGACGCGGCGGTTGGTGCTTTCGATGAACAGCTCCACCTGCGGGTACTTGAGCATGTAGCGGG
Organism: Pseudomonas sp. P110(2024); assembly: GCF_057480795.1. Lineage (NCBI taxonomy): Bacteria > Pseudomonadati > Pseudomonadota > Gammaproteobacteria > Pseudomonadales > Pseudomonadaceae > Pseudomonas > Pseudomonas sp. P110(2024). The sequence continues at coordinate 291,021 of NZ_JBLIYT010000003.1, forward strand.
TCAGCATCGGCCCGACCCAGGAGTTGAGCAGGGTGGTCGGGCAGCTGATGCGCACCAGCCCGCGTGGCTCGCTACGGTTGCGCTCGATGATCTCGGCGGCGCCCTCGGCTTCCACGCGCATGGCCAGGCAGCGGTTGTAGTAGGCCTGGCCGATCTCGGTCAGCGAGCAGTGCCGGCTGTTGCGGTGCAGCAGGCGCACGCCGAGGCGCTCCTCCAGGTCGGCGATGCGCCGGCTGAGTTTGGACTTGGGCATGTCCAGCGCCCGTCCGGCCGGGGCGAAGCCACCGTGCTCGACCACCTGGGTGAAGTAGTAGAGGGAGTTGAGGTCTTCCAAGGGGCGATCTCCGCAGCGCGCCGGGGACAATGGCTCGCAGTCTACCGGGCGATGGTGGCCCTCATCCAACTCCCTTCAAGCCAATGTCGCTCAGGACGACTCGATTCCCTCCAGCATTGCCTCCGTCAGGCCTTCGGCCATCTCGATGCCATGCAGGCTGGCCCACAACAGGCTCCTGCCGGTTTCATCCATATGCTCCAGCGCCTTGTAGCCGACGTTGTAGGCACTGCGCAGGTACTCGGCGACATGCACCAGGGCGTCGTGGGCGTTGATATTGGGGTTGACCGCGAACAGCGGTGGGTGGCCGGCGTCGCATTTGCCGAAGGGGTGGTGGCGGGTGTCGGGGAGGGGTGGGTCGGGGACGATTTTTTTCATTGCAGTGATCCTCTAAGGGTTGAACCGCAACCGTCCGTTTCCACGCAGAGGGTGGCAGTCGTACGCGGGGTGGAAACCGGTTAGAGGTCAACCCGGCAGGCCAGAAGGCCTCCCGCGCACAACTGCCATTGAAGGCAATAACCCTAACCGGATTTCCACGTCCGATCGCTGAAGCGACAGCGACCCGGTCAGCCTAGAGGGCATGATTTCCCCGGACAATCAGAAGGGTATCGACAGACTTTGTAGGGTATTTCTTGGGCTGTAGGCTGCTCAGTAGGAAAGGTTTTCAGATCACGTAGGACATGGCTGAACTCAGCAGATTCGAGCGTTTTTGAACACGTTCCTTCGAGCTTGTCGGAAGCTTCTCGGTTGATCTGCACTGCCGCTGTTGTATGGTTTCAGGCGAGCGCGAAACCAGTTGCTATCCAGTGGCGAGAACTGGCGTAGGAAACCCGTTGGCGGCTGGATCATCAGCGTAGGGTGAGACCTCGATCTGCTCTGTTTGAACTGGGGGCCGCTTTGCGGCCCTTTCGCGACACAAGGCCGCTCCCACAGAGATCGCGATCTCCTGTAGGAGCAACTGTCTGGCTCAGGTCCCTCAATCTGGCGCGATCGCTGTGGGAGCGGCCTTGTGTCGCGAAAGGGCTGCGTAGCAGCCCCAAGATTTCAAGACGAAGTGACAACTATGCACAACCCACCCCACCCCACCCCGGCGAAGCCCTGCGCGAAGACGTACTGCCCGCCATCGGCATGAACGTCTCTTCCCTGGCCCGCCACCTTGGCTATTCACGTGGTCAGTTATCCACAGTGCTCAACGGCCATGCAGCCATTTCAGCCGACCTGGCCTATCGCCTCGAACTGGCCGGTCTTGGCAGTGCCCGGCAGTATCTGGCCGAGCAGGCGGCTTACGACCTGTGGCAGGCCGCGCACCGCGAGCATCCACCCATCGAGCGCCTGGCGTTCGGCTGAGCGTCAATCCTCATCCGACGCAAACAACCGCTCCAGCTCCACCCGCGCTTCCTTGGCCGTCTGCATCACCTTGGCCCGGTCGTCGCGCACATGGCCCTGGGCCTCCAGCACCTGCTCGTCATGCTCGGTGAAGCGGGCGATGCGATCCGCCGCCTGGGCCTCGGTCAGCCCCAGCCCGACCAGCGCCCGCCGGCTCATTTCCAGGCTGGAATGGAAGGTCTCGCGAATCGGCTCGGCGCCCACGTCCACCAGCTTGTGCACATGCTGACGGTTGCGCGCCCGGGCGATCACCTTCAGGTGCGGGTACAGGCGCTTGACCCGCTCCGCGGTGCGGGTCGCGGCCTCGGGGTCGTCGATGGTGATGATCACGTACTCGGCTTCGTCGACCTTTGCCGCATGTAGCACCTCGGTACGCGACGGATCGCCGTAGAACACCGGAACCTGCTCGAACATGCGGGTCAGCTCGATGGTGTCCACCGAGGTTTCCAGGGCGACGAAGGGGATCTTCTGCGCCCGCAGGATGCGCGCCACGATCTGGCCCATGCGGCCCATGCCGACGATCACCACCCGTGGCGTGCCGGCGTCGATCTGCTTGTATTGCTCAGGTACTTCCCGGGCGGGTTGCGGACGCTTGAGGGCGCGGGCGCAGCCGATCATCAGCAGCGGGGTGAGGGCCATCGACAGGGTGATGGTCATCAGCAGCAGGTCGTAGGTCAGGGTGTCGAACAGGCCCTGGTCCTTGCCCAGCTTGAACACCACGAAGGCAAATTCGCCACCGGCCGCCAGCACCATGCCCAGGCGCAGGGCGCTGGCGCTGTTGAGGCCCCCGGCGATGCGGCCGACGCCGATCAGCAGCAGCAGTTTCACCGCGATCAACAGCACGGTCATGCCCAGCAGCACCAGCGGCATTTCCAGCAGCAGGCGCAGGTTGGCGCCCATGCCGACGCTGATGAAGAACAGCCCCAGCAGCAGGCCCTTGAACGGCTCGATCTGCGATTCCAACTCGTGGCGGTACTCGGAGTCGGCCAGCAACAGACCGGCGAGGAAGGCGCCCAGGGCCATGGAAATACCGGCTTCCTCCATCAGCCAGGCAGTGCCGATCACCACCAGCAGTGCGGTGGCGGTGGACACCTCCGGCAAGCCGGTGCGGGCAACGGTGCGAAACAGCGGGCGCAAAAGGTAGCGGCCGCCGACGATAACGATGGCGATGCTGGCGAATACTTTCAGGCCATGTTCGAAGCTGTCGCCGTGGCTGGTGTCCGGGCCGCTGGCGGCCAGCAGCGGCACCAGGGCGATCAGCGGGATTGCGGCGATGTCCTGGAACAGCAGGATGGCGAAGGCCAGGCGGCCGTGGGGCGCGTTGAGCTGCTTGCTCTCGGCCAGGCTCTGCAGGCCCAGGGCGGTGGACGACAGCGCCAGGCCCAGGCCGAGCACGATGGCCGCCGGCAGGCTTTGGCTGAAGCCGAACAGGGCGATGGCGCCGAGTGCCGCGCCGGTCAGCACCACCTGCGCGGTGCCGACGCCGAACACCGACTTGCGCATCAGCCACAGGCGCCGGGGCGACAGCTCCAGGCCAATGATGAACAGCAGCAACACCACGCCCAGCTCGGAGATGTGCGCGACGCTCTCGGTGTCGCGGATCAGCCCCAGGGCCTGCGGGCCGATGGCCACGCCGGCCAGCAGGTAGCCGAGCACGGCGCCCAGTTGCAGGCGCTTGGCCAGGGGCACGGCGACCACGGCGGCGAGGAGGAAGATGACGGCGGTTTGTAGAAGGCTGCCTTCGTGTGGCATTGCTCGGACTCCTTGAACTGCGTGCGGCAGCGTTTGATGCAACAGCTTATGTCATCGATGAAAGAGGCGGGCATTTTCGGGCGGGGAGCGAAACAGGACAATCCTGGGGTTACAGGAAGCAGCGTTCTGAAAGTAGGACCTTTGCTGAGTCAATCGCGGGGCAAGCCCGCTCGCACGCAAGGTAACTGACCTTCGTGGGAGCGGGCTTGCCCCGCGATCAACTGCTTACTGCAGATGGTCTTTCAGCGCCTGCGCCGCCTGGTCCATGGCACTGCGCACACTGGGCACGGTGCTCAGCACATTGAGCAGGCCGTAGTCATGGATCAGGCCGTTGTAGCGCACGGCGGTCACCGGTACCCCGGCGGCGTCCAGCTTACGGGCATAGGCTTCGCCTTCGTCGCGCAGCACGTCCATCTCGGCGGTCTGCACCAGGGCCGGCGGCAGGCCTTTCAGCTGCTCGAGGCTGGCGCGCAGCGGCGAGGCGTGGATATCGTCGCGCTGGCGCGGGTCGGTGGTGTAGTTGTTCCAGAACCACTGCATCATGTTGCGGGTCAGGAAGTGGCCTTCGGCGAACTGGTTATACGACGCGTTGTTGAAGTTGGCGTCGGTCACCGGCCACAGCAGGGCCTGGAAGCGCAGCTTGGGCGTGCCGGCCTCCTTGGCCTTGATCGCCACCACTGCGGCCATGTTGCCGCCGACGCTGTTGCCGGCCACCGCCAGGCGGCTGCCGTCCACGCCGATCTCCTTGCCGTGCTCGGCGACCCAGCGGGTGGCGGCATAGGCCTGGTTGATCGCGGTGGGGAACCTGGCTTCCGGTGAGGGCGTGTAGTCGACGTAGACCGCCGCGGCACCGGAGCCCACCACCAGGTCACGGATCAGGCGTTCGTGGGTGGGGTAGTCGCCCAGCACCCAGCCGCCGCCGTGGAAGAACATGAACACCGGCAACTCGCCCTTGGCGCCTTCGGGCCGCACCACACGGATCTCCAGCGGCTGGCCATCGGCCTGGATGGTCCGGCGTTCGACGCGGATCCCCGACAGGTCGACCTTCACCCCGGCCTGGGCACCGCTCAGCACCGCACGGGCATCCTTGGGCGCGAGGGTTTCAAGCGGCTTGCCGCCACCTGTGGCCAGGGCCTCGAGGAAGCCCTGGGTGGTGTGCTCGACGCCAGGGCTGCCGGCGGCGAAGGCGCTGTTCACGGCGAGGGCCAGCAGGCCGGCGGTCAGGGTGTGGGACAGTTTCATGTTCTAGCTCCTTCAGGGGTCGAGCCGTGGCTCAGTTCTGGTTGGCGAGGACGGTGGGTTGCACGTAGCTCACGGCGCGCAACTGGCCGCTGCTGTCGCGGTAGGTCAGGGTGGCGGTGCTGGCCTGGCCCTGGGCGCTGGTGGGTGCATCGATGCTGATGACCTTGGCGATGTCCAGATCCATGCCGTAGTGGTACGGGGTGGCTTCGCTGGCGAAGCTGCCGGCGCTGGTGCCGAGGGCCAGGGTGGTAACGGTAAGGGCGAAGGCTTTGCGTAGGGTCATGATCGTTCTCCGGGTTCCGCTGAGTGGGGGCGACTGCTTGCTGCTTGAAGTGAATATTGCGCGCAAATATTTAGCGTACAAAATATATTTCCGCTATGACGCTGATTGAGTGCGTCTTGGCTAATTCCTGGAGGAGATCGCCCAGCCCTTCGGGCTGCGCTGTCGCGCAGGGAACTTGTCCCCCTGTGGGAGCGGCCTTGCGTCGCGAAAGGGCTGCGCAGCAGCCCCAGCAATTTCGATGGTGGCTCGGAATCTGAGGCCGCTGCGCGCCCTTTTCCGACCGGCCCTACGCCTCGGCAAGGCCGCTTTCTCAGGGGGCAGCATCAAGTGCCGGGTCGGTACTGCAACGCTTCCGCCAGGTGCGCCCTGGCGATGGATTGCGCGCCCTCCAGGTCCGCCAGCGTGCGGGCGACCTTCAGCAGCCGGTGCGCCGCCCGCAACGACAGTGTCAGCCGTTCGCAGGCCTGCTCCAGCCAGGCCTGGTCAACCGGCTCCAGCGGGCAATGCCGACGCAGCCCCTTGAGGTCGAGGAAGGCGTTGGCGCAGCCCTGCCGGCGCTGCTGCAGCGCCCGTGCCTCGGCCACTCTCTGGCCAACGCTGGCGCTGGTCTCGCCACTGGGCTGGTGGGTCAGCACGGTACTTTCCCGGGCTACCGTCAGGTGCAGGTCGATACGGTCGAGCAGTGGGCCGGACAGCTTGTTGCGGTAGCGCTGAACTTGTTCGCTGCTGCACCGGCAGCGGCCGGTGGGGTCGCCCAGGTAACCGCAGGGGCAGGGGTTCATGGCCGCTACCAGCTGGAAGCGCGCCGGGAAGCGCACCCGGTCCTTGGCCCGGGCCACCACGATCTCGCCGGACTCCAGCGGTTCGCGCAGCACCTCCAGCACCCGCCGTTCGAACTCGGGCAGTTCGTCGAGAAACAGCACGCCATGGTGCGCCAGGGTGATCTCGCCGGGTTGCGGCCGGCTGCCGCCGCCGACCAGCGCCGGACCTGAGGCCGAATGGTGCGGATGGCGGAACGGCCGCTGTGGCCAGCTATCGAGCGGTGCGTGGCCGCTGACCGAGCGGATCGCCGCCACCTCCAGTGCCTCGCGCTCGTCCAGCGGCGGCAGCAGCCCGGGCAGACGACTGGCAAGCAAGGTCTTGCCAGTGCCCGGGGGACCTGTGAACAACAGGTTGTGCGCACCGGCCGCGGCGACCAGCAGGGCGCGCTTGGCCGCGATCTGGCCCTGGACTTCGCTGAGGTCCGGATAGGGGCGTTGCTCCAGCAGCAGGCCATTGGCCGCGTAGGGAGACAGCGCGGGTTGGCCGTTCAGGTGGGCCACCAGCTCGCGCAGGTGTCCCATCGCATACACCACCAGGCCGCTGGCCAGGCTGGCTTCCTCGGCATTCTCCCGTGGCACCACCAGTGCCCGACCCGCATCCCGGGCCGCCAATGCGGCGGGCAGCACGCCTTGCACCGGGCGCAAGGCGCCCGACAGGGCCAGCTCACCCAGGCATTCGATATCGTCGAGGGTGGCCACCGGTACCTGACCATTGGCGGCAAGGATGCCCAGGGCGATGGCCAGGTCGTAGCGGCCTCCGTCCTTGGGCAGGTCGGCGGGGGCGAGGCTCTGGGTGATGCGCCGGGCCGGATAGTCCAGGCCCGAGTTGACGATGGCGCTGCGGACCCGGTCCTTGCTCTCCTTGACCGTGGTTTCCGGCAGGCCGACCAGGGTAAGCGTGGGCAGGCCATTGGCCAGGTGGGTTTCGACGCTGACGGCGGGGGCCTGCACGCCCACCTGGGCGCGGCTGTGGACGAGGGCGAGGGACATGGGCACTCCGTGTTTGCAGGTGATGGCCGCGTCCTGCGGCTTGGCAAAGCTTAGTGGTGCGCTTGGGCAGGTGGACGAGAAGAGTGCGTCGAGGTTTTTCCGGTCAGCCCGCCTTTCTGACTGTTGTATCTGGACAGGGCGAGGCTAAGGTCTAGAATGTGATCACAATGTAGCTACAAAGTGCTTTAAGGGGGATCTCATGGCCCATACCGAAGTCGTTCGCACGCGCATCGATAGCGAACTGAAGACCAATGCGACAAGAATCCTGGAGGAAATGGGCATCACCGTTTCCCAGGCCATCCGCATGATGCTGGTCCAGGTCGTACAGACCAAAACGCTGCCGTTCGAAGTGAAGGCTTTGTCGCTAAACGAGCGAGCCCGCCAGGTAATGGAAGCCCAAGACCGTGAGCGTACCGTACAGACGCATGACAACGCCGAGACGTTGTTCAAGGACCTGGGTATTTGAGCCAAGGGTCTATTCGAACAGGTAGCCGTGTGGGCCGGTCTGTTCCAAGGTGATGGCGCCGGCTCTGATGTCGCATTGGTAGATTAACCACCAGTCGTAACTGACGAGGCAGCACCAGCGACCGGGCGCCCCTACCAGCTGACCATCACAATGCCTGGGCGGCAGCGGGAGCTGCTTTTCCAGGTGGCGGACAACATCCTTGAAGGCGGCAAGGTCTGGGCCCCTGCTTAGTTGCAACCGAAAGTCGGCCCGGAATTGTTCGGTGGTCTGGATCTTGAACACTGGAGGCCTCCCGCCGGGTTGCGCGACGGGAGTTTCGGTTGGGGTTGGCACTCCAGGTTCGCGTGAAAGCCGCAGCCTGCGGCCTGGCAAAGCTTAGTGGTGCTCCTGGGCAGGTGGACGAGAAGAGTGCGTCGAGTTTTGTCCGGCCTGGCACTCAGTACTGTGGGCGCCTGCCGCCCGAGGCTGCCTGCCGCAGATCACTGGAATCCCCGAACCTCGCGCCCGTGCCAGCAGCTCCTCGGTATCGTCGCCGCCTGGCAGCGCCAGCACCAGGTCGGGCCGGCTGTCGCGCAGCATGAAGACGTTGCGCAGACGCTCGGCCAGCTTGCCGTGCAGCTGCCAGTTGGGCGGGTAGCGCACGATGTCGGCGCCCTGTTCGCGGGCCCAGCCTTCGATCTCGCCACCCAGGTGCTGGCTGCCGCCGTGGATCAGCACCCGGATCGGTTGCTGGCGCTGGAGGGCGTCCAGCGCCTGGCGGCAGCGTTGGCTGTCGGCGTAGTTGCGCCCCGCGCAGATCAGTACGCGCATGCTCACCCCCTCAGAACCACTGGCCGAAGCGGCGGATGTACAGGGTCTTCATGCCCTGGGCCACCAGGCAGTAGCCCAGCAGGGTGGCGGCCAGCCACGGGAAGTATTCCCACGGCAGTGGCACCAGCCCGACCATCGCCCCCAGCGGCGAGAACGGGATGTAGATGCCCAGGCACATGACCAGGCCGGTGGCCAGGATCACCGGCAGCGCCGCGGTGCTCTGGAAGAACGGCACCTTGCGGGTGCGCAGCATGTGCACCACCAGCGTTTGCGACAGCAACCCCTCGATGAACCAGCCGGACTGGAACAGCGCCTGCATTTCCACGCTGTTGGCGGCGAACACGTACCACATCAGGGCAAAGGTGGTGATGTCGAAAATCGACGAAGTGGGGCCGATCCACAGCATGAAACGACCGATGTTGCGGGCATCCCACTTGCGTGGCTCACGCAGGAATTCCTTGTCCATGCGATCCCACGGTAGCGACAGCTGGGAGAAGTCGTACATCAGGTTCTGCAGCAGCAGGTGGATCGCCAGCATCGGCATGAACGGGATGAACGCGCTGGCCACCAGCACCGAGAACACGTTGCCGAAGTTGGAGCTGGCGGTCATGCACAGGTACTTCATGATGTTGCCGAAGGTTTCGCGGCCCTTGAGCACGCCTTCTTCCAGCACCATCAGGCTCTTTTCCAGAAGGATGATGTCGGCCGACTCCTTGGCAATGTCGGTGCCGCTGTCCACCGAGATGCCCACGTCGGCATCGCGCAGCGCCGGGGCGTCGTTGATGCCGTCGCCGAGGAAGCCCACGGTGTGGCCGTTGGCCTGCAGCGCCTTGAGCACCCGCGATTTCTGCAACGGAGTGAGCTTGGCGAACACCGTGCGCTCTTCGACCAGCGCCTTGAGCTGGGTGTCGTCCAGGCGCTCGATGTCCTGGCCGAGCAGCGGCTGGCCGGGTTCCAGGCCCACTTCGCGGCAGACCTTGCAGGTGACCACCGGGTTGTCGCCGGTCAGCACCTTGACCTTCACCCCCATCTCGCGCAGGGCAGCGATGGCCGGGCCGGCGGTTTCCTTGGGCGGATCGAGGAAGGTCAGGAAGCCGCGGATCACCAGCTCGCGCTCGTCATCGGTGTGGTACTGGGGCTTGCCGGCGGCGGCCGGAATGTCGCGGGTGCCGACCAGCAGCACGCGAAAACCGTCTTGGTAGTAGGCGCTGGCGGTGGCCAGCAACTGCTGGCGCCGCCCGGCATCCAGGGCGACCCGCTGGCCGCCTTCCTCGACATGGGTGGCGATGGCCAGCATTTCCTCGACGGCGCCCTTGCTCACCAGCAAATGATCGCCCAGGGCATCCTGGACGATAACCGACAGGCGCCGGCGGATGAAGTCGAAGGGTAGCTCGTCGACCTTGGCGTAGGCATAGGGTGGCTGGAAGCCTTGGTCTGCGCCGGCAAAACGCAGCACGGCCTGGTCCATCAGGTTCTTCACGCCGCTCTGGTGGTGGCTGTTGAGCCAGGCCAGTTCCAGCAGGCGCGGGTCCTTGTGGCCGCTGGGGTCGACGTGGTGCTCGAGGATGATGCGGTCCTGGGTCAGGGTGCCGGTCTTGTCGGTGCACAGCACGTCCATCGAACCGAAGTTCTGGATGGCGTTCAGGCGCTTGACCACCACCTTGCGCCGGGCCATGGCCACGGCGCCCTTGGCCAGGTTGGCGCTGACGATCATCGGCAGCATTTCCGGGGTCAGGCCCACGGCCACGGCCAGGGCGAACAGGAAGGCGTCGCTCCAGTCGCCCTTGACCACGCCGTTGAGCATGAACACCACTGGCACCATCACCAGCATGAAGCGGATCAACAGGCGGCTGACGCTGTTCACCCCGCGGTCGAAGGCGGTCTGGCTGCGCGAGCCGACGATGGCCTTGGCCAGCGAACCGAAGTAGGTGCGCTTGCCGGTGGCCACCACCACGGCGCGGGCGCGGCCGCTGACCACGTTGGTGCCCATGAAGCCGATGTTGGGCAGATCCAGCAGGCCGCTTTCATCGTTGGCGTTGTCGGCTGCGGACTTCTGCGCGACGTGACCGAGGGTGTCGTACTTCTCCACCGGCAGCGCTTCGCCAGTCAGCACGGCCTGGCTGATGAACAGGTCGCGGGACTCGATCAGGCGGATATCGGCGGGGATCATGTCGCCGGCGGCCAGTTGCACGATATCGCCGGCCACCAGTTCGTTCATCGGCACTTCGCGCAGGCGCGCCGGCTGGTCGTGGCGCTCGCGGCGCAGCACGGTGGCGGTGGTGCGGACCATGGCCTTGAGCGCATCGGCGGCCTTGCCCGAGCGGTACTCCTGCCAGAAGCGCAGCAGGCTGCTGAGGCTGACCATGGTCATGATGATGATGACCTTGGTCAGGTCCGCTTCTTCCAGGTCGCCTGCGCGTACCGGCAGCCAGTAGTCGGTGACGAAGCTGATGCCGGCGAGGGTGAGCAGCACGTAGATGAAGGGGTTGTGCAGGGCCTTGAGCAGTTGCACCAGGGCCGGTTGCGGCTTGTCATGGGCAACCTGGTTGGCGCCGTCGCGCTGCAGGCGCTTGGCGGCTTCGTGCTCGGTCAGGCCCAGCTCGCTGGCGTCGAGGTTGGCCAGGGTCACGGCCAGGCCGTTGCGTGCCTCGCGGGCGGCGCGCATCGACAGGCGGGCATCGTCGCCGGCTTTGCTGCGGGTGTTGCGGTCTTTTACGGTCATTTGGCTGTGCTCCTGCCGCAGGAGGCGGCACGACACACAGTCGACTCACGGTAGGGAAGGTGAGTGAACGTGTCCCGTGTCGCAATGATTCAAACAATGAAAAACGTGGTTTTTCCGACGTTTACGTGTTCGCTGGCGAATGCCGGAAATTAGATCGGCAGCGAACTTTCGACTGGCTGATTCCATGGTCGGTTAATTCCTTTGCTAAATGGCGGGCAATAGAACGCCAACAAACTTTAATTATTTAAAGTTCGGACGTTTCTGACGATTTATATGGCGTCAGTTCAGCGAACGGACAGCATCGCGCGCGTCACTAAAGGCAGTAACGGGCGCGCTATCGACTGGGCGGCTCCAGGGACGAGGACAAGCCCCAGCCGAGGACAGGACGGTGCGGGGCCTTGTGCGCACAGGTGCGTAGGCGAGGGGTGGCGATATCGAGGTTCATGAGCTTGCCTCCGACCGGGCGGGCACCCGGGGCGGCAAGCTACGGCGGAGCAACAGGCTCTGGCGCGGCTTGCCCGACCTAGGGGCGGGCCCGGAGTTCCGGTTCAAGTGCCTGGCGGCCAAAGGCTGCCAGACAGCGACTAGATACTGTGTCCATTGAATTCTTCGTGAGTTGAAATAAAGGCCCGCTTTTCGGGGCGGGTGAACTTTATGCAAAGCATAGCGGGGAAGTCAACCGGGAAGGCGTAACTTAAATATGTTTCATCTGCTGGGCGGGGAATTAATGCAATACCTCTGCGCAAGTGTTATCGCAGGGCAAGCCCGCTCCTGCCTGGTCAAGGCAGAAGCGGGCATTCGATCAAGGCTTGGCGCCCAGGATGATGTGCGAGGCCTTGACCAGCGCCACGGCCTGCTTGCCGACGTTGATGTTGAGGTTGTGCAGGCTGGCCATGGTGACCACCGCGACCAGCTTCTCGCCGCCGCCCAGGGTCAGTTCGACCTCGGCATTCACCGCGCCTGGCTTGATGTCGCTGACCGAACCTTCAAAGACATTCCGGGCACTGACTTTCATGGCTAACACTCCCTGTATCGATTGTTAGTCTGCGGCGGGCGGCGCCATCCGTGCTTCCAGCTCGGCAACCTGCTTTTCCAGGGCCTCCAGGCGGGCGCGGGTGCGGGCCAGCACCACCATCTGGCTGTCGAACTCCTCGCGGCTGACCAGGTCGAGCTTGCTGAAGGCACCCTGCATCAGCACCTTGAACTGGCTTTCCAGTTCGGCGCGGGGCGCGGCGGTGTCACCGCTGAACAGGCGCGAGGCCTGGTCGCTCAGGGCATCGAGGAAGGCTTTGGGCGCGAGCATGTCTGGTATCCGCTGATCACTGAAAGGGCAGCAGTGTAGCACGGGGCTCCGAGCCACTTGCGCTGCACGCTTTTCGCGCAGGGCGGCCAAAGGTCGCGCACCGATTTTGTGCGCTTTTTCCTTGCTGGCGATTGGCCAATCCCTGCCGGTTCACGCAACTACCTGTTTTCCCGTGACTTACGCTAACTGGCAAGGTTTCTGCAAAGACCTGAGCGAGCCATGCACTGATGCAGTCCCTTGTGACCAGGCAGTGCGCAGGCGGAGCCGGAAGGTTCTTCGTCACAGCCGGATCGTGCGTCGGCGGGGAGGATGGAGCCGACGACGCGTTACAAAGCCAGGCGCTGCGCTTAGACTTGAGACGGGTTTGTTTTCCTGGGGCAAGTCCACCAAATCGGGAGAGAGTTTCATGAAGCTAGTCACTGCCATCATCAAGCCGTTCAAGCTGGACGACGTGCGCGAGTCGCTGTCGGAAATCGGCGTGCAGGGCATCACCGTGACCGAAGTCAAAGGCTTCGGCCGGCAGAAGGGTCACACCGAGCTGTATCGCGGCGCTGAATATGTGGTCGATTTCCTGCCCAAGGTGAAGATCGATGTCGCCATCGACGACAAGGACCTCGATCGGGTGATCGAAGCCATCACCAAGGCGGCCAACACCGGCAAGATCGGCGACGGCAAGATCTTCGTGGTCAATCTGGAGCAGGCGATCCGCATCCGTACCGGCGAGACCGATACCGACGCGATCTAAGCGCCAAACCAAGCCTCACCAAACCCAACGCCCCAGGAGAAAACAACATGACTCTGCGCAAGATCGCAGGGCTAGGAGCCCTATTGTCCCTCGTAATGCCAGGGCTGGCCCTGGCCGAGGAAACTGCCGCCCCCGTGCTGAACTCCGGCGACACCGCCTGGATGCTCACCTCGACGGCACTGGTCCTGTTCATGACCATCCCGGGCCTGGCCCTGTTCTACGGCGGCATGGTGCGCTCGAAGAACGTGCTGTCGGTGATGATGCAGTGTTTCGCCATCACTGGGTTGATCAGCATCCTGTGGGTCATCTACGGCTACAGCCTGGCTTTCGATACCGCTGGTATGGAAAAGGGCGTGCTCAACTTCAATTCCTTCATCGGTGGCTTCTCCAAGGCCTTCCTCAACGGCGTCACGCCGTCGGGCCTGACCTCGGCCACCGCGCTGTTCCCCGAGGCGGTGTTCATCACCTTCCAGATGACCTTCGCCATCATCACCCCGGCGCTGATCGTCGGTGCCTTCGCCGAGCGCATGAAGTTCTCGGCAATGCTGATCTTCATGGGCGTGTGGTTCACCCTGGTCTATGCGCCGATCGCGCACATGGTCTGGAGCGGTGACGGCGCGCTGATGTGGGACTGGGGCGTGCTGGACTTCGCCGGCGGCACCGTGGTGCACATCAACGCCGGTATCGCCGGCCTGGTCTGCTGCCTGGTACTGGGCAAGCGCAAGGGCTACCCGACCACGCCGATGGCCCCCCACAACCTGGGCTACACCCTGATGGGCGCGGCCATGCTGTGGATCGGCTGGTTCGGCTTCAACGCAGGTTCCGCCGCCGCGGCCAACGGTACCGCCGGCATGGCCATGCTGGTGACCCAGATCGCCACCGCCGCCGCCGCCCTGGGCTGGATGTTCGCCGAGTGGATCTTCCACGGCAAGCCAAGCGCACTGGGCATTGCCTCGGGCGTGGTCGCCGGCCTGGTCGCCATCACCCCGGCCGCCGGCACTGTCGGGCCGATGGGCGCCCTGGTGATCGGCCTGGTGTCCGGCGTGGTCTGCTACTTCTGCGCCACCAGCCTCAAGCGCAAGCTGGGCTATGACGACTCCCTGGACGCCTTCGGCGTGCACGGCATCGGCGGCATCATCGGTGCACTGCTCACCGGCGTGTTCGCGGCACCTGCCCTGGGCGGCTTCGGCGCGGTCACCGACATCGCCGCGCAGTTCTGGATCCAGGCCAAGGGCGTGATCTTCACCGTGGTCTACACCGCCATCGTCACCTACGTGATCCTCAAGGTCCTCGACCTGGTGATGGGCCTGCGGGTCAGCGAAGAAGAAGAGTCGGTCGGCCTCGACCTGGCTCAACACAACGAGCGCGGCTACAACCTGTAACCGCGATGCTGGAAAACTTGCCCGGTTCGCCGGGCATTTTTTTGCCTGTAATTTACCGTTTGGCCTGGGGCAAACGGTTTCCCTGCGCTGATCGCGACCCGGGGTTAAAACTTACAAGCCATCGGGTGTTTCTGGTGCTTTGCTTTTTCTGCGAGCGCGCTAGAATGCGCGCCGAAGGAAGCTGGACGAGTAGTCCACACACTTCGCTACCCTTTGCTAGGCTTGCCAATAGCCTGTGGCCAGCAAGGGCTCAAACAATTTTGTCAGGCCTTGCCAGGAGCAGGGCCTGCAGGGTGCCGGGCCCCCCATGAGGGGGTGGACACCCAGGGCAGTGGCCAATCCACGGCCAGTTGAATTTTCACTGGTGGCTGCCGGTCTACGGCTGCACCGGTCTATAACTAACCTGCTTTTCGCAAGTCATGAGGTAGAACATGAGCGACGACGATCTGGAAAATGATGACCTCGAAGTAGGCGACGAAGACGAGGCTGATGACGGCCTTGAAGCGGCCGCTGACGACGGCGCGGAAGACGCCGGCGACGATGACAGCAGCCCGGCTCCTGCGGCCAAGGGCAAGTCCAAGGCGGCGGTCTCGGTAGACGAGATGCCGAGCATGGAAGCCAAGCAGAAAGAGCGCGATGCGCTGGCCAAGGCGATGGAAGAGTTCCTGTCGCGCGGTGGCAAGGTGCAGGAAGTGGAGGCCAACGTGGTCGCCGATCCGCCCAAGAAGCCGGACAACAAGTACGGCAGCCGCCCTATCTGAGTGGCTGAACGCAAAAAAGCCCGCCGTCGCTGCGGGCTTTTTTGTGCCTGTCAGGTTGGCACGGTCTCTGTAGGAGCATTGCCTGAAGATGTGGGATGGGGAATATGAAGCCAGTCAGCGCCAGCGCGACAGCACGTCGGGCAACTGCGACAGCCGCTGAATCTCCGCATCCGGCGCCTGTTCGCCGCTCCAGGGCTTGTGCTGCGGGTTGAACCATACCGCCCGCAGCCCGGCGCGCTGGGCGCCGGCGATGTCGTCACCCGGATGGTCGCCGACGTGCACCGCCGCCCCTGCGTCCACCTCACCGCGCTTCAGCGCTTCGAGGAACGGTGCCGGGTCCGGCTTGCCTATCCCTAGGTCCTCCGCGCACAGCGCGAAGCGGAAGTAGTCCGCCAGGCCGAGCCTGCGCACGTCGGCATTGCCGTTGGTGACCACGCCGAGGGTGTAGTGATGGCGCAGGATCTCCAGAACCGGCTGCACCTCGGGGAACACCTCGACCTGGTGCCGGGCATGCAGGAACACCTCGAAGCCCTCGTTGGCCAGCTCCTGGGCGTGCTGCTCGCTGTAGCCGACCTCTTCCAGGGCGTGGAACAGCACCCGTCGGCGCAGGGCGCTGATGCGGTGTTTGAGACCCGGTTCGGCCTGCACCAGGCGCTCGCGGATGGCGAACAGGTGCTCGACCGGCACGCCGCCGAGGATCGGCGCGTTGGCTTCGAGCCAGTCGCGCAGGACGACTTCGGCGCTGGCGATGACCGGCGCGGTGTCCCAGAGGGTGTCGTCCAGGTCGAAGGTGATCAGCTTGATGCTCATGAGTCCGTGTCCTTGCTGCGTTTGGCCCGAGGGTGGGCGCTGTCGTACACCGCGGCCAGGTGCTGGAAGTCCAGGTGGGTGTAGATCTGCGTGGTGCTGATGTCGGCGTGGCCGAGCATCTCCTGCACCGCGCGCAGGTCCTGGGACGATTCCAGCAGGTGGCTGGCGAAGGAATGGCGAAGCATGTGCGGGTGCAGGTGCTGGCCGAGCTCGCGCTCGCCGGCGGCCTTGACCCGCAGCTGGATGGCGCGGGGGCCGAGGCGCTTGCCCTGGCGACTGAGGAACACCGCGCCGTCCCGCGGGCCGGCGATGCCGCGCAGCTTGAGCCACGCCTGCATCGCCTCGCGGGCCTTGCGGCCGACCGGCAGCACGCGGCTCTTGCCGCCCTTGCCGTGCACCTGTACCAGCCCGGCGGCCAGGTCCAGGTGTTCGAGGTCGAGCCCGGTCAGCTCCGACAGGCGCAGGCCGGACGAGTAGAACAGTTCGAGGATCGCCTGGTCGCGACGGGCAATGAACTCGTCGTCGACGCCGCCATCGAGCAGTTGCAGGGCACGGTCGGTGTCCAGCACCTTGGGCAGGCGCCGTTCACCCTTGGGCGGCGCCAGGCCGTTGGCCGGGTCGTGCTGGCAATGGCCTTCGCGGTTGAGGTAGCGGTACAGGCCGCGCACCGCCGAGAGCAAGCGCGCCAGGCTGCGCGAGGACTGGCCGTGATGGTGCTGACGGGCGACCAGCTGGCGCAACTGCTGGACCTGCAGGGCGCTCCAGCCGGCGATGCCCTGGGTGTTGCAGAATTCGATGACTTTCTCGAGGTCGCGGCGGTAGGCCAGCAGGGTGTGCTCGGACACCTGGCGCTCGTTGCGCAGGTGAGCGCAATAAGCCTCCAGCTGGCGTTCCATCAGCGTACCGAGCGCAGCGTCTGGGTGAAGCGCGGCACCACGCGGCCAAGCACTTCGGCGATGTAGCTGAGGAACAGGGTGCCGACGCTGCTCTTGTAGTGCTGCGGGTCGCGGCTGCCGATCGCCAGCACGCCGTGCAGGCCCTGGTACTCAAGGGTGGCCACGGCGCTGGAACCGACTTCCTTGTGCTGGGCATCGCCGAACAGGAAGGCCAGTTCATGCTCGCGCAGGCTGCCGCTGATGGTCTTGCCGCCGCCGATCAGCCCGCCGATGGCCTGCTGCGCCTCGGCCCCGGAGACCCAGCGGCCCACGGGCGCGGCGTTCTCGCCGAACAGGATCAGGCTGACGAAGGGCACCTGGAATTCCTGGCGCAGGCTGTCCTCGACCGCCATCACCACCTCTTCGAGGGTACCGGCGTCGAGCAGGTCGAGGATCAGCCGGCGGGTCTTGTCGAACAGCCGGTCGTTGTCACGGGCCACGTCCATCAACTGCGACAGGCGATGGCGCATCTCGATGTTGCGGTCGCGCAGCAGCTTGAGCTGGCGCTCCACCAGCGACACGCTGTCGCCGCGCTGATGGGGGATGCGCTGTTCGAGCAGCAGCTCGTCGTGCTCGGCGAAGAAGGTCGGGTGGGCGCGCAGGTAGGCGACCACCGCTTCGGCATCGAGCTCTCGGGCCTGCGGGGATGCAACGTTAGGCTGATCGGTCATGGCGGATACTCGCTTAGAGACGAACTTGTCCTTCGAACACGCGGACGGCGGGGCCGGTCATCAGCACCGGCTTGCCGGGGCCGGCCCACTCGATGCTCAGGCGGCCGCCCGGCAGGTCGATGGTCACCGGCGAGTCCATCCAGCCCTGGCTGATCGCCACCACGGCCGCGGCGCAGGCGCCGGTACCGCAGGCCTGGGTCTCGCCGGCGCCACGCTCCCATACCCGCAGGTTGGCGCGGTGGCGGTCGACCACCTGGATGAAGCCTGCATTGACCCGCTGCGGGAAGCGCGGGTGATGCTCGATCTTCGGGCCCAGCTCATGGACCGGCGCACTGCGCACGTCGTCGACGCGCAGTACCGAATGCGGGTTGCCCATGGACACCGCGGCGATCTGGTGCACCTGGCCATCGACTTCCAGCGCATAGCTGATGGCCTGCTCGTCGGCGATGAACGGGATCTCGGCCGGGGCGAAGCGTGGCGGCCCCATGTCGACGCAGATCTGGCCGTCGTTGCGCACATCGAGCTCGATGATGCCGCCCTTGGTCTCGACGCGAATGCGCTTCTTGGCCGTCAGGCGCTTGTCCAATACGAAGCGAGCGAAGCAGCGCGCGCCGTTGCCGCACTGCTCGACTTCGGAGCCGTCGGCATTGAAGATCCGGTAGCGGAAATCCACATCCGGGTTACTCGGCGCCTCGACGATCAGCAGTTGGTCGAAGCCGATACCGGTGTTGCGGTCGCCCCATTGCTTGGCGTGCTTGGGTTGGATGTGCGCGTGCTGGCTGACCAGGTCGAGGACCATGAAGTCGTTGCCCAGCCCGTGCATCTTGGTGAAACGCAGCAGCATGGGCTCACTCCGGCAGCAGGCTTTCGCCGGCGAACAATTCGGCGACGGTCTCGCGGCGACGCACTTCGAAGGCCAGGTCGCCATCGACCAGCACTTCGGCGCAACGGCCACGGGTGTTGTAGTTGGAGCTCATGACGAAACCATAGGCGCCCGCCGAGCGGACGGCCAGCAGGTCGCCCTCGGCCAGGTCCAGCACGCGGTCCTTGCCCAGGAAGTCGCCGGTTTCGCAGATCGGGCCGACCAGGTCGTAGGCCCGGCCTTCACCTTCGCGGGGCTTGACCGCGCTGACGTCCATCCAGGCCTGGTACAAGGCGGGACGGATCAGGTCGTTCATGGCCGCATCGATGATGGCGAAATCCTTGTGCTCGGTGTGCTTGAGGTATTCCACGCGGGTCAGCAGCACGCCGCCGTTGGCGACGATGTAGCGGCCCGGCTCGAACACCAGGGCCAGGTCGCGCTCGCCGACGCGCTCGCGAATGGCGGCGATGTAGTCGGCCAGCAGCGGTGGTTGCTCGTCGCGGTAGCGCACGCCGACACCGCCGCCGAGGTCCAGGTGGCGCAGGTGGATGCCGCACTCGGCCAGGCGGTCGACCAGCACCAGCAGGCGGTCGAGGGCGTCGAGGAAGGGCTCGACGGTGGTCAGTTGCGAGCCGATGTGGCAGTCGACGCCGACCACATCCAGGTTCGGCAACTGCGCGGCACGCACGTAGATAGCCTCGGCGTCGGCGATGGCGATGCCGAACTTGTTCTCTTTGAGACCGGTGGAAATGTACGGATGGGTGCCGGCGTCGACGTCCGGGTTCACGCGTAGCGAAACCGGGGCCGTCTTGCCCATTTCGGCGGCAACGACCTGGAGGCGCTCGAGCTCGTCGGTGGACTCGACGTTGAAGCAGTGCACGCCCACTTCCAGAGCGCGGCGCATGTCGTCACGGGTCTTGCCGACCCCGGAGAACACCACGCGATCGGCGCGCCCGCCGGCGGCCAGGACGCGCTCCAGCTCACCGCCGGAGACGATGTCGAAGCCTGCGCCGAGGCGCGCCAGCAGGTTCAGCACGCCCAGGTTGGAGTTGGCCTTGACCGCGAAGCAGACCAGGTGCTCGACCCCTTGCAGGGCGTCGGTATAGCTGCGGTACTGGGCCTCGATATGGGCGCGCGAGTACACGTAGGTGGGCGTGCCGAAGCGTTCGGCGATCGCCGTCAGGGCCACCCCTTCCGCGAACAGCTCGCCGCCGCGGTAGTTGAATGCGTCCATGGGATTTCCTTACTGCGCGGGCGACTCTTCTGGCTGCTCTTGCGGCTGCACCAGCACCGGTTGCGGCTGGACAGGCTTGGCATGCTGGTGCGATTTGCGCGGGCCTTTGCCGTCCTTGCCGTCTTCAGGCAGGTACAGGGGGCCTTTCTGACCGCAGGCCGAAACGAGGCAGGCAACCGCGACCAGCGCCGCGAGGGAGGAAATCAGGCGTTTCATGGGTGAAATCCTTGGAAATATGCAGTATTGCGCCCGAGTATACCGAGCGCCCACCTGATTGCCTATGCAAGGGTCAGCCCCGCTCGGCGGGCATGGGCGACCGAAGGACATGCGGCTTTTTCTTACCGCGATTAGCTTGTAGCTTGAGGCGTTCGCCCTTATCGTGCCCGGCTTGCGTGTGTACAGCCATTTTTCGAGGTCCCTGCAATGAGTTTGAGCGAAGCGCGTTTCCACGACCTGGTCGATGCGACCCAACAGGCCCTGGAAGACCTGTTCGATGAAAGCGGCATGGACCTGGACATGGAGAACTCCGCCGGCGTTCTCACCGTCAAGTTCGACAACGGCAGCCAGCTGATCTTCAGCCGCCAGGAGCCGCTGCGCCAGCTGTGGCTGGCGGACAAGTCCGGCGGCTTCCACTTCGACTACGACGAAGAGAGCGGCAAATGGGTCTGTGAGAAGAGCGAAGAACTGCTGGGCGAGATGCTCGAGCGCATCGTCTGGGAACGCGCCGGCGAGAAGCTGGACTTCGACGAGATCTGAGATGAGCGACCTGCCCCGGCCACCCAAGCCGCTCTACAGCAACGTGAGCCCGGCGGTGCCATCACCTTGTATCAGCATATGTCGGCTGGATGAGCACAAGGTCTGCACCGGCTGTCACCGCCATGTCGAGCATATCCGCGAGTGGCGCTCGGCCGATGACGAGCGGCGCCGGCAGATCTGCCGCGAGGCGCTGGCCCTGAAATCGCGAGCACCGGCATAGGCACAACGAAGGAGTGGGCTTGAGTATTTGCCCCGCTGTGGTAGTGTCAGGGTCTGCGTCGATGACGCCACAGTATTTTGCAAACCCCGCCCTTGGGCGGGGTTTTGCTTTATCTGCCTGTTGAAAATTGCCTGTTCAAAGGAGTCTGACTGGATCATGAGCACCAAGCCTTCCCTCATCCTCACCCGCTTGGACGTGCAGCGTCTCGAGCGCCTGCTCGACGACCTCGATGAAAGCACCCCAGGTGTGCTCGCCCTGCAGGACGAGCTGGACCGTGCCGAGCAGGTGGTCGGGCATGAAGAGGTGCCGGCCGGCGTGGTGACCATGAATTCGCGGGTGCACTGCCGAGAGAGTGCCAGCGGCAAGGATTACCACCTGACCCTGGTGTACCCGAAGGATGCCGGCCCCGAGGGCAACGTATCGATTCTTGCGCCGATCGGCTGCGCCCTGCTCGGCCTGTCGGTGGGCGACCAGATCGACTGGCCGGCGCCGGGCGGCAAGACCCTCAAGCTGGAGCTGCTGGCGGTCGAGTACCAGCCGGAGGCGGCAGGGGATTTCGATCTCTGATACTGCGCATTCCCCTGTAGGAGCGGCCCGTCAACGCCGAGAGAGTCAGGGCTCCAGCCGCGCCTGCAACTGTTCCAGCCCATCGTTGAGCGCCTGCTCCAGCTCGCGCTTGTAGCGCAGGTACAGGCTGGTGGACCCCTGCTCGTCCTCCAGCAGCTCGGACAGGTCGAGGTCGGTGATGTAGCAGCGGTAACGGCCGCTGCTGCGGCGCTGGCCCAGGATCTGCCGGGCGACCACGGCATACAGCTGGTCGCCATGCTCCAGTTCGGAAAACTCCTGCTGGTCGCAGTAGAGCGTGACATGCACCCCGTCGCCGGTACCCGCCTGGAGGATCGCCTGGACCTCGTAGTAGGCCTGGTTCTGGCTGTCCATTGGCGTCTGTCGCGGCTCCAGGCTGCGTGCCTTGCCGAGGCCGGATGGCAGCAACTGGTAGTAGAGGATATCCAGCGACGCCAGCGGCAGGCTGTCCAGGGGCAGTTGGGCATCGCGGCGCATCAGCATCGATTGCAGGAAGCGTTGCAGCGGCAGCAGCAGGTGCTGCTCGTCCTGCAGCGGCAGCCGTTGCTGCCAGAGCGCGTTGTGCTCGTCGAGCACATACAGGTCGGCCCAGCCTTCGAACAGCCGGTAGAACACCTGGATACAGCCGGGGCGGCCCTGGGCCAGGACCAGCGGCAGGTCATGGTCCTGCAGGGCATGGGCGTCCAGGTGCAGCGGGCTGTAGCGGCTGCGCTCCTCGCCGAGGGCCGCCAGCACCGCGTCGTGGTCGGCGAGGCTGGCCAGGGTGATCTGCCCGGGCTGCAGGTCGAGGATGTGGGTGTGCTGGGCCACCTGCAGCAGGTAGCGGTGATTCAGGCCCTGGTCGAGCAGCAGCTGCACGGTGTCGAAGATGTCCTCGACCCGTTGGCTGATAGCCTGGGCGCGGTTGTGGCAGTAGCAGCGCACCCGCACCCGCGGGCGGTGGCTGCGCAGGCCCAGGCTGTTGAGGAAGTCGCGCAGGCAGCGCACCAGCGCATGCTCGCCATCGTAGCGCTGCACCAGGACCTCGTTCCAGCTGTTGAGGGTGATCTGGTCGAGGGTCAGCACCAGGTTCTCGCGCACCCCGGCGTAGCTCAGCGAGTCGGTGCGCTCGGTGGTCATCAGGATGTTCAGGTCGCGGTGATGGCGCAGCGGATCGACCCCGACATTCACCAGCAGCAGGATCTCGTCGGCCACGCTCGGTTGCAGCAGGCGCACCTCGCTGACCGTTTCCAGGGGCAGGGGGATGCTCTGTTGCAGGCTGCCGATCAGGTTGAACAGCTCGAACTCGCTCAGGTCGCTGGCGCCAGGGTGCAGGGCCAGGCGTGTGCCGCTGTCGATCACGCCGTTGCGATGGGCCCAGGTGAGCAGCTCGAGCAGTTCGCGGCAGCGCTTGATCGGGCTGAAGTGCTCCCACTCGTGCACGCCGAGGTTGCCGTTGTACAGGCCCCAGTGGTGGGTGCCCGGCTCCTTGCGGTTGGGCGAGTGCACCAGGGTCAGGGTGTCTTCGGCCAGGTCCGGGGCGATGCCCGGGTTGATCACCTCGATCTTGCCGGCCCGTCGCTCGAAGGCGGCGTACAGGCGCCGGCCGAGGACGTTGAGGTCGCGCTGGTCGGCGCGGCTGTTGGCGTTCTGCTGGCGGGCGAACTGGGTCAGGAAGCGGTAGCTGTGGTTCAGCTCGGCCACCAGCTCGCGGCGCTCGACCGCCACCTGGCGCACTTTCCACTGGCTGCGGCTGTCGAGCAACGCCAGCTGGCGCTCGTCCCAGCCCCATTCCTCGGTCAGGCGCCCGAGCAGCTGGCGCTGCCAGCCGCCGCTGCGGGTGCGGCCCAGGTCGCTTAGCTTCTTGTTCACTTTCAGGTACAGGCTGCGCCGCACCAGCTCCAGGCGCGCCGATTCGCCACGCTGAAGCAGGTAGCGTTCGATGCGCCGGTAGACCATGACGTAGGGGTCGAGCTCGTCCAGGTCCAGCTGGTTGGCGAACACGGCCTGCTTGTAATCCAGGCTCAGGCAGCGCACCTGCGGGTGTTCGCTGGCGTAAGCTTCGGTGAGCAGCAGCTTGAGCAGCGATTTGTAGGGCGAGTCGATGCCCTTGAACAGCTGCCACAGCCCAGCACCGACATACTCGCCAGGCGGTATGTGCGCCAGGTTGCCGAGGTCCAGGGCGTCGGTGATGCGGATGAAGCGCTTGGCCAGTAGGGTCTGGGTAAAGTCCCGGTAGTTATGCTCCTGGTACACCGGCACCAGCCACCACAGCGGCGTACGCCCGGCCAGCCAGATGGCGGTGCGGTAGAACTCGTCGAGCAGCAGGTAGTGCTGGGTGGTGCCGCAGTCGTCTGAGCTGAGCTGGCTGTCGCGCTCGCCCCGGACGAAGCCGCGTGGCTCGATCAGGAACAGGTGCGCCTCGGCGCCCTGGCTGGCGGCCCAGGCTTCGAGCAGCTGGCATTTGCGGCGCAGGTCGGCCAGGGCCTGCTCGTCCAGGTCGGGGGCGTGGCAGACCCAAAGGTCCATGTCACTCTGCTCGGCCTGAGCCAGGGTGCCCAGGCTGCCCATCAGGAACAGGCCGTGGATTGGTTGCTGCGGCTTGCCGTGGCGCGGTTTGTAGGTGAACGAGCGGGTCAGGCGCTGGGCCTCGGCCAGCAGGTCGCTGTCGGGCTCGAAGCCGGATACGCCGGCGGGGGTGGTGCCCGACACATAGCCCGGCAACAGCGGGTGATTGACGTGGAAGAACAGCGGCAACAGGGTGAGGACCAGTTGCTGGCGCGTGGACAGCCCTTCCATGGCCCGTGCCAGGCGGCCCTGGTTGATCTTCAGGAAGCGCGCGCTCAGCTTGGACAGCTCCTTGCGGTCGATGCCTTGGTCGAGATCGGGGCGGATTTCATGGGGGTGGTACATTGCGCACTCAGGCAGGCCGGGGGAGCACTGGCGAGTTTAGCCTGAGTGGGGCGCTCGGATAAGGGGTTGCTGGGTTTTTGACGTCAGATTTGCAGCGCCTGTGCAAGCCATCGACGGTAAGCCCGCTCCTGCAGGTCTGCCGAGCTGCAGGAGCGGGAGCAGGGGTTCAGGCCGGCTGGGCGGATTTTGATTTGAGGATGGTCAGCAAAAGCCGGACGCTCTCAGCAGCATCGTTACCAAGGCTGGTGAGGTAACCGCCATCGGGTTGGTCGGTGAGCCCTTTGTCATGCAAGCGCTTGGCAGCGGCGACCAGGGCGGGGGAGGCGTCGCTGCTAACCTTGATGCCTTCCTGGTGGTTATCCAGGTTGAACTGAGAAAGGACTTCCAGTTCGGCGATCAGTTCGGGGGTAAAAGGCATGGGCAACTCCTGACTTCGAGACAAGGATGGAAGTCAGGAGTGTAGTCAGGCTTATTCGATGTCGCCTTGATCCGCCTCAGGTGGCAGCTCCGGCAGGGCCCGCAGGGCGGTTTCATACCATTCGGTGTTGAACGGACGGTCTTCGTCGAGCATGGCGTCGATTTCGATGGCCAGCACATGGGCCATGAGATTGAGGATGTCCTCGCGCTCGTAGCCGACCAGGGTCAGCTTGTTGAAGGTGGCCTTGGCCGCCGCGGGTTCGCCGCTTTCGATCTGGTTCTCGATGGCCTGGGTGAGGGTAGCCTCGGTGAAGGCTTCTTCGTCGTTGCCGTCGATCTCGTCGTGCTCGCTCATGGCGGTACTCCTGTGGTGAAGCGCATAGTGTGCCATGTCTGGGTTGGCAATGCCCGGCCATCAACGCCGAGCATGCCACTGGTCAAGGGCCGGGCAGGGGGCTATAACAGCCGGGCCAACCCCATACGGCCTTGGAGGCTGTCTCAATGCTCAAGCTTCATGGATTCGCAGTCAGCAACTACTACAACATGGTCAAGCTGGCCTTGCTGGAGAAGGGCGTGCCCTTCGAGGAGGTACCGTTCTTCGGTGGTCAGTTGCCTCAAGCCCTGGCCGTCAGCCCTCGCGGCAAGGTGCCGGTGCTTGAGACCGAGCACGGTTTCATCAGCGAAACCGGGGTCATCCTCGACTACATCGAACAGACCCAGCCGGGCAAGGCGCTGCTGCCGGCCGATGCCTTCGGGCAGGCCAAGGTGCGCGAGCTGCTGCGGGAGATCGAGCTGTATATCGAGCTGCCGGCGCGTACCTGCTACGCCGAGGCGTTCTTCGGCACGGCGGTGGAACCGCTGATCAAGGAGCGGGCGCGGG
The DNA here is from genome assembly GCF_057480795.1 of Pseudomonas sp. P110(2024). Taxonomy (NCBI): domain Bacteria; kingdom Pseudomonadati; phylum Pseudomonadota; class Gammaproteobacteria; order Pseudomonadales; family Pseudomonadaceae; genus Pseudomonas; species Pseudomonas sp. P110(2024). The sequence goes on from NZ_JBLIYT010000003.1 coordinate 316,277, forward strand.
CGGACCTGCTGGCGGGCTTCGCCACCCTCAAGCGCAACGGGCGGTTCCAGCCATACGTGGCCGGTGAGCAACTGACCATCGCCGACCTGATGTTCTGCTTCTCGGTAGACCTGGCCTGCGCGGTGGGCAAGAAGGTGCTCAATATCGACTTCCTGGCGGATTTCCCGCAAGCGAAGGCGCTGTTGCAGTTGCTGGGCGAGAACCCGCACATGGCGCGGATCGTGGCGGACAAGGATGCGGCGATGCCGGCGTTCCTGGAAATGATCAAGAGCAAGCGCTGACTGGCGTCGGGGCCTTTTGCTGGCAAGCCGGCTCCCACGGATACAGCGAAGCGCTGAGGGCTGTGTGATCGGAGTGGGAGCCGGCTTGCCGGCGAAAGGGCCGCAAAGCGGCCCCTGACTGCTTAGCGAGAAGCCAGCAAGGCCTTGCCGCGCGCGACGGCCGCGCGCACCTGGGCCGGCGCGGTGCCGCCGATGTGGTTGCGGGCGTTGACCGAACCTTCCAGGGTCAGTACGGCGAACACGTCCTGCTCGATCTGGTCGCTGAACTGGCGCAGTTCGTCCAGGCTCATCTCGGCCAGGTCCTTGCCGGTATCGACACCGTACTTCACCGCATGGCCGACGATCTCGTGGCAATCACGGAACGGCAGGCCGCGGCGCACCAGGTAGTCGGCCAGGTCCGTGGCGGTGGAGAAGCCGCGCAGGGCCGCTTCGCGCATGATCGCGTGCTTGGGCTTGATCGCCGGGATCATGTCGGCAAAGGCACGCAGTGAGTCGCGCAGGGTGTCGGCGGCGTCGAACAGCGGCTCTTTATCTTCCTGGTTGTCCTTGTTGTAGGCCAGCGGCTGGCCTTTCATCAGGGTCAGCAGGCCGGTCAGGGCGCCGAACACGCGGCCGCTCTTGCCGCGCACCAGCTCCGGCACGTCTGGGTTCTTCTTCTGCGGCATGATCGAGCTGCCGGTGCAGAAACGATCAGGCAGGTCGACGAACTGGAACTGGGCGCTAGTCCACAGCACCAGCTCTTCGGAGAAGCGCGACAGGTGCATCATCGCGATGCTCGCCGCCGAGCAGAATTCGATGGCGAAGTCGCGGTCCGAGACGCTGTCCAGCGAGTTGCCGCCCACGGCCTCGAAGCCCAGCAGCTTGCAGGTCAGTTCGCGGTCGATCGGGTAGGTGGTGCCGGCCAGGGCGGCGCTGCCCAGGGGCATGCGGTTGGCGCGCTTGCGGCAGTCCACCAGGCGCTCGTAGTCACGGCTGAGCATCTCGAACCAGGCCAGCAGGTGGTGGCCGAAGGTCACCGGCTGCGCGGTCTGCAGGTGGGTGAAGCCGGGCATGATGGTCTCGGCCTCGCGCTCGGCCTGCTCCAGCAGGCCCTGCTGCAGGCGGGTGATCTCGGCCAGGATCAGGTCGATCTCGTCGCGCAGCCACAGGCGGATGTCGGTGGCCACCTGGTCGTTGCGGCTGCGGCCGGTGTGCAGCTTCTTGCCGGTGATACCGATGCGGTCGGTCAGGCGCGCTTCGATGTTCATGTGCACGTCTTCGAGGTCGACGCGCCAGTCGAAGGAGCCGGCCTCGATTTCGCCCTGGATGGTCTTCAGGCCATCGATGATGGTGTCGCGCTCGGCATCGGTGAGGACGCCGACCTGCGCCAGCATGGTGGCGTGGGCGATCGAACCCATGATGTCGTGGCGGTACAGGCGCTTGTCGAAATCGACCGAGGCGGTGAAGCGGGCGACGAAGGCGTCGACGGGCTCACTGAAGCGGCCGCCCCAGGACTGATTGGTCTTGTCGGTGCTCATGGATTCACTCGTTGAAGGCGTGAACGGAAAAAGTGCGCCGATCATAGCAGGGTTGCGCCCGCCGCCGCAGGGCGCTGGTCGCGAGAATCGTCCCGTTACAAGGGGGTGCGGCATATTCAACGATTGAACGGCAGTGTTCCACGGAGCGTCTACAGTTGGACAAAGGACTGGCGGTGAATCTGCCAGACCAGTGAATCTTTGGCCTTCGCACCGGTCTGTAGCGTGACCGCGTTTCGGTCGCCCCACACTTGTCTACGCTATACCCGTGCGAGACTCACTCAGGAATCCAGCGCAATTATGAATGTCCTGATCGTTGATGATGAACCCCTGGCCCGCGAGCGCCTGAGCCGGCTGCTTGGCGAGCTGGAGGGGTACACCGTGATGGAGCCCAGCGCCACCAACGGCGAGGAGGCCCTGACCCTGATCGAAAGCCTCAAGCCCGATGTGGTGCTGCTGGATATCGGCATGCCGGGCCTCGATGGCCTGCAGGTCGCCGCCCGGCTGTGCGAACGCGAGTCGCCGCCGGCGGTGGTGTTCTGCACCGGCGACGATGAGTACGGCAGCGAAGCTTTCAGGGACAGCACCCTGAGCCATGTCGACAAGCCCATCCAGCCGCAGGCCCTGCGCGACGCCCTGCGCCGGGCAGAAAAACCCAACCGGGCCCAACTGGCCGCGCTGACCCGCCCCGCCAGCGATGCCGGTGGTGGCCCGCGCAGCCATATCAGTGCCCGTACCCGCAAAGGCATCGAGTTGATCCCCATTCCCCAGGTCATCTACTTCATCGCCGACCACAAGTACGTCACCCTGCGCCATGAGGCGGGCGAAGTGCTGCTTGACGAGCCGCTCAAGGCCCTGGAGGACGAGTTTGGCGAGCGTTTCGTGCGCATCCACCGCAACGCGCTGGTTGCCCGTGAGCGCATCGAGCGCCTGCAGCGCACGCCGCTGGGGCATTTCCAGCTCTATCTCAAGGGCCTGGACGGCGACGCCCTGACCGTCAGCCGCCGCCATGTGGCGGGGGTGCGCAAGATGATGCAGTCCTTGCACTGAATACCTGTTCGTGGCGTGGGAGCGGGCTTGCCCCGCGATGAGGTGTTGCCCGCCATCGCAATCGCGGGTCATGCCCGCTCCCGCGTGGCGCTTTGCTGATCTGAATCTGCGGGCACACCCAGAGGAGCTGTTATCATCGACCGCATTTCTCTGGATCGGTGCGCTTCATGTCCACTCGCGAAATCCGCATTGCCACCCGTAAAAGTGCCTTGGCCCTGTGGCAGGCCGAATACGTCAAAGCCCGCCTGGAGCAGGCGCATCCTGGTCTTCTGGTGACCCTGGTGCCGATGGTCAGCCGCGGCGACAAGCTGCTCGACGCGCCGCTGGCGAAGATCGGCGGCAAGGGCCTGTTCGTCAAGGAGCTGGAAACCGCTCTGCTTGACAACGAGGCCGACATCGCCGTGCACTCGATGAAGGATGTTCCCATGGACTTCCCCGAGGGCCTGGGCCTGTACTGCATCTGCGAGCGTGAAGACCCGCGCGACGCCTTCGTTTCCAACACCTTCGCAAGCCTCGAGGCCTTGCCGGCCGGCAGCATCGTCGGCACTTCCAGCCTGCGCCGCCAGGCCCAGTTGCTGGCGCGCCGGCCCGACCTCGAGATCCGTTTCCTGCGTGGCAACGTCAACACCCGCCTGGCCAAGCTCGATGTCGGTGAGTACGACGCCATCATCCTCGCCGCCGCCGGCCTGATCCGCCTCGGCTTCGAGGACCGCATCACTGCCTCCATCAGCGTCGATGACAGCCTGCCGGCGGGCGGCCAGGGTGCGGTGGGCATCGAATGCCGCAGCGCCGACGCCCAGATCCATGCCTTGCTGGCGCCGTTGCACCATGCCGACACCGCCGACCGGGTGGTGGCCGAGCGTGCCCTGAACAAGCGCCTCAATGGCGGTTGCCAGGTGCCGATTGCCTGCTACGCGGTGCTTGAAGGCGAACAGCTGTGGCTGCGCGGCCTGGTTGGCCAGCCCTCCGGCGGTACTTTGCTGGTGGCCGAGGCCCGGGCGCCGCGTGCCGATGCCGAGCGCCTGGGTGTGCAGGTCGCTGAAGACCTGCTCGGGCAGGGGGCCGAGGCGATCCTCAAGGAAGTCTACGGCGAGGCCGGCCACCCGTGAGCCCCTGGCGCCTGCTGCTGACCCGCCCTGAAGAGGACTGTGCGGCGCTGGCGCAGACCCTGGCCGACGCGGGCATCGCCAGCGCCAGCCTGCCGTTGCTGGTGATCGAGACAATCGCGCCGAACCCGGCGCAGTTGCAGCGCCTGCGGGCGATCGCCGAGGCCCACGCCATCATCGTGGTCAGCAAGCCGGCCGCCCGCCTGCTGCTGGAGCAACTCGCCCAAGCGGGAGTGACGCCGCCGTTCGCCGGCTGGTTCACGGTGGGCGAGGCAACCGCGCGGATCCTTCAGGAGCACCGGTTGCAGGTGGCCTTCCCGGCTGTCGGCGACAACAGCGAAGCCTTGCTCGCATTGCCCGCCCTGCGCGAGGCTATCGCCGTGTCGGCACCCCGCGTCCTTATCGTGCGCGGCGTCGGAGGTCGTGAACTGCTGGCCGAGCGTCTTGCCGAGCAAGGTGCTAGTGTCGATTATCTGGAATTGTATCGCCGCTGCCTGCCGCACTACCCTGCCACGACCCTCGCCCAGCGCATCGATGGGGAACGCCTCAATGGCTTGGTGGTCAGCAGTGGGCAGGGTCTGGAACACTTGCAGCGACTGGCGGGTGCGGATTGGCCGCGGTTTTCCCGCTTGCCGCTGTTCGTGCCCAGCCCCCGGGTGGCCGAGCAGGCCCGAGCGCTCGGGGCGAAAGACATTGTGGATTGCCGTGGCGCCAGCGCCGCGGCCTTGCTGGCAGCCGTGCAGCGAACCGCTGCGCCTGCCCCTTAAGGCGCTAAGCTAGAGAGCTATGCGCCACCATGCAAAGGATGGATACGTGAGCGAAACTGTCTTGTCCAACACTGAACAGCCCGCGGCGCCCGAGGCGCCGCAATCCGCCACCGCCAAGCCCGCCCGACGCTCCGGCAACGGCCTGGCGCTGCTGGCCCTGCTGCTGGGCGCCGCCGGCGTCGCGGTCGGCGGCTGGAGCGTCTGGCAGGTCCGTCAGCTGCAAGGCAGCGAGCAAGGCCAGGGCGAACACCTGCAAGCCCTCAATCAACGCGCCGACGCGCTGCAGCAGCGCGAGCAGCAGCTCAGCGCGCAGCTGGCCAGCTTGCCGGCAGCCAGTGAGCTGGAAGACCGCCGGCGCCTTGTGGCGCAATTGCAGGGCGACCAGCAGCGCCTGAGCCAGCGCCTGGAAACCGTGCTCGGCGAAAGCCGCAAGGAGTGGCGCCTGGCCGAGGCCGAGCACCTGTTGCGCCTGGCCACCCTGCGCCTGTCGGCGCTGCAGGACATCACCAGCGCCAAGGCGCTGGTCGAAGGTGCCGACGAGATCCTCCGCGAGCAGAGCGACCCGGGCGCCTTCGCCGCCCGCGAGCAACTGGCCCGCAGCCTGGCGACGCTGTCCAGCACCGAGCAGCCGGATCGCACTGGGCTGTTCCTCAAGCTCGCCGCGCAGCGTGAACTGGTGCAGCAGCTCAGCGCCCAGTCGCCGGAGTTCGACAGCAAAGCCGACGCCATGGGCGCGCTGACCGCCGATGGCGACGGCGCCAGCCGCTGGTCGCAGTGGTGGGCGGAGATCTCCAAGTACTTCCAGATCGAGTTCAATGCCGACGACAACGTCCGCCCGCTGCTGTCCGGGCAGTCGCTCAACCAGCTGCGCCTGGCCCTGAGCCTGACCATCGAGCAGGCGCAATGGGCGGCGCTCAACGGCGAGGCCAAGGTCTATGCCCAGGCCCTGGACGACGCGCGCAGCGTGTTGCTGGCCAACTTCAACCCGGACAACCCGCAAAGCAAGGCGATGCTCGACAGCTTCAACCAGCTGGCCGAACAGCCGGTGTCGGTGGTCACGCCTGACCTGAGCGAGAGCCTGGCCGCGGTGCAGGCCTACATCCAGCGTCGCCACCTACCGGCCGCCGCCGAGGGGGCCAAGCCATGAAGCGAGTGTACCTGCTGGCGGTGCTGGCGATCGTCGTTGCCGCGGCGCTGGGCATCGCGATTGCCAAGCATAGCGGCTACGTGCTGATCGCCTACGGCGGCTTCCGCTATCAGTCCGGGCTGTGGGCGGCGCTCGGCGCGCTGGTTGGCATCATCGTGCTGCTGTTGCTGCTGCGTTACCTGGTCGGCCTGGTGCTGACCTCGTCCGGGGTGGTCAACCCGTGGTCGCGGCGCAACCGCAGCCGCCGTACCCGCATCGCCGTCGAACAAGGCCAGCTGGACCTGGCCGAGGGGCGCTGGGCGAGTGCCCAGCGCCACTTGCAGCGTGCCGCCGAGTCCGACCGCCAGCCACTGCTCTACTACCTCGGTGCCGCTCGCGCCGCCAACGAACTGGGACGGGTGGAGGAGCGTGACAACCTGCTCGAACGCGCCCTGGAGCGCCAGCCCCAGGCGGAGCTCGCCGTTGCCCTGACCCATGCCCAGTTGCAGATGGACCGGGGCGAGAGCGAGGGTGCGCTGGAGGCCCTGCAGGCGATGCAGGAGCGTCACCCGCACAATGCCCAGGTGTTGCGCCTGCTGCAGCGCCTGCACTTGGAGCGCGGTGACTGGCCGGCGTTGATCCGCCTGCTGCCGGACTTGCGCAAGCACAAGGTGCTGCCCGCGGCGGAGCTTGCCGACCTGGAGCAGCGCGCCTGGGGCCAGAACCTGGGCCTGGCGGCGACCCGTGGCGAGGATCCGCAGACGGCGCGCCAGGCGCTCGAGCGCGCCTGGCAACAGCTGACCAATGCTCAGCGTCAAGAGCCGCAACTGGTGTCTGCCTATGCCGAACAGCTGCGTCAGGTCGGTGCCCAGGGCGAGGCCGAGCAGGTGCTTCGCGGCGCGCTCAAGCGCGGCTACGAAAGCCACCTGGCACGCCTGTACGGGCTGGTGCGCGGCGACGATCCGGCGCGCCAGTTGCAGACGGCCGAAGCCTGGTTGAAGGAACACCCGCAGGATCCGAGCCTGCTGCTTACCCTCGGGCGGCTGAGCCTGCAGAACCGCTTGTGGGGCAAGGCGCGAGACTATCTGGAGAGCAGTCTGCGCATGGAGCGCAATCCGGAAACCTGCGCCGAGCTGGCACGCTTGCTGGCAGGGCTTGGCGAGACCGAGCGCAGCAATCAGCTGTTCCAGGAAGGGCTGGGGCTGCTGGATGAGCGCCTGCTGGCGTTGCCGCTGCCGGAGGGTGTTCGGGCCTGAGGGCTCACTGGCCACGTGACGTACTGTTGCGCATCGCGGGCATGCCTGCCGGTGCAGGTGCGATGTTTTGCCAGCGGCGTGTTGCATTTTCTGATGAGCGATGACTCAAGACGCGCCCTCTGCGGGGAGGGCGTTGAATCTTCCTTCCTTCGCGTCGGAATATTCCCACGCTCCACAAAAATGATTCTCTAGCCATTCAGCGACTTGTCTGCACTGTAGCGCCTTGATACAAAGCGCTCCTTTCCTCTACCGTTTCAAACCACTTCCTTCATTTTCGGATCACATCTACCCATGTCGCTGGCCTGCTTGCGCAGCTCGTTCCTTCCCGCCTTCCTGGCCGCCGTAGTGGTGCTGGTTGCGTCGTTCCGTCTCGAGAACGTGGTTGGCCTGGATCCCTGCGCGTTGTGTTTCAGCCAGCGCCTGATGCTGGGCTGTTTTGCGCTGACCTGCCTGGTCGCCACGCTACACACCGGCGCCCGCCGCTGGCATGCCCGGCTGGCGCTGCTGTTCGCGTCGGCTGGCGCCTTGCTGGCGGGGCGGCATGTCTGGCTGCAGGCCGAGCCGCTGCCGGTCAGCGGTTGCCACCTGCCCCTGGCGCACCTGGTCGAACGCCCGTGGAGCGAGATTCTGCAGGCGTTCCTGCTGGGCAGCCCGGACTGCGTGTCGGTCAACTGGAGCTTCCTCGATCTGACCCTGCCGGAATGGAGCCTGCTGGCCTTCCTGTTGCTGGCGGCGGTGCCGTTGTCGTGGCTGGTGCTGTATCGATTGCGCCAGGACGCGGCGGGTTGATCCACGGCAATGCACCGGGCATTGCGCGACCAGCGGTGGCCGGCAACGGGATTAAACGCTTGTATGAACTTTGTCTGCTGCGTACCTTGAAGGGCAGGTCGCGCGGGAATAATCTCGCAGCACGCTTACCGAAAATACAACTGCTCGATGCCGTTTGCTGACGTCACCTTTGTGCCACGGTGTTGTGTCGCGAGGTGCAGCGGCATCTACCCAGAAGGGAAGAGATCGCCATGCTCGATAGTTGCCAGAACGCCCAGGAACGCTGGGGCGGTGTTCACAAGCTGATCGATCGTTGGCTGGAGGAGCGCCAGGAACTGGTGCAGGCCTTCCGCGCGTTGCGCGATGCCAAGCCGGCCTTTGCCGACAAGCACCACAACGGCGGATTCTGCGAGGTCCTCGTCGACTACGTCTCGGCGTGGCACTTCGAGGTGTGCGAACAGCTCATCAGCGAGGCCAAGGCTTTTGGCGACGAGCGTGCGCTGGAGCTGGCCGAGGAAATCAACCCGCGGATCAACGACATCACCCAGATCGCCCTGGCCTTCAACGACCACTGCGCCAAGGGCGAATGCACCGACACCGAACGCTTCGCGGAAAAGCTGGGCAAGCTCGGAAGCCTGTTGCACGAGCGTTTCGAGCTGGAAGACTGCCTGATCGAAGTGCTGCACAACGCCCACAAGCAAGAGGACGCGGTGCAGGCCTGATTCAGTCGGCCACGTCCAGCAGTTCGATCTCGAACACCAGTGGGGTATAGGGTGCGATCAGGTCACCCGCACCGTCGGCGCCGTAGGCTTGCGCCGACGGGATCACCAGGCGCCATTTCGCCCCCGCCTTCATGCGTGGCAGCGCCACCTGCCAGCCCTCGATCACCGAGTCCAGCTTGAACCATTGCGGTTGCAGGTTCTGGTCGAACACCGTGCCATCCGGCAATTTCCCTACATAGCGCACCTGCACGCGACCGCTGGCCTTGGGTTGTGCGCCGCTGCCGCTGGCCAGCTCGCTGTAGAGGATGCCCTCAGGCAGTTCGCGTACCCCGGCCTTGGCCCGTTCGCCGGCGATGAAGCGTTTTTCCGCTTCCACCAGCTTGTCCACCTGGGCCTGTTCGGCGGCGGCGTTGGCTTGCGTCTCGTGCTGTTCGAGGATGGCCTGCATGCGTGACTTGGCAATGCGGGGCGGCTGGCCCTGATAGGCCTGGCGCAGGCCTTCGACCAGTGCGTCGAGCTGCAGGCCGGGGACTTCCTGGCGCAGGCGCTCGCCCAGGCTGGCACCGAGGCTGTAGGCCAGGTCGCTGTCGTTGGCGGGGGCGGTTTCGGCGTTGGCCAGGGCGAGTGGCATCACCAGGCACAGGCCCAGAGTCAGATAACGAGGCATGAACGGTTCCTGCGGCAAAGAGCGCAAAGTATGCCAGCGTTGTTGGGCGAAGATGTGTAAATATCGGCAGTGCACTAATGGGCAACTACACTTGTTTCCAGCTGCAAGACAACAACTTTGCCCAGGCATGCAACGCGGCGCTACTGAGACTGTCAACATGCCCTAGCGGCGGTAGCAGCAGAAGCATAGTATGAGCCGCACTCTCGTCAGCCAGGAGGTAAACCATGTCGGCCAAGAAGAAAGCAGTCAGTACGCCGTTGCACCTGCTCCAGCAACTTTCCGGTAGCTTGCTCGAACATTTGGAAGATGCCTGCTCCCAAGCGCTGGCGGATGCCGAGAAACTGTTGGCCAAGTTGGAAAAACAACGTGGCAAGGCCCAAGAGAAACTGCACAACGCTCGTTTGAAGTTGCAGGACGCCGCCAAGGCCGGTAAAGCCAAGGCTCAGGGCAAGGCGCAAAAAGTCGCCGGAGAACTTGAGGACTTGCTCGATTCGCTCAAGGATCGCCAAGCGCAAACCCGTACTTATATCCAGCAACTCAAGCGCGATGCCCAGGAAAGCCTGAAGCTGGCCCAGGGTGTCGGCAAGGTGCGTGAGGCGGCCGCCAAGGCCTTGGACTCGCGTACTGCGGCACCGAAAGCCGCCGCGAAAGCTGCAGCCAAACCAGCGGCCAAGCCTGCTGCCGCCAAGGCACCGGCGAGGACTGCAGCCGCAAAACCTGCCGCCAAGCCAGCGGCCAAGCCGGCTGCCGCCAAGGCACCGGCGAGGACTGCAGCCGCAAAACCTGCCGCCAAGCCAGCGGCCAAACCGGCTGCTGCCAAGGCCCCGGCGAAGACTGCAGCCGCAAAACCTGCCGCCAAGTCAGTGGCCAAACCGGCTGCCGCCAAGGCCCCGGCGAAGACTGCAGCCGCGAAACCTGCCGCCAAGCCAGCGGCCAAGCCAGCTGCCGCCAAGGCCCCGGCGAAGACCGCTGCCGCGAAACCTGCTGCCAAGCCAGCGGCTAAACCAGCTGCTGCCAAGGCACCGGCAAAGACCGCTGCAGCGAAACCAGCAGTCAAATCAGCGGCCAAGCCTGCTGCCGCCAAGGCCCCGGCCAAGCCAGCAGCGGCCAAGCCCGCCGCCAAACCTGCAGCCAAGACAGCAGCCAAACCGGCCGCTGCCAAGGCTCCGGCCAAGCCTGTAGCCAGCAAGCCAGCCGAAAACCAGCCAGCCACGCCGACCGCCAGCACCACCCCGGCGCCTGCGAACAGCGCGGCCACGCCTGCGGCAACCGCCACACCGGCTCAGTCGTCGACTTCGGCGTCCTGAAGCTCACGGGCCGCGGCGCGCAGTTGATGCAGCGCGTCGTGGTCCCGGGCCTGGTCCGGCGCCAGCCGGGTCAGCCAGTCCTGCGCGGCGCCCGCTTGCGCAGGCCACTCGTGCGCCAACGCCTCCAGGCGCTCCAACAAGGTGCGTTCAGCCTGCAACTCCAGCGCCTTCACCTGCTCACGCATCACGCTCAGTCGCGGGTCGGCCAGCGCCTGCTCGCGCCATTGCCGGCGTAGCATGCGTAGCGGCGTCACCACGTCGCGTTGCCAGGGGCCGGCAAGGGCCTTCAAGGCGGTAATCCTTTGTTCATCGGCGGCCACGCCGCGGGTCTGCAGCCAGGTGCCGCAGAGCAGCAGGCAGACATCGCCGCCCAGTTCCTGGAGGGCCAGGCTGGCGGCTTCGACGCCTGGCCGGGCATACAAGGCCAGGGCGTGATTCCACAGGTCGGTGTGCATGGTTTCACTCGCGCCAGTGATCGACGAAGCTGGTAGACTCCGCGACCATCATGATCAGACTATCGAACCTCACTTTACAGCGTGGTCCCCAGCGCCTGCTAGAAGGCGCCGAGATGACCCTGCACACCGGTCACAAGGCCGGCCTGATCGGCGCCAACGGCGCCGGTAAATCCAGCCTGTTCGCCCTGCTGCGCGGTGAGCTTTCGCCCGATGCCGGCGATTGCCTGCTGCCCGGCGACTGGCGCATCGCCCACATGCGCCAGGAGGTCGACACCCTTGACCGCATCGCCGTGGACTATGTGCTCGACGGCGACGCCCGCCTGCGCAAGGTGCAGGCGGAGCTGGCCGCCGCCGAGCAGGCACACGACGGCACCGCCCTGGCGCGCCTGCACAGTGAGCTGGACAGCGCCGACGGCTACACCGCCGATGCCCGCGCGCGCAAGCTGCTGGCCGGCCTGGGCTTTACCAACGAGCAGATGGACCGCCGCGTCGGCGACTTCTCCGGTGGCTGGCGAATGCGCCTGAACCTGGCCCAGGCACTGATGTGCCCGTCCGACCTGCTGCTGCTCGACGAGCCCACCAACCACCTGGACCTCGATGCCATCCTCTGGCTGGAAGAGTGGCTCAAGGGCTACCCGGGCACGCTGCTGCTGATCTCCCACGACCGTGATTTCCTCGATGCAGTGGTCGACCATGTGCTGCATGTCGAGCAGCGCAAGCTCAATCTCTACAAGGGCGGCTACAGCGCCTTCGAGCGCACCCGCGCCGAACGCCTGGCGCAGCAGCAGCAGGCCTACGAGAAGCAGCAGGCGCAGCGCGCGCACATGGAAAAGTACATCGCCCGCTTCAAGGCCCAGGCCACCAAGGCCCGCCAGGCACAGAGCCGGATCAAGGCCCTGGAGCGCATGGAGGAGCTGTCGGCGGCCCATGTCGATTCGCCGTTCGACTTTGTCTTCCGCGAGTCGGAGAAGATTTCCAGCCCGTTGCTCGACCTGTCCGAAGGCCGCCTGGGCTATGGCGACAAGGCCATCCTCGAGAAGGTCAAGCTGCAACTGGCGCCGGGTGCGCGGATCGGCCTGCTCGGCCCCAACGGCGCGGGCAAGTCGACCCTGATCAAGAACCTCGCCGGCGAGCTGCAGCCGCTGTCCGGGCGCCTGGTGCGCGGCGAGAACCTCGCCGTCGGCTATTTCGCCCAGCACCAGCTCGACTCGCTGGACGACAAGGCCAGTCCGCTGCTGCACCTGCAGCGCATCGCCCCGGGCGAGCGCGAGCAGACCCTGCGCGACTTTCTCGGCGGCTTCGATTTCCACGGCAACCGTGTCGACGAGCCGGTGGTGAATTTCTCCGGTGGCGAGAAGGCCCGCCTGGCCCTGGCGTTGATCGCCTGGGAGCGGCCGAACCTGCTGCTGCTCGACGAACCGACCAACCACCTCGACCTTGAGATGCGCCTGGCGTTGACCATGGCCCTGCAGGAGTTCGCCGGTGCCGTGGTGGTGGTGTCCCACGACCGTCACCTGCTCAAGAGCACCACCAACGACTTCCTGCTGGTGGCCGACGGCAAGGTCGACACCTTCGACGGCGACCTGGACGACTACAGCCGCTGGCTGGTCGAGTACCGCCAACGCAACGCGCCGGTGAGCAGCGCGCCCGCGAACCCGGACAAGACCGACAAGAAGGCCCAGCGCCAGGCCGCTGCGGCCCTGCGTCAGCAGTTGGCACCGCACAAGAAGGCGGCCGACAAGCTGGAGGCCGAACTCAACCAGGTGCACCAGCAACTGGCCGAGATCGAGACGACGTTGGGCGACAGCGGTCTGTACGAGGCCACGCGCAAGGATGAGCTGCGCGACTTGCTGGCCCGTCAGACCAAGCTCAAGCAACGCGAAGGCGAGCTTGAGGAAGCCTGGATGGAAGCCCTGGAAACGCTGGAAAGCATGCAGGCCGAGCTCGAGGCGCTGTCCTGATGGAGGCGCTGCGTTCGCTGCTGCCGGGGCAGTGGATGGACTCGTTCTGGCTGGGGCTGCAGATCCTGCTGATCCTGATCGCCGCCTTCGTCCTGCAGCGCATGGTCGCGCGCAGCCTGCGCAGCCTGGGCGAGCGCTACCCGTTGCCGCACGAGCTGATGGTGCCGGTGCGCGGCGCCCTGCGCTGGCTGATCATGGGCAGCGCGCTGCTGTTCGTGCTCGAGCGCATGGGGGTGTCCGCCACGGTGCTGTGGACGGCGCTGTCGGGCTTCGTCGCGGTGGCGGCGGTGGCGTTCTTCGCCATCTGGAGCGTGCTGTCCAACCTGCTGTGCGCGGTGCTGATCTTCACCGTCGGACCGTTTCGCATTGGCGATGTGGTCGAGCTGGTCGATACCCTCGACAAGCCGGGGGTGAAAGGCCGGGTGATCGCCATCAACCTGCTGTACACCACGCTGATGGAAACGCCGGAAGCCGGTGGAGCGCTGGTGCAGGTGCCGAACAGCCAGTTCTTCCAGAAGGCCGTGCGGCGTTGGCGTGGCACTGAAGCCGCCGTGGCGGCCAAGCCTGAGGCGATGGAAACCGACTGAAGCCGCAGAATTGTCTGGTTATTTTTTCGCCAACACCTTAGCTTAGCGGTTTGCAAAAGCTGTTAGAGCGAGGTGTGCGATGTCGATGGAAACGTGGTTGGCCTTCTTTGCCGCGTGCTGGGTGATCAGCCTGTCGCCGGGCGCCGGGGCAATCGCCTCGATGTCCAGTGGGCTGCAGTACGGCTTCTGGCGTGGTTACTGGAACGCCCTGGGCCTGCAATTGGGCCTGATCGTGCAGATCGCCATCATCGCCGCCGGTGTTGGCGCCATCCTCGCCGCGTCGGCCACCGCCTTCCAGGTCATCAAGTGGTTCGGCGTCGCCTACCTCGTCTACCTCGCCTACAAGCAATGGCAAGCCCTGCCGATGGACATGAGCGACGAGTCCGGCGTACGACCGATCGGCAAGCCGCTGAGCCTGGTGTTCCGCGGCTTCCTGGTCAACGTCAGCAACCCCAAGGCGCTGGTGTTCATGCTGGCGGTGCTGCCGCAGTTCATCAACCCGCACGAGGCGCTGTTGCCGCAGTATGTGGCGATCACCGTGACCATGATCAGTGTCGACATGCTGGTGATGGCTGGATATACCGGGCTGGCTTCGCGGGTGCTGCGCCTGCTGCGCACGCCGAAGCAGCAGAAGCGCCTGAACCGTACCTTTGCCGGGCTGTTCATCGGTGCGGCGACGTTCCTCGCTACCTTGCGTCGCGCGCCGCTTTGACGCGTGATGGGGCCTCCCAGAGGCCCCATCAGCGCTGCTTGTCCACCAGCCCCTTGAGCAGATCCACCGGCAGCGGAAACACGATGGTCGAGCTCTTGTCCCCGGCGATCGACCCCAGCGTCTGCATGTAGCGCAGCTGCATCGCCCCCGGCTCCTTGCCCAGCATCTGCGCGGCCTGCATCAGCTTCTCCGAGGCCTGCAGCTCGCCTTCGGCATGGATCACCTTGGCCCGTCGTTCGCGCTCGGCCTCGGCCTGGCGGGCGATGGCGCGGACCATCGACTCGTTGAGGTCGACATGCTTGATCTCGACGTTGGCCACCTTGATGCCCCAGGCGTCGGTCTGCGCGTCCAGCACCTCGCGGATATCCGAATTCAACTGCTCGCGCTCGGCCAGCAGTTCGTCCAGCTCGTGCTTGCCGAGCACGGCGCGCAGGGTGGTCTGGGCCAGCTGGCTGGTGGCGGTGAGGAAGTTCTCGACCTGGATGATCGCCTTCTGCGGGTCGAGCACGCGAAAGTACAGCACGGCATTGACCTTGACCGAGACGTTGTCGCGGGTGATCACGTCCTGGGAGGGCACGTCGAGCACCACGGTGCGCAGGTCGACCCGGACCATCTGCTGGATGCCGGGAATCAGGATGATCAGCCCCGGGCCCTTGACCTGCCAGAAGCGCCCGAGCTGGAACACCACGCCGCGCTCGTACTCGCGCAGGATGCGCAGGGCCAAGAGCAGCAGTATGCCCAGCAGCACCAGCACGGCGCTGAATCCGAATTGCATGAACATCGTCTACTCTCCTTGCGCCGTGGGCGCAGTGGCGCTGACTTCCAGCGTCACGCCATGACGGGCGGTCACCCGCACGTGCTGGCCCGGCTGCAGCGGTGTCGCGCACTGCGCCTGCCACTGTTCGCCCTGGGCCTGTACCGAGCCGCAGAACGGGTTGTCCGCGCGTACCTGGGTCACCGTCACCAGGCTGCCCACCAGCCCGGCATCGCCGCTGACCAGGGCGCGTCGGCGCGCCTTCAGCGCCATGCCCAGCACGCCGCCGAGCAACAGCGCCGACAACACTGCCAGGCTGACGATCAGCGTCAGCGGAATGCCAAAGCCAGGGGCGTCGGTGTCCATCAGGATCACCGCGCCGACCACGAAGGCGACGATGCCGCCGAAGCCGATCACCCCGAAACTGGGCAGGAACGCCTCGGCGACCATGAACGCCACACCGAGCAGGATCAACGCCACCCCGGCGTGGCTCACCGGCAGCAGTTGCAGGGCGTACAGCGCCAGCAGCAGGCAGATGCCGCCGACCACGCCGCCGACTCCGGAGCCTGGGTTCATGAATTCGAACAGCAGGCCGTACACGCCGATCATGATCAGGATCAGCGCCACGCTGGGGTTGGTGATCACCGCCAGCAGGCGAGTGCGCCAGTCCGGCAGGTGCTCCACTACATTGGCGCCGGCGGTCTGCAGTGATGCTGGCTGGCCGGCGACGGTCAGCGTCCGGCCATCGAGCTGGCGCAGCAGGTCGGGCAGGTCAGCGGCGACCAGGTCGATCACCTTCAGCCGCTGGGCTTCGCTGGCCGACAGGCTGACCGCCTCGCGCACGGCCTTCTCCGCCCAGTCGGCGTTGCGCCCGCGCAGTTGCGCCAGGCCACGGATGTAGGCCGCGGCGTCGTTGACCTGTTTACGGGGGAGGGTGTCCTGCTCGCTGTTCGCGGCGGGCTTTTCGTCCTTGCCGGGTGCGCCGATCTGTACCGGCGTCGCCGCGCCCAGGTTGGTTCCCGGGGCCATGGCCGCCACGTGGCTGGCATAGAGGATGTACGTGCCGGCGCTGGCCGCCCTGGCGCCGCCCGGGGCGACGTAGGTGGCCACCGGCAGCGTGCTTGCGAGAATGGCCTTGATGATCTGGCGCATTGCGCTGTCGAGCCCGCCGGGAGTGTCGAGGCGGATGACCACCAGTTGCGCGCCCTGGGCCTGCGCCTGGTCCAGCCCGCGCAGGAGGTAGTCGGCGCTGGCCGGACCGATGGCGTCGTCGACGCTCAGCAGCCACACGGTGGCACCGGGCGCGGCCTGGCCGCCCGGGGCGAAGCCCAGGATCAGCAGCAACAGCAGCACGCGCCAGCGCCGGGCGATCACCTGTCGTCACCTCATGCGGACCTGTCCTTGAAGTTTAGTCGTGGCTGCCGGGCCACGGCCTAAACTTGAGGGTGGGGGCAAAACCGGAGGTGCATCATGCGTATGGCCAAGACCCTTCAGCAGCGCCTGGACCAGGCCAACTGCGACTACGACATCATTCCCCATCCCCATTCGGCCACCAGCCTGGAGTCGGCGCGCACGGCCGGCGTACCCGCCGAGCGGGTCGCCAAGTCGGTGATGCTCGATGACCGCCATGGCAACTACATCATGGCCGTGCTGCCGGCCAACCGGCATCTGGACATGACCGAAGTGCGCATGACCGGCGCCTGGCAGCTGACCCGCGAAAGCAACCTGCCGAGCCTGTTCGGCGATTGCGAACGCGGCGCCATCCCGGCCCTGGGCGATGCCTACAACATTCCCATGCTGCTCGACCGGACCCTTACCCGCCAAGGTGATGTCTACCTCGAGGCAGGTGACCACGATCACCTTATCCACATGAGCATGGAGCAATACTTGAAACTGGTGCCGCACGCCGAAGTGCGCGAACTGAGCTGATGCTCGCAACCCACGCCGGGCTGGCGTCGTGGACGACCGGCCCGGCCATAGGAGTGAATCATGGAAGCGCCGATCCACAAGTTTTCCGAACTGTTCAAGCAACTGGGCCTGCCGGACGATGCGCTGGGCATCGACCAGTTCATCACCAGTCATTCGCCGCTCAAGGGGGATGTGAAGCTGGTGGATGCGCCGTTCTGGAACGAGTCCCAGCGCTCGTTCCTCAGGGACAGCATCCTTGAAGATGCCGATTGGGCGGAGCTGTTCGACCAACTCAACGAGGCGCTGCGCCGTCCCCGCCAATAAAGCGCCGAGCGGCACCTGATGGGTGATCGGGGCGTTGCTATGCTCAGGGAAAACAAGAGGGGATGGCGCAATGAAAGATCCCTACGCACCAGGTTTCTGGTGCACCGTGACGATCCTGGGCACCCTGACCGCCGGCTACTTCTACGGTATCCGGCACACCCATACGATGAACCAGGCCGTGCAGTTTCTCTATGCCGCCGCCGCCGTGACCGCGGCGGTGGCGTTGTGCGGGCTGGCGTGGATCGCCTGGCAGCAGCTGCACCTGAACAGGCGCGAAGTCGCCCAGGGACGAACGTTGCTGACCATCTGGAACACCAAGGTCGCCCTGCGCCGGGTCGAGACGGTGTTCGACCGCTATTTCTGGGGCAGCTACTGGCACTCCGGACGCACCTTCGAGGAGGTGATGGGCGAGCTCAAGGGCACGCCGCTGGAGCAGAGCCTGGACGCCCTCAAGCGCCAGTGCCGGGAACTCGACCGGGAAGTGCACGACCACCACCATCACTGGCTGGCCAATGCCCGCGACCTGTCCAGCGTGGCCACGGCCATGGCCCGCGAGCGCTACCAGCTGGACCTGTGCGACGCGCCGGCCCGTGACGGCGGCAACACCGCCGTGCTCAACAGGGATCTGGAAGTGCTGGTGTACACCTGGTCGGCGCGCCTGCGCAGCTTCGACCATCAGCTGGACGAGCTGGAGCGCGCCTATCACTGAGCAGGGTCATTCACCGCGGATGTACTGCTCCAGTTGCAGGATCAGGTTGGCCTGTTCGGCGATGGTTTCCTTCACCAGGTCGCCGATCGACAGCAGCCCGAGCAGCTTGCCCTCATGCACCACCGGCAGGTGGCGCAGGTGGCGGTTGGTCATCAGGTTCATGCAGTACTCGAGATTCTGCTTGGGTTCAACCGTGACCACCGGAGAACTCATGATGTCGCGTACCGGCGTGGCCGCCGAGGAGCGACCCTTGAGCACCAGCTTGCGGGCGTAGTCGCGTTCGCTGACGATTCCCACTACCTGGCCATGCTCCATCACCGGCAGGGCGCCGACGTTCTTCTCCGCCAGCAACTTCAAGGCATCCAACACCGAGTCGTCAGGGTTGATGGTGTAGACGGTGTGGTGCTGGGACTTGGCTTTGAGGATTTGTTCGACGTTCTTCATACGGGCCTCTGTGGGTGCAAATGCGACGTGTCGGAGTAAATAAAGCATCCGGCACGGCGCTCTGCACGGCAATGCAGGAAACGGCATCGAGGTGATTGAAAAACGTCATCGCGGCAAGGGGCCGCAACGCGGCCCCGAGTGGGTCATCAGAGCTTCGGCATCTGCCCGATCCGCGCCACCATCTCGCTGACGACCTGCAGGTCGAGCATGAACTGCTCCACGGTCTTGAACTCGTTGTCGTTGTGCCCGGTGTACTTGACGTCCGGCATGGCCAGGCCGAACTGCACGCCGTTGGGCAGGTCGTGCACCGAGGTGGCGCCAGCGGAGGTGCCGTACTCGTGCTTCATGCCCAGGTTCTCGCTGGCCACGGCCAGCAGGGCCTTGACCCATTCGCCCTCGGGGTTGCGGTACATCGGCTGATCGAGGGTGTAGTCGAACGCCACCGGGGTCTTGCTCTTGGCCTTCCACGCATCGAGCTTGCCGGCGATCTCGCCCTTGAGGGTGTCGAGCGACTTGCCTTTGGGAATGCGCAGGTTGACGGCCAACTTCAGCGCCTTGTCATCCAGGCCGACGAAGGTCAACGAGGTGGTCAGCGGGCCCATGAAGTCGTCCTTGAAACCGACGCCGAGCTTGTTGCCCAGGTAGTCCAGGCCCCAGTTGTCGGCGGCGTAGCGAGCGGCGTCGGTGATGTGGTTGTGCTTGAGCGGCACGTCCTTGCCCAGGCCGTTGAGGAAGTCGAGCATGCGCGCCACTGGGTTGACCCCGGACTCGGGCTCGGAGGAGTGCGCCGACACGCCGGTCACGGTGAGCAGCACCTGCTTGCCGTCGACCTTGGCGTCGATGCTGAAGTCGCCGCCATGGCGTTTGACGTAGGCCGCGCCGGCCTTGTTCAGCGCCTTGGCCAGGTCGGCCGGCTTGTCGCCGGTCAATGTCGCCACCGAGCTGCCGGGGATCTGGTTGGTGGCCAGGCCGCCGGTGAGGTTGATCACCTCGGCGCCTTTGCCGTCACCGGCACGCTTGGCGAAGGTGGCCATGACGGTGCCATAGCCTTTCTCGGCGATTACCACCGGGTAGCCGCCGTCCAGCGCCAGGTTGTAGTCGGGGGTGGCGTTGCGTTCGAAGTAATAAGGGATGGCGTCTCCGGTGGTTTCCTCGGTGGTGTCCACCAGCAGCTTGAACTGGCGCGCCAGCGGCAGCTTCTCGTCCTTGGCCACCCTCAGCGCGTACAGCGCGACGACGATGCCGTTCTTGTCGTCCTCGGTGCCGCGGCCGTACATGCGGTCGCCCACCAGGGTGACCTTGAACGGGTCGAGCTTGGTGCCGTCCTTGAGCTTCCAGTTGTCCGGAGTGACCGGTACCACGTCGGCGTGGGCGTGGATGCCGATCACTTCCTTGCCTTCACCGAGGGTGATCTCGTAGACGCGGTTGTCGATGTTGCGGAACGTCAGGCCGAAGCCCTCGGCCAGGGCCTTGATCTTGTCGGCGATCTTGATGAACTCAGGATTCTCGTGCTGCGGTACACCGTCCTTGCGAACGGTCGGGATCTCCACCAGCTCGCGCAGGGTTTCCTTGGCGGCCTTGCCGTACTTGATGCGGGTGTACAGGCCCAGCAAGCGGCTGATCTCGTCCTGCTGTTCGGCGCTCAACGGCTTGCCGGCCAGGTACAGCTTGAGGGTGTCGTCCAGCTTGTCGGCCTTGGCCAGGTCGCTGCCGGCCAGCTTGCCGAGGAACTGCTTGAAGTCGGCCGGGTCGCTGCCGTCGTAGGCCTTGATGATGGCGGCGGACTGCTGCTGGGAGAGGTTGGCCTGGGCCGGGATCGAGAACATGGCCACGCTGGCCAGCAGGAGCGATGCGGCGGATAGCTTGGTATATGGCATGGGGGTGCGCATTCCTTTGCAGGGGTGGAGGGTGACCGTTTACGCAAACGGAAGATGCCCACGCTAACACTAATGACCGCTCGCGGGGGAGAGGTGGCAATGTGCGCTCAGTCGCAAATCAACAGGCACAAAAAAGCCCCGCCGGTGTGAACCGGGCGGGGCTTTCTGGGCGCTGTCAGTGATACAGGCGTGCCGCTGACAGCGTGAAATTCATGGCGCACTCGGCGGGATTCGAACCCACGACCCCTGCCTTCGGAGGGCAGTACTCTATCCAGCTGAGCTACGAGTGCAACGGGGCGCATGATACCCATCTGTGTTGGTGGCGTCCATCGCCTTGATATAGGAGTGTTTTCCCTGGCTGTGCGATCGCGGGCCCGTGGCAGCGGGCTTGTCCTTCACAGCGCTCTAACCATATTCGATATTGGTATTTTCCAGGGCAGGCTTATACCGGCTATCTTCTGGTCACAACTTGTTATAACAAGTCAGCCGACAGAGAAGACCATGGCCGAATTGCTCCCGCTTTCTCCCGTACCGCTCTATACCCAGCTCAAGGAACTGCTGCGCGAGCGCATCCTCGATGGCAGCTACCCACCGCACAGTCGCATGCCCTCGGAAAGCGAGCTGGGCAAGGCCTTCGACGTCAGCCGCATCACCGTGCGCCAGGCCCTGGGCGACCTGCAGAAGGAAGGTCTGATCTTCAAGATCCATGGCAAGGGCACCTTCGTCGCCAAGCCCAAGG
The DNA here is from genome assembly GCF_057480795.1 of Pseudomonas sp. P110(2024). NCBI lineage: Bacteria > Pseudomonadati > Pseudomonadota > Gammaproteobacteria > Pseudomonadales > Pseudomonadaceae > Pseudomonas > Pseudomonas sp. P110(2024). The sequence continues at coordinate 337,311 of NZ_JBLIYT010000003.1, forward strand.
CGTTCCAGAACGTCAGCACCCTGCAGGGTCTGGCCGAGTCGATGACGCAGATGGGCTACGAGGTGCTCAATCGCCTGCGCAGTTTCCGCCATGTACCGGCCAATGCGCTGGTGGCGCAGAGGCTGCAGGTCGAGGAGGGCAGCCTGGTCACCGAGATCCGTCGGGTGCGACTGATCAACCGCGAGCCGGTGTCGCTGGAAATCACCTGGCTGCCGCACAACGTCGGCGAGAAGCTGGAGAAGGCCGACCTGGTCACCCGTGACATCTTCCTGCTGCTGGAGAACGACTGCGGCCTTGCCCTCGGCCATGCCGACCTGGCCATCGACGCGGTGCTCGCCGACAGCGACCTGACCCTGGCGCTGGAGGTGGAAGAAGGCTCGCCGATCATGCGTATCGAGCGCCTCACCCACACCGCTGACGGCGCACCGCTGGACTTCGAACACCTCTATTACCGTGGCGACGCATTCCAGTACCGCCTGCGTATCGACCGCCAGAAGGGGGGCAAGGCATGAGCATCCAGACCCAGGACTACGACATCGTCGTCATCGGCGGCGGCACCGCCGGGCCCATGGCCGCGATCAAGGCCAAGGAGCAGGACAAGAGCCTGCGCGTGCTGTTGCTGGACAAGGCCCACGTCAAGCGCAGCGGCGCCATCAGCATGGGCATGGACGGCCTGAACAACGCCATCATCCCTGGGCATTCCACGCCCGAGCAGTACACCAAGGAAATCACTGTCGCCAATGACGGCATAGTCAACCAGGCCGCGGTGCATGCCTATGCCACCAAGAGCTTCGAGACTATCGAGCAGCTCGACCGCTGGGGCGTGAAGTTCGAGAAGGACGAAACCGGCGACTACGCGGTGAAGAAGGTCCACCACATGGGCGCTTATGTGCTGCCCATGCCCGAGGGCCACGACATCAAGAAGGTGCTGTACCGCCAGCTCAAGCGCGCCCGGGTGGAGATCAGCAACCGCATGGTCTGCACCCGCGTGCTACTCGATGGCCAAGGCGCCGCCGCCGGTGTACTGGGCTTTGACTGCCGCTCGGGCGAGTTCCGGGTGATCCGCGCCAAGGCGGTTGTCCTCGCCTGCGGCGCCGCCGGGCGCCTGGGCCTGCCCTCGTCGGGCTACCTGATGGGCACCTACGAAAACCCCACCAATGCCGGCGACGGCTACGCCATGGCCTACCATGCCGGAGCGGAGCTGGCCAACCTGGAGTGCTTCCAGATCAACCCGCTGATAAAGGACTACAACGGCCCGGCCTGCGCCTACGTCACCGGTCCTCTGGGCGGCTATACCGCCAACAGCAAGGGCGAGCGCTTCATCGAGTGTGACTACTGGAGCGGGCAGATGATGTGGGAGTTCCACCAGGAACTCGAAGGCGGCAACGGCCCGGTGTTCCTCAAGCTCGACCACTTGGCCGAGGAAACCATCCAGAACATCGAGGAAATCCTGCACAGCAACGAGCGCCCCAGCCGTGGCCAGTTCCACGCCGGGCGCGGCACCGACTACCGCCAGCACATGGTCGAGATGCACATCTCCGAAATCGGCTTCTGCTCCGGGCATTCGGCTTCGGGGGTGTGGGTCAACGAAAGGGCCGAGACCAGCGTCAAGGGCCTGTACGCCGCCGGCGACATGGCCGCGGTACCGCACAACTACATGCTCGGCGCTTTCACCTATGGCTGGTTTGCCGGGGTGAATGCCGCGCAGTACGTGGCCGGGCGTGAGTACGCCGAGGTCGACATGCAGCAGGTCGAACGCGAGCAGGCGCGGGTATTCGCACCCTTGCAGCGTGAGCACGGCCTGCCGCCGGCCCAGGTCGAATACAAGCTGCGGCGCATGGTCAACGACTACCTGCAGCCGCCCAAGGTGACCAAGAAGATGGAAATCGGCCTGGCGCGCTTCGCCGAAATCGAACGCGATCTTGAGCAGATGAAGGCCAACAACCCCCATGAGCTGATGCGTGCCATGGAAGTTTCGGTAATCCGCGACTGCGCCGAGATGGCCGCGCGCGCTTCACTCTTTCGCAAGGAGAGCCGCTGGGGGCTGTACCACCACCGGGTCGATTTCCCCGAGCGCAATGATGGCGAGTGGTTCGTTCATTGCCATCTGAAGAAGGGCGAGGACGGTGAGATGACCAGTTTCAAGAAAGCGGTGGAGCCGTACCTGATCCCGCTGGATGCCGAGGAACAGACGGCGTACGACCGGCTGCGTGTAAAGGCCGATGCCGCCTGATCGCGGGGTCATCGTAGGAGCGGGCTTGCCCCGTGATTGCAATGCCAATGACAGAACGAGGGCCAAAGGCCCCAAGGACCCCGTGAAATGGCCTACCAACCCCAGGAAATCTTTTTTCGCAGCAGCGCTCCGGTAACCATCGACGAAGACAAATGCATCGCCGAAAAAGGCTGCACCGTCTGCGTCGAGGTTTGCCCCATGGACCTGCTGGCCATCAACCCGGCCACGCAGAAGGCTTACATGGCCTTCGACGAATGCTGGTACTGCATGCCCTGTGAAAAAGACTGCCCCACCGGCGCCGTGAAGGTCGAGATCCCGTACCTGCTGCGCTGAACCCGAACCCCCGCCATCCGGCCGAACCACCGGACGCCCACCTGCAATGCCCCTCGTTTCCCACCACCCCAGCCCGGTGGCGGAGACGACTCCAATACTCAAAACGATTCGAGGGGAAACACCCATGCGCCTTGTAGCAACCGTGGCCGGCCTTGCGCTGGCAATCACCGGCCTGAGCGCCAGCGCCGAAACCATCCGTATCGCCATCGGCACCCAGGACACCACCATCAACTGCGCCACCGGCGGGCTGTTGATCCGCGAGCTGGGCCTGCTCGACAAATACCTGCCCCATGATGGCAAGTACAAGAACGCCCAGTACCAGGTCGAGTGGAAGAACTTCACCAGCGGCGCGCCGCTGACCAACGAGATGGTCGCCGGCAAATTGGACTTCGGCGCCATGGCCGACTTCCCCGGCTCGTTCAACGGCGTCGCCCACCTCGACGCCGGCAAGCGCAGCCTGTTCATCAGCGTGCTGTCCGGCAGCGTGCATGGCAGCGGCAACGGTATCGTGGTGCCGGCCGCCTCCAGCGTGCAGTCGCTGGCCGAGCTCAAGGGCAAGACCATCTCCGTGCCTTTCGCCTCCACTGCCCACGGCATGCTGCTGCGCGCGGTCGCCGCCCAAGGCTGGGACCCGCAGAAGGACGTCAAGATCATTGCCCAGGCCCCGGAGATCGCCGGTTCCGCCCTGCGCAGCAACCGCATCGAGGCCCACGCCGACTTCGTGCCTTTCGCCGAGCTGTTCCCCAACCGCGGCTTCGCCCGCAAGATCTACGACGGCGCCCAGGCCAACGCGCCGACCTTTCATGGCGCGCTGGTGGACGCCGACTACGCGAAGAAGTACCCGGAAGTAGTCACCGCCTACCTGCGTGCAAGCCTCGAAGCTGACCGCCTGCTCGCCGCCGAGCCCGAGAAGTACAGTGAGCTGATCGAAAAGGTCACCGGCATCGAGGCCGAGGTCAGCTACCTGTTCCACGGCCCGCTCGGCCTGCAGACCCGCGACCTCACCTGGAAGCCCGAGTACCGCCAGGCCGTGGCCACCTCCATCGACACCCTCAAGCTGCTGAAGAAGACCGACCGTGGCCTGGACACCGCGCAGTTCATCGACGACCAATACATCCGCAGCGCCTACAATCAGGCCGGGCAGGACTACGACAAAGCGCTGAAAAACTACGCCCCGCTGCCGCTCAAGGCCGTTGATGCCGCGACCGGCAAGGCCATCACCGACTTCAGCCGCCTGGCGCAGATCTGGGTGCGCGGCGAGGACAAGGTGCGCCACTACGCCTCCCCAGAGGCCGCGCTCGCCGCCCTGGCCCAGTTGGAGCAGGAGGGCAAGGACATCCGCGCGATCTACGCCCAGTCCGCCGACAGCGGCATCAAGCTGCTGGCCAACCAGGCCTGGTTCGTGCGCAACGGCCAGGGCCAGCTGGCGGCCTTCCTGCTCAAGGACCAGGCCGAGCAGTATGCCAAGGCTCATGGTGGCGAGGCGCTGGACTTCGTTCAGGCCAACCAGAAACTGCTCGCCCAGCGCTGATCGGGAGCCGCCGCCATGACCCGTGACCTTGCGCGCTGGTCCCTGCGCCTGACTTCGCTGCTGGCCTGCCTGCTGTTCTGGCAGCTGGCCGCGCTCCACAAGCTGGACCTGCTGCTGCTCACCTTCACCTACGTGCCCACACCCGGCGCGGTGCTCGACGCCGCCTGGCAACTGCTGACCTCCAACGCCCTGCTGGCGCACCTGGGCAGCAGCCTGGCGCGGGTGTTCGCCGGCTACGGCGTGGCGGCGCTGCTGGGGGTGAGCCTGGGCCTGTTGATCGGCCGCTCGAAGTGGCTGGAGGACACGCTGATGCCGCCGCTGGAAGTGCTGCGGCCGATCCCGGCGGTGGCCTGGATCCCGCTGGCGATCCTGATGTTCCCCTCCTCGGAGCTGTCGATGGTGTTCATCACCTTCACCGGTGCGCTGTTCCCGATCCTGCTCAACACCGTGCACGGCGTCGAGGCGATCGATCCGCGCCTGGTGGCCTCGGCGCGCAGCCTGGGCGCCGGGCGCAGGGCGATCCTGCGCGAAGTGGTGCTGCCGGGCGCGCTGCCGAGCATCGTCACGGGGCTGGCCATCGGCATGGGCACCTCGTGGTTCTGCCTGGTGACTGCCGAGATGATCGCCGGGCAGTTCGGTATCGGTTACTACACCTGGGAGTCCTACACCTTGCAGAACTACCCCGACATCATCGTCGGCATGCTGCTGATCGGCGTGCTGGGCATGGGCAGTAGCGCGCTGGTCAAGCGCCTTGGCGCGCTGGCCACGCCCTGGATACGGAGACGCGCGTGATGAGCAGTTATCAACAGGTGCCTGGGCGTATCGAAGCCCGCGGGCTGTCGATTCGCCTGGGCCATGGGCGTGATACGTTCGAAGCGGTGCAGGCGCTGGACTTTGCCATCGCGCCGGGCGAGTTCGTGTGTATCCTCGGGCCGTCCGGCTGCGGCAAGTCCACGTTGCTCGGCGCACTGGCCGGGCACCTGACGCCGGCCGGCGGCCAGTTGTTGGTGGACGGGCAAGCAGTCGACGGCCCTTCGCCGCAACGCGGCATGGTGTTCCAGCATCACACTTTGCTGCCTTGGCTCCGCGTGCTCGACAACGTGGCGTTCGGCTTGAAGATGCAGGGGCTGGGTAAGCCCGAGCGTCAGCATCAAGCCGCCGAGATGCTGCAACTGGTCGGCCTCGGTGATTTCGCCCAACGCTGGCCCAGCCAGTTGTCCGGCGGCATGCAGCAACGCGCCGAGATCGCTCGGGTGCTGATCAACCGCCCGAGCCTGCTGCTGATGGACGAACCGTTCGGCGCCCTCGATGCGCAGACCCGTGCGCGCATGCAGGAACTGCTGCTGGATATCTGGGCGCGCATCCGCACCACGGTGGTGTTCGTTACCCATGACATCGACGAGGCGCTGTTCCTGGCCGACCGCCTCCTGGTGATGAGCTCCCGGCCTGGGCGCTTTATCGAAGACCTGCGGCTGGACTTCGCCCGCCCGCGGCGAGCGAGCCTGCTGACCAGCCCTGCATTCATCCACCTCAAACGCCATTGCCTGGCCCTGCTGCGCCATGAAGAAGGCCGCGAACTGCCGCGCCTGACACCCTTGGGCCTGCCCGACACCGACCATCCTCCGCTGCGGATTGCGCTATGACTGAACGAATCACGGACAACCCCGACATCATCGAAATGCTGCCACGCCTGAATGCCCTTGATGCCGGCGTGCGACGCATCGCCCTGATCGAACTGGCCGACCTGGAAGACCCGGGCGGCCTGCCCTGGCTCACCGATGCGCTGTTGGTCGACGCCAATGCTGATGTGCGCGCCGAAGCCGCGCGCCTGCTCGAAGCCTGGGAGGCGCCGGAAGTGGTGCAGGGCCTGTGCGCCGCATTGGCCGACCCCGCCGAGCCGGTGCGCCTGGCGGCCGCCCAGAGCCTGAGCGAGCTCAAGACCCAGGAGACCGGGCAGCTGATCCTGCCGTGGACCACCCATGCCGATGCCTTCGTGCGCGCCAGCGCCCTGCGCGCCCTGCGCGAGCTGCGCCTGGAAGACGCCGCTGTGCCTGCGTTGCAGGCGTTGGCGGATGTGGATGCCGGTGTGCGCCGCGAAGCGGTTGGCATCCTCGGCTGGCTCAAGCATGCGCCGGCCTTGCCCGCGCTGGCGCAGCTGGCGGCCAACGAGCCGGATACCGACGTGCGCCGCGCCGCCATTGGCGCGTTGGGCCTGGCCCGGGATGCCGGTGTGCTGCCGGCGCTGATCGGCGCCCTGGCCGACGAGGCCTGGCAGGTGCGTGAAGAGGCGGCGACCACCCTGGGCAAGGTCGGCCAGGCTGAAGCGGGCCAGGCCTTGATCGCGGCGCTGGGCGACAGCTACTGGCAGGTCCGCTTGCGCGCGGCGCGTGCCTTGGGCCGGCTGCGCCATGCGGCCGCGTTGGATGGGCTGGCACAATTGCTGGGTCATGGCATCGCCAACCTGCGCAAGGAAGCCGCACTGGCGCTGGGCGAGCTGGGTGAAGCCCGGGCTTTGCCGGCGTTGCTGGCGGCCGAGGCTGACAGCGACCCGGAAGTGCGCAAGGCGGTGCGCATCGCCCTGGCGCAGTTGCAGGAGGTGGTGTGATGGACGCGCCCAGCGCCTTGCGCAACCGCCGCGAGCGCGGTGAGCTGCTGGTGCAGTGGGGGGAGGCTGAGCAGGTGATCAGCCACGCTCGGCTGCGCGGTGCCTGCCCATGCTCACAGTGCCGGGCAGCACGGCTGAAGGGTGCGATTTCGCTCGTGGGCGAGAATGTGCGGGTGGCGCGGATCGAGGTCCAGGGGTATGGGGTGCAGTTGGTGTTCAGCGATGGGCACGAGCGGGGGATTTATCCCTGGGACTACCTGCGCGAACTGGGCTGAAATCGATCGGGGGGCAAGCCCGCTCCAACGGAGTCACTTGTGTGGGAGCGGGCTTGCCCGGCGATATGGCCGGTACAGGCAACCCATCCCTAGAGCGCAATCAACTCCGGCCGCAACCCTTCCACCCTATGCACCACCGGTCGCAGATACCCGCCATCCCCGGTGATCTGGTGCAAGACCTTTTCACGCAAGCCATGCAATGCCACGCCGGTGCGCTGGCGCGGGTGCGGCAGGTCGATTTCCACCACCGCCTTGATCCGCCCCGGCCTCGGCTCCAGCACCACCACCCGGTCGGCCAGGTAGGTCGCCTCCTCGGCATCGTGGGTGACCAGCAGGATGGTGATCCCCGAGCGTTCGCGAATCGCCAGCAGTTCGTCCTGCAGCTGTTGGCGGGTCAGGGCGTCGAGGGCGCCGAAGGGTTCGTCCAGCAGCAGGATCCGTGGGCTGGCCACCAGGCCACGGGCGATGGCCACGCGCTGGGCCATGCCGCCGGACAGCTGGTGCGGATAGGCCGATTCGAAGCCGACCAGGCCCACCAGTTGCACGTACTCGTGTACGCGCCGGGCGCGCTCGCCCTGGGTGAGTGTCTCGTTGACCAGCCCCAGGCCGATGTTCTGCGCCACCGTCAGCCATGGGAACAGGCGATGCTCCTGGAATACGATGCCGCGTTCGCCGCCGATGCCGTCGACCGGCTGGCCGTCGACCCGGATCGTGCCGCTGTAGTCGGTGTCCAGCCCCACCAGCAGACGCAGCAGGGTGGACTTGCCGCAGCCGGAGGAGCCGACGATGGCGATGAACTCGCCTTCGTTGATCGACAGGTTGAAGTTGCGGATCGCCTCGAACGGCTGGCCATCGACGCTGAAGGTCTTGCCGACCCCCTCGAAACTGACCAGTGGCGGCGTGGCGTCGGGTTGGTTGGCCGCGTGCAGGGCCGGGGTGATGAAGGCGTTCATGCGGATCTCCAGCGCGTGGCGCGCGATTCGAGGCGTTGGCCGAGGTGGCCGAGCAGGGCGCCGACCAGGCCGATCAGGACCATGGCGGCCATCACCTGGTCCATGCGGAACAATTGCTGGGCGCCGATCATCAGGCTGGCGATACCGCCGTCCGAGGGCATGAAGTACTCGGCACCGATAGTGCCGAGCCAGGCGTAGATCAGCGCCAGGCGCAGCCCGGCGAAGATCGCCGGGGCGGCGCCAGGCAGCACCAGCAGACGCAGCCGGTGCTGCAGGTCAAGGCGCAGGGCCTGGGCCGCCTCGCCCAGCTGTGGCGGGAGGCTGGCGATACCGCGCTGGGTGGCGATCAGCAACGGGAAGAACGCCGCCAGCGCGACGAACACCAGCTTGGCGCCTTCACCCAAGCCGAACCAGGCGGTCAGCAGCGGCACCCAGGCGAACAGCGCCACTTGGCGCAGCGCCGACAGGCTCGGGCCGAGCAGGCGCTCGGCGCTGGCTGACAGGCCCAGCAGCAGGCCCAGCACGAACCCCGCGCCACCGCCGAGCAGCAGCCCGGCCAGGGTGCGTTGCAGGCTCAAGCGCAGGGCCTCGGGCAACGAGCCGTCGAGCAGGCCCGCATACAGGCTGCGCAGCACCTCCAGTGGCGAGGTGAGGATGTTGGCGTCGACCCAACCAAGGCGGTTGGCGGCCTGCCACAGCACCAACAGCCCCGCAGGCAGCAGCAGGCTTTGCCAGCCGCGTGGCACCTGGCCGCGCAGCTGTTCGCCCGTGGCCGGTTGCGGCCAGTGCAACAGGCCGCGCTCCAGGCGCGTGAAGCCGCGATCCATCAGCGCGCCGACCAGGCCGATCACCAGGATGCAGAGGAACACCAGGTCGAGCATGAACAGTTGCCGCCCCCAGACCATCAGGTAGCCGATGCCTTCGCTGGACGCCAGCAGCTCCACGGCCAGCAGCGAGGTCCAGCCAGTGGCCAGGGCCAGCCGCACACCGGCGAGAAACGCCGGCAGCGCGGCGGGCAGCAGCAGGCGCAGGAACAGCAGGTGAGGGGGCAGGCGCAGGACGGCGGCAGCCTCGCGCAGCTTGGGCTGGGCGTCGCGCACGCCGACCAGGGTATGTAGCGTGACCGGCACCACCACGGCCTTGACCAGCACCACCAGCTTGAGCAGCTCGCCGATGCCGAAGAACAGCATGAACAGCGGGATCCAGGCCAGGGTTGGGATCTGTGCCAGGGCGACGAAGGTGGGCATCACCAGGGTCTGCGCTCGCCGCGATCCACCCAGCCAGGTACCCAGCAGCAGGCCGCTGGCGATTCCCGCCAGCAGTCCCCAGACCAGGCGCTGCAGACTTATCCACAGGTGGCCCCAGAGCTCACCGGAGCCATACTCCAGCGCGCTCTGCCAGACCAGCGACGGCGCAGGCAGGATCTGCTCGCTCACCCAGTGTTCACGGCTGGCGATAATCCACAATGCCGCCACCACCAGCGGCACGGCCCACGGTATGTAGGAGCGGCCTTGTGCCGCGAAAGGACCACGTAGCGGCCTCCATCGACGGCGCTGGCCTACGCTCAAGACTTCGCTCATCAAGGCACCTCTCAAACAAACCATTCCTTGTTTATTCGTTTATGGAATTAAAAATTCTCACAAGCGATATTCAGGAGATAAGAGCATGCGCCTGCTGCATGCGAAACCCCCGAGGCATTGCGTTTTCCTCATATTTTTCATGCGTGCTCTGCAAGCCGCCCGGCGTCCCGCATGGCGCCTCGTTTATGTCTTCTGGTTACTAAAAAATGAAGTTTTGATCTTTGTAGGTTCTAACCGGACCTGCCTAGCTTCTGGCCCATAGCGCCGGCCATCGCCGGTGGCAGCCTGCCAAGGAGCCTTGCCATGAAAACCGCCTTCCGCCATCTGCTCAGCCCGTTACTCGCCGCCTTGTTGAGCGCCCTGCCCGTGGCAGCCCATGCCGCCCAGCCGGATGTGATCCGTATCGCCGTGCCCGACCTCAGCGCCGGCAGCAAGCCCAGCGCCGGCGGCGTGGTGGATGTGCTGCGCGACCAGCAACTGCTGGAGAAAGAGTTCGCCAAGGACGGCATCCGTATCGACTGGCGCTTCTTCAAGGGCGCCGGCCCCGTGGTCAACGAGGCCCTGGCCAACGGCCAGGCGGACTTCGCCTACCTGGGCGACCTGGCCGCGATCATCGGCAAGGCCAACGGCCTCGACACCCGCGTGTTGTCGGCCGGGGTGCGTGGGGTGAAGAGCTACCTCGGCGTGGTGCCGGGCTCGGGCATCCACAGCCTGCAGGACCTCAAGGGCAAGCGCGTGGCGGTGTTCCGCGGCACCGCCAACCAGCTGTCGTTCGCCAGCGCCCTGGCCAGCCAGGGGCTGTCCGAACGTGAGCTGAAAGTCATCAACCTCGATTTCAACGCGGCCAACGCCGCCCTGGCCGCCAAGCAGATCGACGCCACCTGGGGCCTGTCCAGCCTGCTGTCGCTGCGCGAGCGAGGGCTGGTCGAGCTCCCGGTCAACTCCCGGGACCTGAAAGGCGCCGGCAGCACCCAGGCGGTGCTGCTGGGTACCGGCGAGTTCATCCGCCAGCACCCCGACCTGGTACAGCGGGTGGTCAACGCCCAGGAGCAGGCGGTGAAGTGGCTGCGCGACGAACGTAACCGCGAGGCCTATGTGGACCTGGTGGCGAACACCGCCAACTGGCCAAAGGCGATCCTGCGCGACGACCTGGCCGAGGAGAACCTCGCTGACTACTTCGACCCACGCCTGGATGCCGGTTTCGTCGGCCTGCTGCAACAGGGCGTGGACCTGGCCGTCAAGGAGCGCCTGATCCGCCGTGGCTTCCAGGTGGCCGACTGGATCGAACCCCGTTTCATCGATGCCGCCCAGCGGCAGGACCAGGCCGTCCAGGCCGCCCGCTGACCCGACAACAACCGTGAGGAGCACGACCATGAGCAACGCCGCACTGGCCACCGCGCCGCAAACCCTGGAACTCGACATCCACCCCGTTGCCGGGCGCATCGGCGCCGAGATCCGTGGCATCAAGCTGTCCGCCGACCTCGATCCGGCCACCATCGATGCCATCCAGGCGGCATTGGTGCGCCACAAGGTGATCTTCTTCCGGGCCCAGGAGCACCTGGACGACGTGGGGCAGGAGGCCTTCGCCCAGTTGCTCGGCGAGCCGATCGCCCATCCCACGGTGCCGGTGGTCGATGGCACCAGCTACCTGCTGCAGCTCGATGGCGCAGAAGGCCAGCGGGCCAACTCCTGGCACACCGACGTGACCTTCGTAGACGCCTACCCCAAGGCCTCTATCCTGCGCAGTGTGGTGGCCCCGGCTGCCGGTGGCGACACGGTGTGGGCCAACACCGCCGCAGCCTATCAGGAGCTGCCCGAGCCGCTGCGCGAACTGGCCGACAAGCTGTGGGCGGTGCACAGCAACGAATACGACTATGCCAGCGTGAAGCCGGATGTCGATCCGGCGAAGCTTGAGCGCTATCGCAAGGTGTTCACCTCGACGGTGTACGAGACCGAGCACCCGGTGGTGCGGGTGCATCCGATCAGTGGCGAGCGGGCGTTGCAGCTAGGGCACTTCGTCAAGCGCATCAAGGGCTATTCGCTGGCGGACTCGCAGCATCTGTTCGCGCTGCTGCAGGGGCATGTGACACGCCTGGAAAACACCGTGCGCTGGCGCTGGCAGACGGGGGACGTGGCGATCTGGGACAACCGCGCGACGCAGCACTATGCGGTGGATGACTACGGCACCCAACCGCGCATCGTGCGCCGGGTTACCCTGGCTGGCGAGGTGCCGGTGGGGGTGGATGGGCAATTGAGTCGGACCACGCGCAAGGGCTGAGATCGTTGGGGCCGCTTTGCGGCCCTTTCGCGACGCAAGGCCGCTCCCACAGGAGGGCAGTTCCCTGCGCGACAGCGCAGTCCCAAAGGGCTGCACAGCAGCCCCTTACGGCTACAACTCGCTATCACAGGCAATCAACTGCCTCACCAACCCCTGCGCCAGCGCCGACAACCCATACCCCACCCGGCTCACCACCCCATAGCGGGTATAGAACGTCTCCTCCTGCTCCGGCGCCAGATCCACCAGCTTGAGGGCCACCAGGCCGTCATAGGGCCGCAGGTTCGCGCTGCAGGCGATACCGATGGTGTCCGAATGCAGCACGACATTGAGCAGCGCATAACCATGCTCGCATTCCACGCTGGGCAGAAAGTCCTGCCGCCCGCTCAAGTCACTGAGGATCTTGCGGATGTTCGGCGGGCGAAAGGTGGTGGCCAGCGGGTAATCGAACAGGTCCCGCGCCCGCACTTCGGCCAGCTCGGTCAATGGATGTTCCCGGCGACAGCAGAAGTGCCAGCGCTGTGGCCTGAGCTTGTGCACCTGGTAGTCCGGGTCGGCCTCGAACTGGCGGGTGTCGGCGACGAAGAACTCGATCTCCTCGGCGATCAGCCGCCGGTTCAGCGCCTGCCAGTTGTCCACCTGGAAGCAGGTGCGGGCCGCTGGGTACTCGGCGACGAACCGCGCCACCGCCCTTGGCACCAGCCCGCCGGCGGGGGCCGGCCCCGAGCCGAAGCGCACCACGCCGGTGGTGGCGCCGTTGAACTGGTTGATCTCGTTGACCAGGTTGTGCGCCCCGTGCACCAGCCGCCGTGAATGCTCCAGCACCAGCAGGCCCTGGCGGGTCGGCGCCAGTTCCTTGCTGGCGCGATCGACCAGGCGGCAGCCGACGTTGTGTTCCAGCGTCTGGATGCTGCGGCTGAAGGCCGATTGCGAGAGGTTCACCGCCGCCGCCGCGGCGACAAAGCTGCGGTGCTCGACAAGGGCGATGAAGTGGCGGAGCTGGCGCAGGTCGATATGCATTTTCTACATGGAAACTTTCGGTGGAATGCAATTGCTGGGAAGGGTTGGGAACCTTATAAAGGGAGTCACTTATTCCACAAAATATGAAATACAAATATTTATATCTCTTAAAAGAATAAAGCCCGTCTGATCGCGATTCGGTTCCGCCAACGGAAATGCTCGCCAGGGCCTGTGCCTCCAAGGAGCATCTGCATGTCCCGACTTTCCCGTTGGCCGGCGCGCGCGTCGGTATTCGCCCTGCAACCCTTGGCCGCTGGCGTGCTGCTGGCCGCCGCCGGCAACAGCTTCGCCGAAGAGCCGCGCTCGGCTGCGCCAGCTGTCGAGCAGGAGGCCAAGCTCGGCACCGTCACTGTCAATGCCCGGCGCCGTGAGGAGACCGCCCAGAGCGTGCCCACGCCGATCAGCGTGCTGGGCAGCGAAACCCTGGAGACCCAGCGCATCTATCGCGTGCAGGATCTGCAACAGCTGGTGCCGAGCACCAACGTCGCCTATGTGCACGCCCGCCAGTCGAGTATTTCCATTCGCGGCCTGGGCAACAACCCGGCCAGTGATGGCCTGGAAGGCAGCGTCGGCGTGTATCTGGACAACGTCTACCTGGGGCGCCCGGGCATGGCGGTGTTCGACCTGCTCGATGTCGAGCAGCTGGAGGTGCTGCGCGGGCCGCAAGGCACGCTGTTCGGCAAGAACACCACTGCCGGGGTGCTCAACATCACCACCCGCAAGCCGACCTTCCACCAGGAAGGCAGCGTGCAGTCGTCGTTGGGCGAGGATGGCTACTGGCAGACCCAGGGCAGCTTCTCCGGCCCCCTGACCGACACCCTCGCCGGGCGCATCAGCGCCTACCACACCGAGGACGACGGCTATGTGAAGAACATCTACAACGGCCACGACCTCAATGGCGGCAAGCGCCAGGGCTTTCGTACCCAGTTGCTGTTCAAGCCCAGCGAAACCTTCAACCTGCGCTGGATCGGCGAGTACAACGAAGAAGACTCCGACAACGGCATCCTCAGCCTCTACAGCACCGGCCCGACCATCAATGGCGTGAACCGCTACGAAAGCCTGGCCGCCCAGGCTGGCGCCACCCTGGTGTCGGGCAAGGACCGCAAGGTCAACTTCGATGCCGACCAGATGGTCAAGGTGTTCCAGGGCGGCACTTCGGTAGAGGCCAACTGGACCCTGCCCAACGACTTCACCCTCACCTCGATCAGCGCCTACCGCTGGTGGGACTTCACCCCGCGCAACGACGACGGCCTCAACGTGCCGGTGTTCTACAGTGCCGGGGTTTCGGTGCGGGACAAGCAGTACTCGCAGGAGCTTCGGCTGGCCTCACCCACCGGCGGCTTCTTCGACTACGTACTGGGCGCGTACTACTTCAAGCAGGACCTGGACAATAAATCGTTCACTTACTACGGGCCGCAGGCCGATATCTGGAACCTGACCCCGGCCGGCGCCCTGGCCAACGTGAACACCATCGGCAATGGCCACATCGACACCGACAGCTACGCCCTGTTCGCCCAGGGCACCTGGCACCTGACCGAGCGCCTGGACTTCACCGCCGGGGTACGCGGCACCTACGAGGAGAAAAGCGCCTGGGTGACCCGCGATGCGCCGTCCGGCGGCGCGGCCGTCACCGGTGCGGCCGCGGCCGCCCGCCAGGGCCGGGTGGGCGCGTACGACTCTGGTGACCTTAACCAATACAGCTTCGCCCCCTCCGGGCTGCTCAGCCTGAGCTACCGATTCACCGATGACCTGTTGGGTTATGCCAGCCTGTCCCACGGCGAGAAGTCCGGGGGTGTCAACCTGACTGTCGGTGCCGCCCCACGCTTGGGCACCGATTCGCTGTTGGTGGGTACCGAGCGGGCCAACAACGCCGAACTCGGGCTCAAGAGCACCCTGTTCGACAACCGCCTGCAGCTGAACACCAACCTGTTCTGGACTGAGGTGCACGGCTACCAGGCCAACGTCTACGACGAAGCCAACCGTGTGCAGTACCTGTCCAACGCCGGCAGCGTGCGTTCTCGCGGCCTGGAGTTCGAAGCCACGGCCCTGCCGATCCGAGGTCTGACGCTGAACTTCAACGGCTCATGGAACGACGTGCGCTACACCGACTACAAGGACGCGCCGTGCCCGCCCGAGGTAAGCCTGGCCAACCCCGCCGCCACCTGCGACCTGTCCGGCCACCAGGTGGTCGGCGCCTCCAAGTACATCGCCAACCTCAACGGCCAGTACAAGTGGCAGCTCAGCGAACGCATCGAGCCCTACGTCACCGCCAGCTACGCGTTCCGCTCCAAGGCCGTCGGCACCATCGACGATTCCGACTACGGCCAGATCCCCAGCTACGCCATCGTCAACCTGTCCACCGGCGTGCGCCTGGACCAGGGCGACGGCGTGCTCGACCTGTCGCTGTGGGTGAAGAACGCCGGCGACAAGACCTACTTCACCAGCCTGTGGAACTCCGCCAACGGCGGCTATGCCGGCGTGCTGGGCACCCCGCGCACCGTGGGCGCCACCGCCCGTTACGACTTCTGAGCACAAGGAGCTTTGCCATGAATGCCAAGACCCAACCGCATGACCTGCCCGAAGGCGCCTGCCTCACCGCCAAGGTGCCCGACCGCGACCAAGCCCTGCTCGGCGACGTGGTGGTCAACCCGTACCGGCTGGCGCCGCTGACCGCGATCATCCGTGATGGCGGGCGTACCTTGAGTGCCGCCCATGTGCGGGTGCTGGGCCGCGGCGAGCGCGGTGTCGATATCGTCTACGACGTGTCCGACCGCTCGCTGTGGACCTACGGCGGCATCCCGGTGTTCGGCCTGTACCCCGACCACGTCAACCAGGTCGAGGTGAGTTACAAGCTTGATGGCGAACGCATCCGCGAACGTTACGAAATCTACGCCCCGGCGGTGCGCCTGCCGGTGGTGGCCAAGCAGACTGCCGCGCTGCCCGAGGTAGAGCCGGTCAAGGTCGCCCCCGGTTTCGAAAAGCGCCTGTACCTGTTCAATCACCTGCTGGCCGAGATCCCGGGTGGGCGCGCCTTCAAGTGGAACGGCCTGGGCGGCGCCGCCGAGTGGGACTCGGTGGGCAACAACTGGATCGCCGACAGCAACGGTGACGTGCGCTGGTACCTGGATATCGAGCAGATCCATGATTCCAACCATCGCGACGGCCTGGGCGGCACCATGGGCTTCCACCAGACCCGCGACGGCAAGCTGATCTGGGGCCAGGGCCAGACCTACTCCAAGTACGACCTGCTGGGGCGCAAGGTGTGGCAGCGCAACCTGCCGGACAAGTTCGCCGACTTCTCCCACGAGATCCGCGAGACGGTGAACGGCAGCTACCTGCTGCGGGTCGGCACCAGCGACTACCGTCGCCCGGACGGCAAGCGCGTGCGCTCGATCCGCGACCATATCATCGAGGTCAACGAGGCTGGCGACGTGCTGGATTTCTGGGACCTGAACCAGATCCTCGATCCGTACCGCGGCGAGCTGCTGGAAACCCTGGGCAAGGCCGCGATCCAGCTGCCGGACGGTGTGCAGAAACAGGATGAGCGGCTGGCCAACGAATTGGCTGAAGGCGACCTGCCGTTCGGCGACGTTCCCGGTGTCGGTACCGGGCGCAACTGGGCCCATGTCAATGCCATCGACTACGACGCCGATGACGACAGCATCATCGTTTCAGCACGGCACCAGGGCGTGGTGAAGATCGGCCGCGACAAACAGGTGAAGTGGATCCTCGCCGCGCCGCAAGGTTGGCCGGCACGTTTGCAGGACAAAGTGCTCAAACCGGTGGGCGAGGGCTTCGAGTGGTCCTGGACCCAGCACACCGCCTGGCTGACCGGGCACGGCACGCTGACTGTGTTCGACAACGGCTGGGGCCGCGACTTCGGCCCGACTAGGCTGACTGGCAACTACAGCCGGGCGGTGGAGTACCGCATCGACGAGGCCAAGGGCACGGTCGAGCAGGTATGGCAGTACGGCAAGGAGCGCGGTGACGAGTGGTACAGCCCGATCACCTCGGTGGTGGCGTACCAGGCGCAGACCGATACCCAGTTCATCTACTCGGCTTCGGTGAGTTTCCTGACACCGGAGAAGCTGACGACCAGCGTGCTCAATGAAGTGCGTCGCGGCACCCAGGAGGTGGTGGTGGAGCTGAAAGTGCACAGTCGCCAGCCGGGCAGCGTGGGCTACCGGGCGCTGGTGATCGATCTCGACAAGGCGTTCTGACCCTTCCTTCTGACCGATGGTCTAACCCCTTACGGCCCAATCGCGGGGCAAGCCCGCTCCCACAGGAACCCTGCGCTCCTTGTGGGAGCGGGCTTGCCCCGCGATTGGGCCGTTTGCCAGGGGGGTGTTCAACCATTCGTTCTTTTTTTCGAACAGCCTATTGTCCAACACCCCAACCCCCGCTTAGCATTCCGTTTGAGATTTCAAACGCTCGGCACCCAGGCGTCGAACACCCTGGTGCACGAATTTGTGACGGCCGCCCCCTTCTCGGGGCGCCTTTTCAACAATCAATAATTCGCAGTAAAGGGAAGCCGACATGCAGCTCAAAGACGCTCAGTTGTTCCGCCAGCAAGCCTTCATCAACGGTGAATGGCTGGATGCGGACAGCGGTCAGACCATCAAGGTGACCAACCCGGCCACCGGAGAGGTGATCGGTACCGTGCCGAAGATGGGCGCCGCCGAGACCCGCCGCGCCATCGAGGCCGCCGACAAGGCCCTGCCGGCCTGGCGCGCACTGACTGCCAAAGAGCGTGCCGGCAAGCTGCGTCGCTGGTTCGAGCTGATGATCGAGCACCAGGACGACCTGGCCCGCCTGATGACCACCGAGCAGGGCAAGCCACTGGCCGAGGCCAAGGGCGAGATCGCCTATGCCGCCTCGTTCATCGAGTGGTTCGCCGAGGAAGCCAAGCGCGTGTACGGCGACGTCATCCCAGGCCACCAGCCGGACAAACGCCTGATCGTCATCAAGCAGCCGATCGGTGTCACCGCCGCCATCACTCCGTGGAACTTCCCGGCCGCGATGATCACCCGCAAAGCCGGCCCGGCCCTGGCCGCCGGTTGCACCATGGTGCTCAAGCCCGCTTCGCAGACCCCGTACTCCGCCCTGGCCCTGGTCGAGCTGGCCACCCGTGCCGGCATCCCGGCTGGCGTGCTGAGCGTGATCACCGGCAGCGCCGGCGAGGTTGGCTCCGAGCTGACCGGCAACTCGCTGGTGCGCAAGCTGTCCTTCACCGGCTCGACCGAGATCGGCCGCCAGCTGATGGAAGAGTGCGCCAAGGACATCAAGAAGGTTTCCCTGGAACTGGGCGGCAACGCGCCTTTCATCGTGTTCGACGACGCCGACCTGGACAAGGCGGTCGAGGGCGCGATCATCTCCAAGTACCGTAACAATGGCCAAACCTGCGTCTGTGCCAACCGTATCTACGTGCAGGACGGCGTCTACGACGCCTTCGCCGAGAAGCTCAAAGCCGCCGTGGCCAAGCTGAAGATCGGCAACGGCCTGGAAGAAGGCACCACCACTGGCCCGCTGATCGACGGCAAGGCTGTCGCCAAGGTCCAGGAGCACATCGAGGACGCCGTCGCCAAGGGCGCCAAGGTACTGTCCGGCGGCAAGATCATCGAAGGCAACTTCTTCGAGCCGACCATTCTGGTCGACGTGCCGAAGACCGCTGCCGTCGCCAAGGAAGAGACCTTCGGCCCGCTGGCGCCGCTGTTCCGCTTCAAGGACGAGGCCGAAGTCATCGCCATGTCCAACGACACCGAGTTCGGCCTGGCCTCGTACTTCTACGCCCGCGACATGAGCCGCGTGTTCCGCGTCGCCGAGGCCCTGGAATACGGCATGGTGGGTATCAACACCGGCCTGATCTCCAACGAAGTGGCGCCGTTCGGCGGCATCAAGGCTTCGGGCCTGGGCCGTGAAGGTTCCAAGTACGGTATCGAGGACTACCTCGAGATCAAATACCTGTGCATCAGCGTCTGATTGCCAGGTAAACGCTTTTACCTCTGCCAGCGGGGCGCGAGAGCGACGTCTCGCTGGCCTTTTTGACATAGCGGTACCTGGTGGCCAGGGCATGTGTGGCAGTCGATCAACGAATACTGTGCACGCCTGCATCCAGCCACCCCCGAATAAAAGCGCCGCAGAACCGGCGCAATTGAGGGCACTATGAGCAAGACCAACGAATCCCTGATGCAACGCCGTGTCGCCGCCGTCCCACGTGGCGTTGGCCAGATTCACCCGATCTTCGTCGATACCGCGAAGAACTCGACAGTGATCGACGTCGAAGGCCGCGAACTGATCGACTTCGCCGGCGGCATCGCGGTGTTGAACACCGGCCACCTGCATCCGAAAGTGGTCGCGGCCGTGCAAGAGCAGCTGACCAAGGTCAGCCACACCTGCTTCCAGGTGCTGGCCTACGAGCCCTACGTCGAGCTGTGCGAGAAGATCAACAAGCTGGTCCCAGGCAACTTCGACAAGAAGACCCTGCTGGTCACCACCGGCTCCGAAGCCGTTGAAAACGCCGTGAAGATCGCCCGTGCCGCCACCGGCCGTGCCGGCGTGATCGCCTTCACCGGCGGCTACCACGGCCGCACCATGATGACCCTGGGCCTGACCGGCAAGGTCGTGCCGTACTCCGCCGGCATGGGCCTGATGCCAGGCGGCATCTTCCGCGCCCTGTTCCCGAGCGAACTGCACGGCATCAGCGTCGATGACGCCATTGCCTCGGTCGAGCGCATCTTCAAGAACGACGCCGAGCCACGCGACATCGCCGCGATCATCCTCGAGCCGGTACAAGGCGAAGGCGGTTTCCTGCCGGCGCCGAAAGAGCTGATGAAGCGCCTGCGCGCCCTGTGCGACCAGCACGGCATCCTGCTGATCGCCGACGAAGTACAGACCGGCGCTGGCCGCACCGGCACCTTCTTCGCCATGGAGCAGATGGGCGTCGCGCCTGACCTGACCACCTTCGCCAAGTCGATCGCCGGCGGCTTCCCGCTGGCCGGTGTGTGCGGCAAGGCCGAGTACATGGACGCCATCGCCCCGGGCGGCCTTGGCGGCACCTATGCCGGCTCGCCGATCGCCTGCGCCGCGGCCCTGGCCGTAATCGAAGTGTTCGAGGAAGAGAAACTGCTGGATCGCAGCAAGGCTGTCGGCGAGCGCCTGACCGCCGGCCTGCGTGAAATCCAGAAGAAGCACCCGATCATCGGCGATATCCGTGGTCTTGGCTCGATGATCGCGGTGGAAGTCTTTGAGAAAGGCACCCACACCCCGAACGCCGCCGCTGTTGCCCAGGTGGTCGCCAAGGCGCGCGACAAAGGCCTGATCCTGCTGTCCTGCGGCACTTACGGCAACGTCCTGCGGATTCTGGTTCCGCTGACCGCCGAAGACGCGCTGCTGGACAAAGGCCTGGCCATCATCGAAGAGTGCTTCGCCGAACTGGCCTGAAGAATGTGACATGCTTTAGAAAAAAACCCGCCTCGGCGGGTTTTTTTTGTGCCGTTCGCCGGTATCAGGCGCTAAGGTTGTACGAGGATTCCGTGGAAGCTGCGATGGATCGCGCGTCATAGCCTGGAGAATAGCCCATGAGCGCTGTCGACCCCGTCCCCCCCTGCGTGCTGATTGCCGAAGGCGATCCCTGGGTGCGCGACATGCTCAGCGAAATGCTGCTTAGCGTGCGCTGCGATGCCCGCCTGCAGGTTTGTGCCGATGGTTCCGAGGCGCTGAGTGCGCTGGCGGCCAAACCCGACCTGATCATCGCTGCCCGTGAACTCTCAGGGTTCGACGGCCTCGATCTGCTGCGCAAGGTGCGCGCCAAGGGCGACAAGCCCGGTTTGCCGTTCATCCTCATGAGTGACCGCACCGACAGCGCCAGTGTGCGCGAGGCGCTGCCGTTGCACCCGACCGCCTACCTGAGCAAGCCGCTTGACCTGGACAACCTGCGCAAGCGCCTGGAGAACCTGCTGCTGGCAGTAGGTGAGCAGATCGCCTGCCCGGTACCGCCGTTGCAGCCCGGCGCGCGACTGCCGGCCTACCTGGAACAGCGCCGGGCCACCGCCGACGGCGGCCCGCTGTTTGCCGATGTGCAGGTGGCGGTCAAGCGGGCCCTCAACCCCCATGGCCTCAACCTCAAGGTGCTCGAGGAAGAGGTGCGCAACGACCCACAGATCACCGGCGTGCTCATCGCCGCCGCCAACAGTGCCGCCCTGCACCGTGAAGCGCCGGTACAGACCCTGCTGCAGGCGCTGAACAAGCTCGGCAGCACCCAGAGCATGAACCTCATCCTCGGCCTCACGCTCAAGCGCAGCGCCCGTTTGACCGACCCGCTGCTGGAGCGGCACGCCACCCATTACTGGAACCTGTCGCTGCACACCGCCGAGTACGGCCGCACATTGGCGCGCATGCTCGAGGTGGACGAAGCGCGTTGTTACTGCGCGGGGCTGCTGCACTGCCTGGGTGACCTGGCGGTGCTGCGCACCTTGCAGGAGTGGCGCCTGGCCGGTGGCGAGCTGGACGAGGACCAGGTGGAGCTGTCGCTCAACGAGTTCGGCGCGCCGTTCGGCTCGGCACTGCGCACCCGCTGGCGTCTGCCGTTGGACCTGCGCGAGCTGATCGCCGCGGTGTACCAGCTGGGCGGCGGCGTCTACTCCCGGGAGATCCTGGCGATGAACCTGGCCGGGCAGCTGTCGCGGCTCAAGCCCAGCGAAGGGCTGGAGAAGGTCGCCAGCAGCAAGACGGCGCGCCTGCTAAAACTTGGATTGCCGGAGCTGTCGCGGCTGCGCAAGGTGGACCCGGAAGCGCTGGCGCGGGAGGAGGCCGAGCGTCTGGCGGCGGAAGCGGCCGAGAGCAAGCTGCAGGTTGCTCCCATCGCTGCCCTGACTATTGATGCTGATCCCGCGGGGGATGAGGAGCAGGCCTGAGACGTAGCGGGCTGATCGATTACGAGTGGAGTGCCGCAGCCGCGAAGTGATCCGTTTCAGCCTTTAACGATCTGGTTCTTGCCCTGGCGCTTGGCACGGTACATGGCGGCGTCCGCCCGGGCGAACAGGCTGTCGAGCGTTTCATCCTCATCCTGCAACCCGGTCAGCCCTTGGCTTACGGTAACCCCGTAGGTGTGCTCGCCATGGCTGAAGCTCAACCGCTGGATCTCCCGCTGCAGACGCTCGGCAATCTGCTCGGCCACTTGTGCGGTGCAGCCGGGGAACACGGCCGCAAACTCCTCGCCACCGATTCGTCCGAACTGATCGCCACGGCGCAGCACGGCCTTGCCGCTGTCGGCGATGCGCTGTAGCACCTGGTCGCCTTCCTGGTGGCCGTAGGTGTCGTTGATATGCTTGAAATCGTCGATGTCCAGCAGCAGGAAGGCCATCGGCGCGCCGTCCTCGCGTGCGCTGTCGAAGGCCTGCTGGGCGCACTCGAAGAAGTGCCGGCGGTTGCTGCTCTGGGTCAGCACATCGGTGGTGGCCAGGCGTTGCAGCTCGCCTTCGAGCTGTTTTTTTTCGGTGATGTCCTCGGCGATGCCGACGATGATCACCCGCTGGTCGCCCTCGCGCTGCTGGTTGATGTAGCACTTGTCGCTGAGCCAGCGCACCTCGCCGGCGGCATTGAGGATGCGGTATTCGCGGTCCTCGACGGTGCCCTTGACCAGCACCTGGGCAAGGCTGCGTTCGGCGTACTCCAGGTCGTCCGGGTAGATGGCGTCGCGCCATTCGTTGTAGTCGGCCAGTACCAGGCTGGCCGGGCGGCCAAAGATGCGCTCGTAGGCGGGGCTGACGTAGAGCACCTGACGGGTTTCCCAGTCGAAGGCCCAGAGCACGGCGTTGACGCTGTCGAGCAGCGAGCTGTACAGCTGCTCGCGTTCGCTTAGGCGAGCCACTTCGCCTTGGGCATGGAGCAGGGCCAGCAGGGTCTGGGCGGCTTCTGGGCGGGGAGTGCCGGCAGGTGTGGGTGGGAGGTCTTTGGCCATGAGCACGGAACGTTTCTCGACGATGGGCGTGCGGCCACGGTCCGGCCCGCCACGCGGGCGATATGCCGGATTTGAGTCGATTTGCGGGGGGGAAGTTCCGGTCGGCACGCCCCGTTGCGGGGCATGCCGATCAACGGTGCTCAGGCGCCATTGGGGCGCAGCGAGTAGGTCTTGAGCTGGGCGGCGAAGTCACGCAGCGAGTGGATGCCACTGGCCTCGGCCTCGTGTACCCAATCCTTCATCGCGGCGAGCATATCGTGGCCGTTGGCGCTGGTGCGCGCCCAGATCTGCTGCAGGGCCAGGCGCTTTTCGTAGATGGTCTTGAGAGCCTGGCTGTGGGCCAGCATCGACTCGATGCGCACGTGGTGGCGGTCCTGCAGCAGGCTGGTTTCCCGCGAGAGCAGGCGCTTGGCACGGCGGAAACGGTGGCGCAGCGAGGCGTCGACCTTGTCCAGCTCTTGCTTGACCAGCGGGCCGATCACCAGCTTGCGGTACTGGGCCATGATCTGGAAGCGGTTGTTGAGGATGGCCATGGCGGTGTCCATGTCCAGCGACGCCTTGCCCTCCACGCGATGGGCGATGGGCGCGACACGCTGGACCTTGGCCAGGCGCAGCAGGCTCAGCAGACGGATCCACATCCAGCCCATGTCGAATTCCCAGCGCCGCACCGACAGCTTCGCCGAGTTGGGGTAGGTGTGGTGGTTGTTGTGCAGCTCCTCCCCACCAATGATGATGCCCCACGGCACCAGGTTGGTGGCGGCGTCGCGGCACTCGAAGTTGCGGTAGCCCACGGCATGGCCCAGGCCGTTGACCACGCCGGCGGCCCAGAACGGGATCCACATCATCTGGATCGCCCAGATGGTGATGCCGATGGTGCCGAACAGCAGCAGGTCGATGACCGCCATCAGGGCGATGCCGCCGAGCTTGAAGCGGGTGTAGAGGTTGCGCTCGATCCAGTCGTCCGGGCAGTTCTTGCCGTAGATGCGCAGCGTTTCCTCGTTACGCGCCTCTTCACGGTACAGCTCGGCACCCTTGCGCAGCACGGTGCCCAGGCCCTTGTGCACGGGGCTGTGCGGGTCGTCCGGGGTTTCGCACTTGGCGTGGTGCTTGCGGTGGATGGCGGTCCATTCGCGGGTGTTCTGCGCGGTGGTGAGCCACAGCCAGAAACGGAAGAAATGCTTGAGCCCCGCGTTCAGCTCCAGGGCGCGGTGCGCCGAGTAGCGGTGCAGGTAGATGGTGACGCTGACGATGGTCAGGTGGGTCATCAGCAGGGTGACGGCGACCAGTTGCCAGGCCGACAAGTCGAGTAGACCGTAGTACCACATAACGGGAAAGACCCTCGAAAACTCAGGGGAACAGCGCTCGCATTATCCCTGGGCGGGGAAATAAAACCAGTCACCCTTTTAGATAGGAGGTCACAGGGTGTTTCAGCCCTTATAATGCCCCTTCATTTTTCATGGGCTCATCCACCCGACATGTCTGTTTCCGTTCGCGACGCCTTGCGCATGGCCGGGCTCTACGTGGTGCTTTCGATCCTCTGGCTGGTGCTGTCCGAGCTGGTCCTGCAGGGCATGACCGACGACCCGCTGGCGCTGACCGTGGGCCGGCAGATCAACGTGGTGGTCTGGGTGCTGCTCAGTGCCTTGCTGATCTTTGTCTCCCGTGCCCGCCTGCTGAACTTCATCGGCATCGGCGCCCGCTTGCGCAGTGAAGACCGCGAGCGCCTGCGCATGGCTGCGGCGGTGTTCGACAGCACCCTGGAGGGTGTGCTGGTGACCGACCGCAATGGCCTGATCGTGCACGTCAACCGGGCCTTCATGCGCATCACCGGCTACCAGCAGGACGAAGTCATCGGCCAGCGCCCGAGCAAGTTCAAGTCCGGTCGGCATGGCGCGCCGTTCTACCAGCAGATCTACGCCGCCCTGGCGGAGCAGGGCGAGTGGAGCGGGGAGATCTGGAACCGCCGTAAAAGCGGGGAGATCTACCCGCAATGGCAGACGATCTGCGCCATTCGCGATGACAGTGGCGCGCTCAGCCATTACGTCGCGGTCTTCAGCGACATCAGCGCGATCAAGCACACCGAGGAAGAACTGGCCTATCTCGTCCATCACGACCCGCTGACCGGCCTGCCCAACCGTCTGCTGTTCAACGACCGCGCCATGCAGGCCATGGCCGCGGCCCAGGCCAACAAGCGCGGCTGTGCCCTGCTGCTGCTCGACCTCGACCATTTCCAGAGCATCAACGATGGCCTTGGCCACACCATCGGCGACCAACTGCTCAAGCTGGTCGGCGAGCGCCTGCGGGAGGTGCTGGGCAGCGGCGTGACCCTGGCCCGGCTGGGCGGCGACGAGTTCGGCGTGCTGGCCGAGAACTGCCAGCAGGTCGGCCAGGCCGGCAAGCTGGCGCAATCGATCATCGAGCGATTGAAGGAACCGTTCTGCTTCGAAGGCAATCGCCTGTTCATCAGTGCCAGCATCGGCATCAGCCTGTTCCCCAGCGACGCGCTGAGTGCCGAGCAGTTGTTGCGCAACGCCGACTCGGCGCTGTTCAAGGCCAAGAGCAACGGCCGAGCCTGCTATGCGCTGTACACCGAGGAGCTCACCGCCCATGCCCAGCAGCGGGTCGAAACCGCCGGCGAGTTGCGCCGAGCGCTGGAGCAGCAGGAGCTGCGGGTGTTCTTCCAACCGGTGCATGACCTGTTCACCGCGCGGATGATAGGCGTCGAGGCACTGGTGCGCTGGCAGCATCCGCAGCGTGGTCTGGTCCCACCCGGTGAGTTCATCCCTATCGCCGAACGCACCGGGCTGATCGCCGAGATCGACGCCTGGATGTTGCACCAGGCCTGCCGGCAGATGGTGCAGTGGCAGACCGAGGGACGGCAGTTGGCATTCGTTGCGGTGAACATTTCCAGCCGCCTGTTCAGCCAACGCGACCTGTACCGGCAGGTGGCCGATGCATTGCACGACACCGGGCTGGACCCAGCGCTGCTCGAGCTCGAAGTGACCGAGAGCGCGGTGATGGAAGACCCCGAGGTTGCCCTGGAGCAGCTTTACCGCCTGCGCGAGCTGGGCGTGACACTGGCCATCGACGACTTCGGCACGGGGTACTCGTCATTGCTGCGGCTCAAGCGAATGCCCGTGCAGAAGCTCAAGATCGACCAGGGCTTCGTCGCGGGCCTGCCCCATGACGAGGACGACATCGCCATCGTGCGGGTGATCATCGCCCTGGCGCGGAGCATGGGCATGCAGGTGCACGCCGAGGGGGTAGAGCAGGCGGAGCAGGCGCGGTTCCTGCTGGAGCAGCAATGCCAGCTGGGGCAGGGGTACTGGTTCGGGCGGCCGGTGCCGGCGGCGGAGCTGCACTGGGGCTGAGCCATGTGCATACCGTTGTAGGAGCGGCCTTGTGTCGCGAAAGGGCCGCAATGCGGCCCCGGCGATCTTTGCATCAACGCTGAAATCCTGGGGCCGCTTCGCGGCCCTTTCGCGACACAAGGCCGCTCCTACACCAATAATATTTCAACGTTTGTTCAACCCTTTGGCCAGACGGTCCCCGCCCAGCTGGATCAGCGCCACCAATGCCACAAGCATCACGATCACGGTCAGCATGATCTGGCTGTCGAAGCGTTGGTATCCATACCTGTAGGCAATATCCCCCAGGCCACCGGCGCCGATCGCTCCGGCCATGGCCGACGAGTTGATCAGCGTCACCAGGGTGATGGTGAAGCCGCCGACGATGCCCGGCAGGGCCTCGGGCAACAGCACGTGCCAGACGATGTGCCAGCGCCGGCAGCCCATGGCCTGGGCGGCTTCGATCAGGCCGTGGTCGACCTCGCGCAGGCTGACCTCGGCGATCCGCGCGAAGAACGGCGTGGCGGCGATGGTCAGCGGCACCACGGCCGCCCACACGCCATAGGTGGTGCCGACCACCAGGCGGGTGAAGGGGATCAGCGCGACCATCAGGATCAGGAACGGAATCGAGCGGAACAGGTTGACGATGGCGCCCAGCACCCGGTTCAGCGCCGGGGCCTCGAAGATCCCGCCCTTGTCGCTGGTGACCAGCAGCACCGCCATCGGCACCCCGACCAGCAGCGCGACCAGCGAGGACACGCCGACCATCAGCAGGGTGTCGAACAGGCCTTGCAGCAGGCGATCAATCCACATGGCCGAGTACCTCCACATCCGCGGCCCAGCGGCGGGCGCGTTCGAGCAATTGATGGGTGTCCAGCGACGAGCCGCGCACGGACAGGATCAACTGCCCCAGGGCCTGCTCGCCGATGGTCTCGACGCCGCCCTGGAGCAGCCGCACGCGTCCGCCCAGGTCGTTGAACAGGGCGCTCAGTTCCGGCTCGCCGAGCAGGTCGAGCTTGAGCACCACGGCCGCGTCGCGGCTGACCGGCTGGGCGCGCAGGCTGGCCTGCAAGGCTGCCGGCAGCTTGGTCTGCAGCGGTGCGAGCAGGGTGCGGGTGACGTCGTGGCGTGGCGCGCCGAACACCTGCCAGACCTCGCCCTGCTCGACGATCTCGCCCCGTTCGAGCACCACCACGTGCTGGCAGATGTCGCGGATCACCGCCATCTCGTGGGTGATCAGCACCACGGTCAGGCCCAGGCGCCGGTTGATGTCGCGCAGCAGTTCGAGGATCGAGGCGGTGGTTTCCGGGTCCAGCGCCGAGGTGGCCTCGTCGCACAGCAGGATCTCGGGGTCATGCACCAGCGCCCGGGCGATGCCGACGCGCTGCTTCTGCCCGCCGGACAATTGCGCCGGATAGACATGATGCTTTTCCTCCAGGCCGACCAGTGCCAGCAGCTCGCGCACCTTGCGCTGGCGCTCGGCCTTGTCCACCCGGCCACCTTCAGCGGCAGCTCGACGTTCTGCCATACGGTCTTGGCCGACATCAGGTTGAAGTGCTGGAAGATCATGCCGATGCGCCGGCGCAGCGCCACCAGACGGTCCTCGTCGAACGGCGCGATATCCACCTGGTCGATCAGCACCCGGCCCTGGCTGGGCTGTTCAAGGCGATTGATGGTGCGCAGCAGCGAGGACTTGCCGGCGCCACTGCGGCCGATGATGCCGAAGATCTCGCCCCGGCGAATGTTCAGGTCGATGTCTTGCAGCGCCGGCTGGCCCTGGCCCGGATAGGTCTTGCCCAGGCCGATGAAGCGGATGTGCGCCTGGTTCACCTCCGGGCGCAGGGCGGTTTCCTCGGCCTTGAACGGTTCGGCGGGCGGGACGGGCGCCCTGAGGGCGCTGGCCTGGGCCATGTCAGCCTTCCCAGCCGGCCTGGTAGAGCTTGCCATGGGCCTTGTCCAGGGCGGCGCGCACGACCGGCGAGTGTTGGTAGATATCGACGAACTTGGCCAGGCGCGGGTCGTTCTTCTCCTGCGGGCGGATGACGAACTGGATCACGTACTCCTTGTTCTCCAGGCCGTCGAACAGCAGCGCCGAGGTGGCGTCGAAGCTGTTGGCCAGGCGGATGTAGGCCGGGTAGCCCTGGACCAGGTCGGCGTCGTCATAGGCGCGTACCAGTTGCACGGCTTCGACCTGGAGAATCCGGATCTTCTTCGGGTTGGCGACGATGTCGTCCTCGGTGGCCTTGTAGCCCACGCCCGGCTTGAGGGTGATCAGCCCGGCCTTGGCCAGCAATTGCAGGCCACGGCCACTGTTGATCGGGTCGTTGGCGATGGCCACGCTGGCGCCTTCGGGCAGCTCGGTGAAGCTTTTGTACTTTTTCGAGTACAGGCCAACGTTGTTGATGATCCCCGGCGCGTACGGGACCAGGTCGAAGCCGGCGGCGGCCTTGGCGTTTTCCAGGAACGGGATGTGCTGGAAGTAGTTCACGTCGATATCGCCGCTGTTGAGGCTGACATTGGGCGCGATCCAGTCGCTGAACTCGATCAGCTTCACTTCCAGGCCCTGTTTCTGGGCCTCTTCCACCGCTGCCTCCAGGGGGATGGCGAAGGCGGCGGTGGTGCCGATCTTCAGCGGTTCGGCGGCCAAGGCGGCGGCGGACAGGCCGAGGCCCAGGGCAATGGCCGCGATGGGCCGGAACAGTTTCTCAAGCATGGTGCAGGGCTCCAGTCGGGGCAGGGTCGGGGGTGTTGCGGTAGCGGGCGCCGGGGTGTCCGGCGGGCAGATGCGGCTGGCTGCTGGCGAACAGCTTCTCGCGCAGGGTGCCCTCGGCGTAGGCGGTCTTGTAGCGACCGCGGTGTTGCAGGGCGGGGACCACCAGTTCGATGAAGTCCTCGTAGCTTTCCGGGGTGACGGTGCGGGTCAGGTTGAAACCGTCCAGGCCGGTCTCGTCGATCCAGGCGATCAGTTGCTCGGCCACCTGCTCGGCGTCGCCGACCAGGGTCACGTAGCGACCGCCCAGGGCGTGCTGCTCGAGCAGGCGGCGGCGGGTCCAGGCGCTTTCCTGCAACTGGCGGGTGGCGGACTGGATGGCGTTGCCCTTGGCGAAGCCGATGGGCTCGTCCAGTTCGTAGCGCGAGAAGTCGATACCGGTGGAACTGGCAAAGTGCGCGACCCCGGCCTCGGCGCTGGCGTAGCGCAGGTACTCGGCGTGCTTGGCCTGCGCCTGCGCCTCGGTCGGCGCGACGATCACGGTGATGCCCATGAACACCTTGACCGCCTGCGGATCGCGCCCGGCCGCCTTGGCCGCGGCGCGCACCTTGTCGACCTGGGCGCGGGTGGCGGCCTTGTCCTGGCCGCTGATGAACACGCACTCGGCATGGTTGCCGGCGAAGGCCAGCCCGCGCGGCGAGCTGCCGGCCTGGAACAGCACCGGCGTGCGCTGCGGCGAGGGTTCGCACAGGTGGTAGCCCTCGACCTTGTAGAACTCGCCGTGGTGCTCGACCTTGCGCACCCTGTCAGGGCGGGCATAGACCCGCTGCTCGCGGTCGGCGACCACGGCATCGTCGGCCCAGCTGCCTTCGAGCAGCTTGTACAGCACCTGCAGGTACTCGTCGGCCTGATCGTAGCGGCGGTCGTGCTCGGGTTGCTGCTCCAGGCCCATGGCCCGGGCGGCGCTGTCGAGGTAGCCGGTGACGATGTTCCAGCCGACCCGGCCATTGCTCAGGTGGTCGAGGGTGGAAAGGCGTCGGGCGAACAGGTACGGCGCCTCGTAGGTCAGGTTGGCGGTGAGGCCGAAGCCCAGGTGCCTGGTCACCGCCGCCATGGCCGAGACCAGCAGCAGCGGGTCGTTGACCGGCAGCTGGATCGACTCCTTGAGCGTCACGTCCAGCGACTGGCCATAGACATCGTAGGTGCCGACGATATCGGCAATGAACAGCCCGTCGAACAGTCCCCGCTCCAGCAGGCGAGCCAGGTCGGTCCAGTAGTCGAGGGTCTTGTACTGGGTCGAAGTGTCCCGTGGGTGGGTCCACAAACCGTGGTTGATGTGCCCGATGCAGTTCATGTTGAAGGCATTGAGCAGGATCTGCTTCGCCATCAGATGGTCCCCCGGCGCGGCGGCTTCTCGTCGTTGAGGTAGTAGTTGCCGATGGCGTGGTACTTCCAGCGCACCGGGTCATGCAGGGTGTGCACCCGGGCGTTGCGCCAGTGGCGGTCGAGGTTGTGCTCGGCCAGGGTGGCCTGGCTGCCGGCCAGCTCGAACAGCGTGGTGCCGGCGGCCAGGGAGATCTCGGTGCTGATCGCCCGGGCCTCGGCCACGGCGATGGAGGCGGCGGCCAGGGTCTCGGCGTTGCTGTCGGCCTGGGCGATGTCGAGGATTTCGCCGGCGCGCTCGAGCAGCGCCTCGGTGGCGTGAAGGCGGATCGCCAGGTGGCCGAAGCTCTTCAGGGTCAGCGGGTCGTCGCTGGCCTTGTCGAGGCCGGAGTCGATCCATGGTCGGCTGCGGGTGCGCACGAAGTGCAGGGCATCCTCGTAGGCGGCGCGGGCGATGCCGGTGTCGATGGCGGCATGGAGGATCTGCGCCAGCGGGCCGACCGTGGTCGGGCGTTCGAAGGCGCTCTGGAACGGCACCACGTCCTCGGCGCGGACCGCCACGTGGTTGAACACCACCGAGCCGCTGCCGGTGGTGCGCTGGCCGAAGCCGCTCCAGTCGTCGATCACCTCGATGCCCTGGCTGTCGGCGGGCACGAAGGCCAGGTGCGACACATCCTGGTCGTCGATCACCAGGGTCGGGATGCGCTGGGCGTAGATCGCGCCGGTGCAGTAGAACTTGCGGCCGTCGATACGGAAATGGTCGCCATCGCGGCTCAGGCGGGTGGTGCGCTCGTGGGCGTTCTTGGTGCCGAGCTCGGCCAGGGCGTTGCCGAAACGGCGGCCGGCGAGCACTTCGGCGTAGAGACGTCGCTGTTGTTCGGGGCTGCCATTCACCCGCAGCACTTCCAGGGCGTAGAAGTGGTTCTGCGGGATCTGCCCGAGCGAGGCGTCGGCCTGGGCGATGCGGGCGATGACCTTGGCCAGGGTGACATTGGACACCCCGGCGCCGCCGAAGGCCTTGGGCACGCTGATGCCCCAAAGGCCGGACTGCACGAAACGTTCGAGTTCGGCATGGGGCAAGCGGCGCTCGCGGTCGCGCAGGGCGCTGTCCTGGCGCAGGTGTTGGGCGAGTTCGTCGGCGACGGCCATGGCCTGGGCGTCGGTGGTGATGATGGATGCAGTCATTTTGCTCTCCGGGCACTTGGAGCCGCTGTGCGGCTCTTTCGCCGGCAAGCCGGCTCCCACAGTGAGCGTTCACTGACGTCCTAGTGGGAGCCGGCTTGCCGGCGAAAGGGCTGCACCGCAGCCCCTGGGCCTTGAATCAGATCCAGGAATGGCGGGCAGGCAGGGTGCCGTTGAGGTGGTAGGCGCCGACGGCGTGGTACTTCCAGCGCACCGGGTCGTGCAGGGTGTGGACCCGGGCGTTGCGCCAATGCCGGTCGAGATTGAACTCGGCCAGGCTGGCGCGGCTGCCGGCCAGCTCGAACAGCTTCTCGCTGGCCTGCAGCGAGATCTCGGTGGTGAGCACCTTTGCTTCGGCCACGGCAATCGAGGCACGGGCCGCGGCGGCGGCATCGATCACGCCGGCGTTCACTTCGTCGAGCACCTTGGCGGCCTTGCGCAGCAGGGCCTCGGCGGCGTGCAGCTCGAGCTTCAGGCGACCGATGTCGGCGATCACATAGGGGTCGTCGCTGTTGCGTTCGACCTTGGCTTCGATCCACGGCCGGGACTTCTCCCGAACGAACTGGATCGTGTCCTCGATGGCCGCTTCGGCGATGCCGGCGTCGATGGCTGCCTGGATCAGCTGCGAGGCGGCGCCCTGGATGCTGGGCTCCTCACGCAGGCGCCAGTTGTCCACCACCAGGTCGGTGTCCACCGGTACCTGGTCGAGCAGCACGGTACCGCTGGCTGTGGTGCGCTGGCCGAAGCCGGACCAGTCGTCGACGATACGCAGCCCCGGACTGCCGCGACGGACGAACGCCAGGCGCTGGCGGCCATCGTCGTCCAGCGCCTTGACCGCCACCCAATGGGCGTACAAGGCACCGGTGGAATAGAACTTCTCGCCGCTGATGCGATAGCCGTCGCCGTCACGGGTGAGGCGCGCCTTGAGCGTCAGGGTGTCCTTGGTCCCGCGCTCGGGGCCGGCATTGCCGATGCGCCAGCCGTCAAGCACCGAGCGGAAGATCACTGCCTGCTGGGCCTGGGTGGCGGTCAGGCGGACCAGTTGCAGGATGCCGAACTGGTTCTGCGGAATCTGCCCCAGCGCCGGGTCGGCGGCACTGATCAGGCGGAACACTTCGGCGATGGTGGCGAAGGACACCTCGGGGCCGCCGAAGGCCTTGGGCACGCTGATGCTGCCCAGGCCGCTGCGGGTGAACTGTTCGATCTCGGCCCAAGGCAGCTTGCGCTGCTGGTCACGCTTGGCGGCCTGCTGGCGGGCCACCTCGGCCAGCTCACGGGCAGCCTGCAGGGCCTCTTCGTCGTTGCGCAACACCGTGGCCGGCAGCAGCAGCGGCGAGCTGTCGAGATCGCTGTGGAATCGGGTAGTTGGTTGGCTGGACATCAGTACCGCTCCTTGGCTGCACTCAATGCCCTGGCGTTATGCACTGGGGTGATTGTGATCCTGACCATTCCTAACCTCACAAAGTTGAAAGCGTCGCCTCAGCTGATGGCGACAGACGTTTGCTGGTCCGGTGGTCCGGTCGATATACCCTATTCGTTTAGAAAAAGTTTATGAACTACCGTTTAGGAATATGAATAGAAGAACTGCAGGGTCGGCCCTGTCGCCGGCAAGCCGGCTCCCATGACCGCGGCGTAAAACTGTGGGAGCCGGCTTGCAGGCGATGAGACCTGAGCGGTCAGCGCGGGATCATCACCACCAGCTTGCCCACCGCCTGGCGCTGCGCCAGGCGTTCGATCGCCGCGCCACCCTCGGCCAGTGCAAAGGTCTGCGACACCAGCGGCTTCAACTTGCCTTCGGCGTGCCAGGCGAACAGCTGGCGGAAGTTGGCCGCGTTGTCTTCCGGCTGGCGCTGGGCGAAGGCGCCCCAGAACACACCGAGCACCGCCGCGCCCTTGAGCAGGGTCAGGTTTACCGGCAGTTGCGGGATCGTGCCGCTGGCAAAGCCCACCACCAGCAACCGCCCGTTCCACGCCAGCCCGCGTACGGCCTGGTCGAACAGCGCGCCGCCGACCGGGTCGTAGATCACATCCACGCCCTGGCCGCCGGTCAGGCGCTTGATCTCGTCCTTGAGGCTGGCCTGGCTGTAGTCGATCAGTTCGTCGGCCCCGGCGGCCTGGGCGATCGCCAGTTTCTCGGCGCTGCTGGCCGCGGCGATCACCCGCGCGCCCAGGGCCTTGCCGATCTCCACCGCCGCCAGCCCCACGCCGCCCGAGGCGCCGAGCACCAGCAGGGTTTCGCCGGCCTTGAGCTGGCCGCGTTGGGTCAGCGCGTGCATCGAGGTGCCGTAGGTCATGCCGAACGCGGCGGCGGTGGTGAAGTCCATGCCCGCCGGGATCGGCAGCACGTTGTAGAACGGCACCGCCACCTGCTCGGCGAAGGCGCCCCAGCCGGTCAGGGCCATGACCCGGTCGCCGACCTTGAACGCGCCGGCCTTCTCGCCGACCGCGGCCACCACGCCGGCCGCCTCGCCACCTGGGGCGAACGGCAGCGGCGGCTGGAACTGGTACTTGCCCTCGATGATCAGGGTGTCGGGGAAGTTGACCCCTGCGGCGTGCACGTCGAGGAGGATCTCGTTCTTCTTGGGCGTGGGGCTGGCGACCTCTTCCAGGACCAGGTCCCGCGCCGGGCCCAGGGCTTTGCACAACAAGGCTTTCATCAGGGCTATTCCTTTGCGTGTGGTGGCCGATAAGTGTAGGAGGGCCGTCCCGAGGGTCAACGAGCATGGCCGGCCCTGATGAGCCGGCATAAGCCCGGGCTTGGGTTTGGCCGGCGCGCTGGGTAAGCTGGCGCCAACTGTATTGAGGAGCGAATTCGTGAAAGCGTGGATCTTGATGGTGCTGGCCTTGATGCTGCCAGTGGCGGCGATGGCCGAGGAAAAGGAAGGCGAGCCCAAGGTCGCCTACATCAGCCTCAGCCCGCCCTTCGTCGGCAACTACGCCCTCGACGGCGGCCCCAAGCTGCGCGTGTACAAGGCCGATGTCGCCCTGCGCGTGACCGGCGATGCCGCCGCCGCTGCGGTCAAGCACCACGAGCCACTGATCCGCAACCAGCTGGTGGCGCTGTTCACCCAGCAGGGCGTGGACAACATGAGCAACGTCGAGGCCAAGGAAAAACTGCGCCAGGAAGCCCTGAAGCAGGTGCAGCAGGTGATGGAGTCCGAAGAGGGCAAGCCGATCGTCGAGGACCTGCTGTTCAACAACCTGATCGTGCAGTGATCAGGCGGCGAGGCTGCGGCGAAAGCGCGCCAAAGCCACGCCGAAGAATACCAGGCCGATCGCGGCCAGGGCCGCCACATCCGGCCACACCACGCTCAGCCCGGCGTCGCGGAACAGGATCGCCGCGCCGAGGCTGACGAAGTGGGTCGAGGGCGAGCCCTGCATGACCCACTGCAGCCACTGCGGCATGCTGTCCAGCGGCGTGCTGCCCCCCGACAGCAGCAGCATCGGGATGATCACCGGAATCGCCAGCAGGCCGAACTGCGGCGTCGAGCGCGCCAGGGTGGCGAGGAAGATGCCCAGTGCCGTGCTGGCGAACAGATACAGCGCGGTCACCCCCAAAAACAGCCCCATCGAGCCCGCCAGCGGCACGCCCAGGGCGCCCTTGACCACCACTTCCAGCGAAATCCAGGTACAGGCCACCACCACCAGGGCGTTGCTGGCGATCTTCGCCAGCATGATCTCGAGCGCCGTCAACGGCAGCACCAGCAGGTGGTCGAGGGTGCCGTGCTCGCGTTCGCGCAGCAACGCGGTGCCGGTGAGGATGATGGCCAGGATGGTGATGTTGTTGACGATCTGGATCACCGCCAGGAACCAGCCGCCTTCGAGGTTGGGGTTGAACAGCGCCTTCGGGTTGAGCAGGGCCGGGCTGCTGGTGCTGCGCCCTGCGTATTCAAGCAGCTCGCGTTCGAAGATCCGGCCGATGTAGCCGGCCCCCATGAAGGCCTGGCTCATGGCCGTGGCATCGACGTCGACCTGCAGCTCTGGTGAGCGCCCGGCCAGCAGGTCGGCCTGGAAGTTCACCGGCACATTGATCACGAAGGTGTATTGCCCGCTGTCCATGGCCTGGTCCAGCCGATTTGCCGGTAGTGCTACGGCGGGCTGGAATTCGGGCGGCTGCAGCGACTCGGCGAGCTTGCGCGAGACGGCGCTGTGATCTTCATCGACCACCGCGACACTGGCGTTGTGCACGCCGATCACGGAGCCGGCGGCGGGCATGTAGATCGCCACGCTGAAGGCGTACAGCAGGAACAGCAGCAACACGCTGTCGTGGCGCAGGCTGGTGAGTTCCTTCAGGCCCAGGCGCAGGGTGTGGGAGAGGCGGCTCATCTCAGGCCTCCTGTTTTTTCAGCATGGCCAGGCTCAGCCCGGTGAAGGCGGCGAAGAAGCCCAGCAGTGCCAGGCACTGCGGCCACAGCTCGCGCAGGCCCAAGGCCTTGGTGAAGGTGCCGACGGCGATGTCGAGGAAGTAGCCGGCCGGGAACAACTGGCCCATCAGCGCCGCCGCGCCGTCCAGCGACGAGCGTGGCACGATCAGGCCGGAGAACTGGATGGTAGGCAGGCTGGTGATGATCATGGTGCCGAGGATCGCCGCGATCTGCGTGCGGGTGAATGCCGAGATCAGCAGGCCCAGGCTGGTGGTCGCCAGCAGGTAGGCCAGGCCGCCGCAGGCCAGGGCCAGCGGGCTGCCCTTGAGCGGCACGCCGAACAGCCAGCGGTTCATCGCCACCAGCAGCGCCAGGTTGACCAGGCTCACCGCAAGGTAGGGCGCCTGCTTGCCGAGCAGGAACTCCAGGCGGGTCAGCGGGGTGGCGTAGAAATTGGTGATCGAGCCCAGTTCCTTTTCCCGCACGATGCCCAGCGCGGTGAGCATGGCCGGGATGAAGGCCAGGATCAGCGCCATGACGCCGGGGCCGATGGCGTTCACGCTGACCACGTCCTGGTTGTAGCGAAAGCGTGTCTCCAGGCGTACCGGCTGCTGGCGCGCCACCGGGTGCGGGCCGAGGGCGGCCAGCTGCTCCAGGTTGGCCTGGTGCACGGCCTCGACGTAGTTGCGGCTGGTCTCGGCACGGAACGGCATGCCGCCATCGAGCCACGCGGCCACCACCGGCTGGCGCCCGGCATGCAGGTCGCGACCAAAGCCCGGCGGGATCTCCAGGGCCAGCTTGATCTCCGAGCGTTGCAGGCGCTGGTGCAACTGGCGGGCATCGCGGATCGGCGCCTGTTCGGCGAAATAGCGCGAGCCCCGGAAGGCCTCGAGGTAGGCGCGGCTCTGCGGGCTCTGGTCCTGGTCGTACACGGCGAAGGCGAGGTTCTCCACATCCAGCGAAATGCCATAGCCGAAGATCACCATCATGAACAACGCCCCTGCCAGGGCGAAGGCCAGACGCACCTTGTCGCGCAGCAGCTCTTTGCCTTCGCGGCTGGCTACGGCCAGCAGGCGACGCAGACTGAAGGCCTGGCGCAGGGCGGGCGCTGGGGCAGCGGCCTGATCCAGCGTGGTGTCGGCTTGTGTCTGGGGGGGCGCCTCCTGGGCCTGTTCGAGACAACGCACGAACGCGTCTTCCAGGGTGTCGCCACCGAACCTGACTTGCAGGGCCCGTGGGGTGTCGCAGGCCAGCACCCGGCCGGCGTGCATCAGCGAGATGCGGTCGCAGCGCAGGGCTTCGTTCATGAAATGGGTGGACAGGAAGATGGTCACGCCCTGCTCGCGGGACAACTCCACCAGCAGGCGCCAGAAGTCGTCGCGGGCCGCCGGGTCGACACCCGAGGTCGGCTCGTCGAGGATCAGCACTTCCGGGCGGTGCAATACCGCCACGGCCAGCGACAGGCGCTGGCGCAGGCCCAGGGGCAGGGCGCCGGACGGCTGGTCGGCGATGGCGCCTAAGTCGAAGCGTTCGATGAGCTCGGCGATGCGCGGCGCGCTGTCGGCCTTGGCCAGGTCGAACAGGCGAGCGTGCAGTTCGAGGTTCTGCCGGGCGCTCAACTCGCCATACAGCGAATAGCTCTGGGACATGAAGCCGACCCGCTTGCGCGTGGCCAGGTCGCCAGCATCCACCGGGCGGCCAAGCAGACTGGCGCTGCCCTCGCTGGCCGGCATCAGGCCGGTGAGCACCTTCATGGTGGTGGTCTTGCCGCAGCCGTTGGAGCCGAGGAAACCGAAGATCTCGCCGCGGCCGATGGCGAAGCTGACCTTGTTCACCGCGGTGAAGTCGCCGAAACGCAGGGTCAGGTCGTGGGCCTCGATGGCAATCGGCCCGCCGTCGGCCTGGCGTGGCGGGATGCGCAAGGGCTCGGGCTGTGGTCGTCCGGCGCCCTGGAAGTGGGTGAAGGCGTCGTCCA
This sequence comes from Pseudomonas sp. P110(2024), assembly GCF_057480795.1. Classification (NCBI taxonomy): domain Bacteria; kingdom Pseudomonadati; phylum Pseudomonadota; class Gammaproteobacteria; order Pseudomonadales; family Pseudomonadaceae; genus Pseudomonas; species Pseudomonas sp. P110(2024). Next base: position 375,035 of record NZ_JBLIYT010000003.1, read on the forward strand.
GCTTGCCGCTGGGCGTAATCGCCGCCAGTTCGCGGCTGAGGCCGGCGGCCAGCAGGCGGCCAGCGTCGAGCATCAGGCAATGCTCGAACTGCTCGGCCTCCTCCATGTAGGCGGTGGCCACCAGCAGGGTCAGTTGCGGGCGCTGGGCGCGCACCTGCTCGACCAGCTCCCAGAAGCGCCGCCGTGACAGTGGATCGACGCCGGTGGTCGGCTCGTCGAGGATAAGCAGGTCCGGTTCGTGGATCAGCGCGCAGCACAACCCCAGTTTCTGCTTCATGCCGCCCGAGAGCTTGCCTGCCGGGCGTTCGGCGAAGCGCTCCAGGTCGGTGGCGCGCAGCAGGCTGGTCATGCGCTGCTCGCATTCGGCGCGGCCCAGGCCGAACAGAGTGGCGAAGAAACGGATGTTTTCGCGGATCGACAACTCCGGGTACAGGTTGTTGCCCAGGCCCTGGGGCATGAAGGCGACCTTGGGATACAGCGCGGTGCGGTGGCGGCGTTGGCGGATCGAGCCGCCGAGTACCTGCAACTCGCCCTGTTGCAGGCGCTTGACCCCGGCGATCAGCCCGAGCAGGGTCGACTTGCCGGCGCCATCCGGGCCGATCAGGCCGCAGCGGGTCCCGGCCGGCAGGCTGAACGCGAGGCTGTGCAGGGCCTGCAGGTCGCCATAGCGGTGGCTGACCCCTTCGGCCCGCAGGGCGATCGCCGCGTTCATTGCAGGTTGGCCGGCCAGCCCACGTCGGCGGTGCGCACGTACCCGGCGCCGGGCATGCCCGGCTTGGCCTGGGGCACGGCGCTCGGTTCGGTCAGGCGCAGCTTGACCCGGAACACCAGTTTTTGCCGCTCATCGCGGGTCTCGACCTGCTTCGGGGTGAACTGCGCCTTGGCCGCGACGAACGCCACCTTGGCCGGCAGGGCCTTGTCCGGCAGGGCGTCGAGCACGATCCGCGCCTGGTCGCCGACGGTCAACCGGCCGGTGGTGGCGGCGGGCAGGTAGAGGTTCATGTACTGGTCGCTGGGGTCGATCAGCATCAGCACCCGGCCGCCTGCGCCGAGTACTTCGCCGGGCTCTGCCAGGCGCAGTTGGATGATGCCGTCGATGGGCGCGCGCAGGCTGCTGTCGTCGATTTCGCTGGTGAGCTGGGCGACCTGGGCCTCGGCGGCGCCGATGGCGGCCTTGATCGCCGCCAGCTGGGCCCGGGCCGCGACCAAGGCCGCGGTGGCGGTGTCGTAGCGGGCCTGCTGCTGGTCGAGCAACTGCTGGCTGGCGAACTTGCGCTGGTAGATCTCGCGAATCCGCTTAAGCTCCTGGCTGGCCAGCAACAGCTCGCTCTGGCGCAACTGCACGCTGGCTTGTGCAGCGGCGTAGTTCTCCCGGGCGCGCAGCACTTCGGCCTCGGCCTGGCTGCGCTGGGCTTCCATCGTGCGGGTGTCGATGCGCGCCAGCAACTGGCCGCGGGTGACCTTGTCGCCTTCGTCGACCAGCACCTCGGCCAGGCGTCCGGGGATCTTGCTGGCGATCTGCACCTCGGTGGACTCGAGGCGCCCGTTGCCCATGCTCAGGCCTTCGGGCAGGCGGTCGTGAAGGGACTTCCAGTAGCCCAGCCCGCCTGCCGCCAGCAACAGCAATACCAAGGCGGAGGCGAAGATTCTGGGGGCTTTTCGATTCATCGGTCTGCATCCTGCGGCTGGCACGCCTTATCCTGGCGCGACGCGCTTCCTTGCGCGTTGATATTGGTCAAACCCCTGACAATAGCCGCACAATCAGCTCAGCGCGAGAATCGCGGCCCATTGCTCGGCGCTCACCGGCATCACCGACAGGCGGCTGCCTTTGTGCACCAGGGGCAGTTCCTCGAGCGCCGCCTGCTGCTTGAGCAGGCCCAGGCCGAGTACCTGGCGGAACGTCCGCACATGCTCGACATCCACTGCGCTCCATGGGTTTTTCTCGGCGCTGGCCTTGGCGTCGTGGTAGTGGCTGCGCGGATCCAGGGCGGTCGGGTCCGGGTAGGCGGCGGTGCTGATTCGGGCGATACCGGCGATACCCGGTTGCGGGCAACTGGAGTGGTAGAAGAAGAACTCGTCGCCTACGCTCATGGCCCGCAGGAAGTTGCGCGCCTGGTAGTTGCGCACCCCGTCCCAGCGGGCGCTGCCCAGGCGTGCCAGGGCTTCGATGGAAAGCTCGTCGGGCTCGGATTTCATCAGCCAGTAGGCCATGGAGGCTGCTCCTGAAAAAGTTTGAAATAACTCGTTGCATGAAACCGACAGTCGGTTGGCGTCAACGTTTGCCTGGCGGCTCATGTTGTCGGAAAATGCGCCGATTTTAAGCTATACGCTCCGGCAGCCATCAAGAAAGCCGCCGAGCCTGGACAGTTGTTCTTGGGGGGCAATCAATGAAACAACGTAAACCGGACCTGCTCTGGATCCTGGCGTTCATCTTCGGGCTGGGCGTGGTCACCACCGGTTACGCGCAAGGTTTGTGGGAACGCAAGCTGGATGCCGCCTATCAGCAGGCGCCTGTCGATCCGGCGCAGCAACAGCACCGCTGATTCCCCTTCGCGCGCCTCACTTGGGCGCCAGGTACCAGCCACGGTCCGAGACCGTGCCTTGCAACGGTACATCCCAGCTCGCCTGGTTGAGTCGCTCCACTTTCTGGCATTCGTGCGCCAGCCCCAGCAGCAGTGGTTTTTTCCACGCCTTGCGCCGGCCCTGGTAGGCCAGGCTGCGGTCATAGAAGCCTCCGCCCATGCCCAGGCGTCCCCCCACCTCGTCGAAACCGACCAGCGGCAGCAGGATCAGGTCCAGCGCCCAGATCGGCCGTTGCCGCTTGCGTTCGATCAATGGCTCCAGGATGCGAAACCGGTTCGGGCGCAGTGCCTCGCCGGCCTCGAAGCGCTGGAACACCATGCGCGTGCGCGGCCAGGCGTGCAGCACCGGCAGGTAGACGCGCTTGCCGCGCTTGTGCGCCTCGCGCAGCAGCAGGCGCGGGTCGATCTCGCCGTCGTTGGGCAGGTACAGGGCGATATGCCGGGCGCGGCGGAACAGCGGATCCTGCGCCAGTTGGCGATACAGGCCTTCGGCGGCCTGGCGTTGCTGGGCGGGTGTGAGGGCGCGGCGAGCGTTGCGCAGGAGACGGCGAAGCTGGGGGCGGGTAAGCGGCGCGGTGTCGGTCATGGCACGGGCGATCCCAGAAGAAACGAAAAGCCCGCCGTTGGAGGCGGGCAGTTCTGAATGCAGGCTCCCCGACAAGACCGCTATCGGTGTAGCCCTTGAACCCGAAAGTTCAAGGTGGAGATTGCAGGGGGCGTTAAGGCTTTCCGTCGGGCGGACATGCACACCTGCCCCAGCGTGCAACCCCCGTGGTTGTGCGTATCGGCTCAGGGACATAACCGACTGGCGCATCCCCCAGGGAGTGGCGCCAGTATACCAATCTCAGTCGTTTTTGCTAACCGGATCGTCGGACAGGGCCTGGTCGACCCGCTCCAGCAGGTCGCGCACCTGCTCGCGGGTGGTGCCACCGCTGGTCACTTCGGGGCGTTCCTGGCGGTGCAGCAGCTCGTGGGTGATATTCAGCGCGGCCATCACGGCGATGCGGTCGGCACCGATCACCTTGCCGCTGCTGCGGATCTCGCGCATCTTGCCGTCCAGGTAACGGGCGGCGCCGACCAGGTTGTTGCGCTCCTCGGGCGGGCAGATGATCGAGTATTCCTTGTCGAGGATCTGGACGGTGACGCTATTGCTTGAACTCATGAGTCTTGCTCCAGGGCCTTGAGGCGCAGGATCATCGATTCGATCTTGCGTTTGGCGATCTCGTTCTTTTCGATCAGGTGGGCGCGCTCCTCGCGCCAGGTTCGTTCCTGAGCTACTAAGAGTGCATTTTGCCGCTTTAGTTGCTCGACCCGTTCGATCAGCAACTCGAACCGGCCCATCAGCGCTTGCAGGTCGTTCTCTTGCATGGATTGCACTCGATTCCTTGACTCGCCTGACGATCATGCCTGCCCCAAGGGCGCGACGGCCAGTGCCGATGGTCTTGGCGCGCCTGCCGGTGCTAGGATACAAGGTCTCCATTCTAGTCATTGCGCCGTCTGGCGCCTAGCTGCCCATGCCCAATACCCAATCGCCCTACATCGCCTTCGCCATGTTGCTTTCGAGCAATGGCCACCCTGTCACTCCCGCCGAGCTGCATGGCCTGCTGATCGGCCGCAGCTGCGCCGGCGCCGGCTTCGATGCCGATGCCTGGCTGGCCGACGCCGCCCAACTGCTCGAGACCGAGCCCGGTGACTCGGTGCGCAACGCCCTGGTCGGCTTACAAGAGATGGTCAAGGCCGAGCTGACCGGCGAGGACGTCGCCATCGTCCTGCTGCTGCCTTCCGACGACGCCGCGCTGGCCGACCGTGCCACCGCGCTGGGGCAGTGGTGCCAGGGCTTCATCACCGGTTTCGGCCTGAACGCCGGCGGCAAGGACCTGTCCACCGATGCCAAGGAAGTGCTCCAGGACCTGGTGGCCATTTCCCAGGTCCAGGAAGCGCTGGAAGAGTCCGAGGACGGCGAGAGCGACTACATGGAAGTCATGGAGTACCTGCGCGTCGCCCCGCTGCTGCTGTACACGGAGCTGGCCAAGCCGCAAGCGCCCGCGCCAAAGCCATCGCTGCACTGATCTGAACGGGGTCGTTTGCCCATGAGCCACATACCCAAGGCGGAGTACGCCCGTCGGCGCAAGGCGCTGATGGCGCAGATGGTCCCCAACAGTATCGCCATCCTGCCGGCGGCCGCGGTTGCCATCCGCAACCGCGATGTCGAGCATGTCTACCGCCAGGACAGCGATTTCCAGTACCTGAGCGGCTTTCCTGAACCCGAGGCGGTGATCGCCCTGATTCCGGGACGCGAGCATGGCGAGTACGTATTGTTCTGCCGCGAGCGCAATCCCGAACGCGAGCAATGGGACGGCCTGCGCGCCGGCCAGGAAGGCGCGGTGCGCGATTTCGGCGCCGACGACGCCTTCCCCATCAGCGATATCGACGAGATCCTGCCGGGCCTGATCGAAGGGCGCGAGCGGGTCTACAGCAACATGGGCAGCAACCCCGAGTTCGACCGCCGGCTGATGGAGTGGATCAACGTGATCCGTTCCAAGGCCCGCCTCGGCGCCCAGCCGCCGAACGAGTTCGTTGCCCTGGATCATCTGCTGCACGACATGCGCCTGTATAAATCGGCGGCGGAAGTGAAGGTCATGCGCGAGGCCGCGGCGATTTCCGCCCGGGCCCACGTGCGCGCCATGCAGGCCTGCCGCCCCGGACTGCACGAGTACAGCCTGGAAGCCGAACTGGACTACGAGTTCCGCAAGGGCGGGGCGAAGATGCCGGCCTACGGCTCGATCGTCGCCGCCGGGCGCAATGGCTGCATCCTGCACTACCAGCAGAACGACGCGCCGCTCAAGGACGGCGACCTGGTCCTGATCGACGCCGGTTGCGAGATCGATTGCTACGCCAGCGACATCACCCGCACCTTCCCGGTCAGCGGGCGGTTCTCGCCGGAACAGAAAGCCATCTATGAGCTGGTGCTCGCGGCCCAGGCCGCGGCATTCGCCGAGATCGCCCCGGGCAAGCACTGGAACCACGCCCACGAGGCGACCGTGCGGGTGATTACCGAAGGGTTGGTGTCGCTGGGGCTGCTCAAGGGCGAGGTGCAGGCATTGATCGACAGCGAGGCCTACCGCGCCTTCTACATGCACCGCGCCGGACACTGGCTGGGCATGGATGTGCACGACGTGGGCGAATACAAGGTCGGTGGCCAGTGGCGCGTGCTCGAGCCGGGCATGGCGCTGACCGTCGAGCCTGGCATTTACATCGCTGCCGACAACCAGGCGGTGGCGAAGAAATGGCGCGGCATCGGGGTAAGGATCGAGGACGACGTGGTGGTGACCAGACAAGGCTGTGAAATCCTGACTTCAGGCGTGCCACGCACGGTCGCCGAGATCGAGGCGCTGATGCGAGACGCCCGCAAGGACGCCGCATGAACCGAGTCAACCTGGCGATCATCGGTGGCGGCCTGGTCGGCGCGAGCCTGGCCCTGACGCTGCAGGGCGCGGCCAAGGCCCGTGGCTGGAAGATCCTGCTGATCGAGCCGTTCGCTCCCGGCGACAGTTTCCAGCCCAGCTATGACGCACGTTCCTCGGCGCTGTCCTACGGCACCCGGCAGATCTACGAGCGCCTGGGGTTGTGGCAGACCATCAGCCGCCGCGCCGAGCCGATCCGGCAGATCCAGGTGTCCGACCGCGGCCGCTTCGGCGCCACCCGCCTGGACGCCCTGGAAGAAGGCGTGCCGGCTCTCGGCTACGTGGTGGAGAACGCCTGGCTTGGCCAGTGCCTGTGGCAGGCCATCGACGACGAAGTGATCAGCTGGCGTTGCCCGGCGCAGGTGCAGGCGATGCAGGCTATTGCCGGCGGCTATCGCTTGCAGCTGGATGACGACACGTCGCTGGAATGCGACCTGGCGGTGCTGGCCGACGGTGGTCGTTCGGGCCTGCGCGAGCAACTGGGCATCCATGTGCGCAACACGCCCTATGACCAGAGCGCGCTGATCGCCAACATCACCCCGGGCGAAGCCCACGCCGGCCAGGCGTTCGAGCGCTTCACCGAACAAGGGCCGATGGCCTTGCTGCCGCTGGCGGACAACCGCTGCGCGCTGGTCTGGACCCGCCAGGGGATGGACGCCAGGCGGCTGGCCGAGCTCGACGAGCGCAGCTTCCTGCGCGAGCTGCAGAAGGCCTTCGGTTACCGCCTCGGCGCCTTGCGCCAGGTCGGTGCCCGCCATCTCTATCCGCTGTCGCTGGTCGAGGCCGAGGAGCAGGTACGCCCGCACCTGGTGGTGCTGGGCAACGCCGCCCACAGCCTGCACCCGATCGCCGGCCAGGGCTTCAACCTGTCGCTGCGCGACGTGCAGTCGCTGGCGGACGCCCTGCTGGCCGGCCCGGCGTTGCCGGGCGACCTGGCCACGCTGCAGGCATACCACCAGCGCCAGCGCCTCGACCAGGCCCTGACCATCGGCTTCTCCGACCAGGTCACCCGCCTGTTCGGCAGCAGCCAGCCATTGCTGGCTGCCGGGCGCAACCTCGGCCTGCTCGGCCTGGACCTGCTGCCGCCGGCGAAAAGCTGGTTCGCCCGCCAGGCCATGGGCCTGGGCACGCGCCCCGACCCGCGAGGTCGCCCATGAGCGCGGCGCGCAGGCTCGCACGGCGGGCGCGGATGCTGCGCTGGCTGTTGAACTTCTACCCGCCCTACCTGGGCGCCGGCATCCATATCCAGCAAATCAGCCCGGACATGCGCAGCGTCAAGGTGCGCATGAAGCTGACGCGGTGGAATCGCAACTACGTCGGCACCCAGTTCGGCGGCAGCCTGTACGCGATGGTCGACCCGTTCTACATGCTGCTGCTGATCGAGCAACTGGGGCGCGAGTACATCGTCTGGGACAAGGCCGCCAGCATCGATTTCATCTCGCCGGGCAAGGGCCCGGTGTATGCCGAGTTCCACGTCGACGACGCGCTGCTGGACGAGATCCGCCAGCAGACCGCCAGCGGCAAGAAGTACCTGCCCCGGCTGCAGGTGGAGATCCGTGACGGTGCCGGCGAGCTGGTGGCGCGGGTCGACAAAACCCTATACGTGCGGCTCAAGCCGCAAGCGAGGCAGGCGTAAGGCATGGAAATGCGCGCAGATCTGTTGATTGTCGGTGCCGGTATGGTCGGCAGTGCCCTGGCCTTGGCCTTGCGCCACAGTGGCCTGGAGGTGCTCCTGCTCGACGGCGGGCCGATGACGGTCAAGCCGTTTGACGGCGAGGCACCTTTCGAGCCGCGGGTCAGCGCCCTGTCGGCGGCCAGCCAGCGCATTCTCGAGCGCCTCGGGGCCTGGGACGGCATCGCCCGTCGCCGTGTCTCGCCGTATTCGGACATGCACGTCTGGGACGGTAGCGGCACTGGCGAGATCCATTTCTCCGCGGCCAGCGTGCATGCCGAGGTGCTGGGTCACATCGTCGAGAACCGCGTGGTCCAGGACGGCCTGCTGGAGCGCCTGCACGACAGCGATGTCGGGCTGCTGGCCAACGCCCGCCTGGAGCAGCTGCGCCGCTCCGGCGATGAGTGGCTGCTGACCCTGGCCGATGGCCGCAAGCTGCGCGCGCCGCTGGTGATCGCAGCCGATGGCGCCAACTCGGCGGTACGCCGCCTGGCCGGCTGCGCGACCCGTGAATGGGATTACCTGCACCACGCCATCGTCACCAGCGTGCGCTGCAGCGAGGCGCACCGGGCCACGGCCTGGCAGCGTTTCACCGACGAAGGCCCGCTGGCATTCCTGCCGCTCAGCCGCGATGGTCGCCAGGACTGGTGCTCGATCGTCTGGTCGACCACCCCGGAGCAGGCCGAGCAGGCCATGGCGATGGACGACGCGAGCTTCCGCCAGGCACTGGAACGGGCGTTCGAGGGGCGTCTGGGCGATGTGCTGGAGGCGGATCCGCGGGTCTGCGTGCCGCTGCGCCAGCGCCATGCCAAGCGCTACGTGGAGGAGGGGCTGGCGCTGATCGGCGATGCCGCCCACACCATTCACCCGTTGGCCGGGCAGGGGGTCAACCTGGGCTTTCTCGATGCCGCGGTGCTGGCCGAGGAACTGGTCCGCGCCTGCGAGCGTGGCGAGCGCCTGGCCGATGTGAAGGTGCTGAGCCGTTTCGAGCGGCGACGCATGCCGCACAACCTGGCGTTGATGGCGGCGATGGAAGGCTTCGAGCGGTTGTTCCAGGCCAATCCGCTGCCCTTGCGCTGGTTGCGCAACAGCGGCTTGAAGCTGGTTGAGCAGATGCCCGAGGCCAAGGCGCTGTTCGTGCGCCAGGCGCTGGGGTTGTCCGGAGATCTGCCGGCGCTGGCCAGGGCCTGATATCGCTGGGCCGCTGACATTGTGGGAGCCGGCTTGCCGGCGAAAGGACTGCGCAGCGGCCCTTTGCAACATCCGGTAACGGCTAAGCAGATGAGCAGGAAAATGGGATTCACTACCATTTACACCTCTCAACCCAGCGAGGAGTCCCCCGATGTTGCCCCGCAAGCCCCTAATGGCCGCCCTGGCCCTCACTCTCTTCGGCGGCACCGCCCAGGCGGCCGATGAAGTGGTGGTGTACTCCTCGCGCATCGACGAGCTGATCAAACCGGTGTTCGACGCCTATACCGCCAAGACCGGCGTCAAGATCAAGTTCATCACCGACAAGGAAGCTCCGTTGATGCAGCGCATCAAGGCCGAGGGCGAGAACGGCGTGGCCGACCTGCTGCTCACCGTCGATGCCGGCAACCTCTGGCAGGCCGAACAGATGGGCATCCTGCAGCCGATCAAGTCGGCGGTCATCGACCAGAATATCCCGCCGCAGTACCGTGCCTCGTCCCATGACTGGACTGGCCTGAGCCTGCGCGCGCGGACCATCGCCTACTCCACCGACCGGGTCAAACCGGCGGAGCTGACCACCTACGAGGCTCTGGCCGACAAGCACTGGGAGGGCCGCCTGTGCCTGCGCACAGCGAAGAAGGTCTACAACCAGTCGCTGACCGCCACGCTGATCGAAAACCACGGCGAGGCCGAGACCGAGAAGCTGATCAAGGGCTGGGTCAACAACCTGTCCACCGATGTGTTCTCCGACGACACCGCGGTGCTCCAGGCCATTGCCGCCGGCCAGTGCGACGTGGGCATCGTCAACACCTACTACTACGGGCGCCTGCACAAGGAGAAGCCCGACCTGCCGGTGAAGCTGTTCTGGCCCAACCAGGCTGATCGCGGCGTGCACGTCAACCTGTCGGGCATCGGCCTGACCAAGCACGCACCGCATCCGGAAGCGGCGAAGAAACTGGTGGAGTGGATGACCGGCGAAGAGGCGCAGAAGCTGTTCGCCGACATCAACCAGGAGTTCCCGGCCAATTCGAAGGTCAAGCCTTCTGCGGAAGTCGCGGCCTGGGGCAGCTTCAAGGCCGACAGCATTCCGGTGGAAGTCGCCGGCAAGCGCCAGGCCGAAGCCATTCGTTTGATGGACCGGGCTGGCTGGAACTGAGCCTGTCGCCTTATCCTTGAGAACCAATCGCGGGGCAAGCCCGCTCCCACGAACCATGCAGACGTGGGGGCGGGCTTGCCCCGCGATGCTATCGCCCAGTCATCGAGACCTTCGATTTGCCTCACACCCCCCAACGCCGCTGGTACCTGCCGGTCTCCCTGACCGCCGCCCTGGTCCTGCTCCCGCTGAGTGTCCTGCTGCTGTCCTGGCAATCGGTCGATATGCAGATCTGGTCGCACCTGCTCGACACCCAGATGGGCCGCCTGCTGGGTAACACCTTCACGCTGGTGGTCGGCGTTGGCGCTGGCGTGACCGTGCTGGGGGTGAGCCTGGCCTGGCTGACCAGCCTCTGTGAATTCCCCGGTCGGCGCTGGCTGGACTGGGCGTTGATGCTGCCGTTCGCGATTCCGGCCTATGTCCTGGCGTTTGTCTTCGTCGGCCTGCTGGACTTCGCAGGCCCCGTGCAGACGGCGCTGCGCGAGGTGTTCGGGCCCATGCGCCTGCCGCGGGTACGTTCCACCGGCGGGGTGATCACAGTATTGGTGCTGGTGTTCTATCCCTACGTTTACCTGCTGGCGCGCACCGCGTTCCTGGCCCAGGGCAAGGGCCTGATGGAGGCCGCGCGGGTGCTCGGGCTGTCGCCGTTGCAGGCGTTCTGGCGGGTGGCCCTGCCCATGGCGCGCCCGGCCATCGGCGCCGGCATCGCCCTGGCACTGATGGAGACCCTGGCCGACTTCGGCGCGGTGGCGGTGTTCAACTTCGACACCTTCACCACCGCCATCTACAAGACCTGGTACGGCTTCTTCAGCCTGTCCAGCGCGGCGCAGCTGGCCAGCCTGCTGCTGCTGGCGGTGATGCTGGTGCTGTATGGCGAGCGCCGTGCCCGGGGCGCCAGCCGCAGTGGCAACGAGCGACCACGGGGTCAGGCGCTGTATCACTTGCGGGGCATCAAGGCCCTGGCCGCCAGCGGCTGGTGCCTGTTGGTGTTCGCCTGCGCCTTCGTCATCCCGATGCTGCAGTTGCTGGCGTGGTTCTGGCAGCGGGGCCGGCATGATCTGGACGAGCGCTACCTCGGCCTGGTCATGCACACCCTGTATCTCGGCGCCATGGCGGCGCTGATCACGGTCAGCGTGGCCATGCTGATGGCCTTCGCCCGGCGCCAGGCACCGACCACGGCCATCCGCGCCGGGGTCGGCCTGGCCAATCTCGGCTATGCCTTGCCGGGTTCGGTGCTGGCGGTTTCGATCATGCTGGCGTTCAGCTACCTGGACAACCAGCTGGTGGTGCCGCTGTCGCAATGGTTGGGCGGGGCGGGCAAGCCATTGTTGCTGGGCAGCCTGTCGGCCCTGCTGCTGGCCTACCTGGTGCGGTTTATCGCCGTGGCCTATGGCCCGCTGGAGAGCAGCCTGGAGCGGATCCGCCCGTCGTTGCCGGAGGCGTCACGCAGCCTCGGGGTCGCCGGGCCGGGATTGTTTTTCAAGGTGTATCTGCCGCTGCTGGTGCCCGGTGCGCTCAGCGCCGCCCTGCTGGTGTTCGTCGACGTGTTGAAGGAGATGCCGGCGACCTTGCTGATGCGCCCGTTCGGCTGGGACACCCTGGCCGTGCGGGTGTTCGAGATGACCAGCGAGGGCGAATGGGCACGGGCCTCGCTGCCGGCCCTGACTCTGGTGCTGGTCGGTCTGCTGCCGGTGATCGGCCTGATCCGTCGCTCGGCCCATCGTCCGGGACACCCGCGCTGAGGGTGTCACGCCGCTTCCTTGCGGCTACAATGCGCGGCATTCGCAGCGACGGGTCCTACAAGAACAGGTGATGCCTGAACATCGCCGACCGCCGCCGCCTCGCCACGCCCGGAAGGAGAAACCCATGGGACAGCGTACGCCTCTGTATGACCTGCACCTGGCGCTCGGCGCCAAGACGGTCGATTTCGGCGGATGGGACATGCCCCTGCATTACGGCTCGCAAGTCGAGGAGCACCACCAGGTGCGCAGCGACTGCGGGGTCTTCGATGTCTCCCATATGACCGTCATCGATATCGAAGGTTGCGCCGCCACGCCCTGGCTGCAACACCTGCTGGCCAATGACGTGACGCGTCTGGAAAGCCCCGGCAAGGCCCTCTACAGCCCTTTGCTCAACGCCGATGGCGGGGTGATCGACGACCTGATCGCCTACCGCACCGAGGACGGCTATCGCCTGGTGGCCAACGCCGCTACCCGCGACAAGGTACTGGCTTGGCTGCAAGCGCAGAGCGAAGGATTCAAGGTTGGCTTCAAAGTCCGCCCCGAACTGGCCATCCTCGCCATCCAGGGCCCCCATGCCCGGGAAAAGGTCGCCGCCCTGCTCAGCGCCTCGCGTGCCGCGCTGATCCGCGAACTGCGCCCCTTCGAAGGCCTCGCCGACGGTGACTGGTTCATCGCCCGCACCGGTTACACCGGCGAGGACGGCCTGGAGATCATCCTTCCCGGCGAGCAGGCCCCGGCATTCTTCAACGACCTGGTCGGCGCCGGTATTGCCCCGAGCGGCCTGGGCGCGCGTGACACCCTGCGCCTGGAAGCCGGCATGAACCTATATGGCCAGGACATCGACGAAGCCCATACCCCGCTGACCTCCAACCTGGGCTGGAGCGTCGCCTGGGAGCCGGCAAGCCGCGAGTTCATCGGCCGTGCCGGCCTGCTGGCGGAAATCGAGCAGGGCGTGAAGGAAAAACTGGTCGGCCTGGTGCTCGAGGAGCGCGGAGTACTGCGTGCCCACCAGGTGGTCCGTGTATCCGGGATTGGCGAAGGAGAGATCACCAGTGGTAGTTTCTCGCCTACGCTGAGCAAATCCATTGCCTTGGCCCGCGTGCCCATGGCCACCGGCGACCGTGCCGAAGTGGAGATCCGCGGCAAGTGGTACCCGGTGCGGGTGGTCAAGCCGACCTTCGTGCGCCATGGCAAGATCCTGATCTGAACACTCAAATGGCGGGCCGACCGCTGACCCAATCGAGGAAGACAAGACATGAGCAATATCCCCGCCGACCTGCGTTTTGCCGAAAGCCATGAATGGGCCCGCCTGGAAGCCGATGGCACAGTGACCGTGGGTATCAGCGACCACGCCCAGGAAGCCCTGGGTGACGTGGTGTTCGTCGAGCTGGCCGAAGTCGGCAAGGTGTTCGCTGCTGGCGACGCCGCTGGCGTGGTCGAGTCGGTCAAGGCTGCGTCGGACATCTACGCACCGGTAAGCGGCGAGGTGATCGCGGTCAACGAAGAACTGGCCGATAGCCCGGAGCTACTCAACGAAGAACCCTACGAGTCGTGGATCTTCAAGCTCAAGCCAAGCAACCCGGCTGAGCTGGGCAAGCTGCTGGATGCCGCTGGTTACGCAGCCCTGATCGGCGAGTGACAGGACTGGCCTCATCGTGGGGGAGGGCTTGCCCCGCGATGAGGCCTGCACGGCCAATGCAATAATCCCCGCACATCCGGCAATCCTTCCTAGACTTGTAAGTCTCCCATGAGAACTGGTCCAGGAAGAGATCGTCGCCATGTCCCAGTCGCCATCCCTGCATCAACTGCAAGAGCCCAACCCCTTCCTGCGCCGCCACCTGGGGCCCGATGCCCAGGAGCAGCAGGCCATGCTCGATGCCCTCGGCGTCGCCAGCCGCAGCGAGCTGATCGAGCAGACGGTGCCGCCCGGCATCCGCTTCAACCGCCCGCTGGACCTGCCGCCGGCTCTCGATGAGCAGGCCGCGCTGGCCAGGCTGGCGGGCCATGCCGCGCAGAACCAGCTGTGGACAAGCCTGATCGGCATGGGCTACCACGCGACCATCACCCCCACCGTCATCCTGCGCAACGTGCTGGAGAATCCCGGCTGGTACACCGCCTACACGCCCTATCAGCCGGAGATCGCCCAGGGGCGCCTGGAGGCGCTGCTGAACTACCAGCAGATGGTCATCGACCTCACCGGCCTGGCCCTGGCCAATGCCTCGTTGCTCGACGAGGCCACCGCCGCCGCCGAGGCCATGGCCATGGCCAGGCGCGTGGCGCGCAGCAAGAGCAACGCCTTCTTCGCCGACGAGCACTGCCACCCGCAGACCCTGTCGGTGCTCAAGACCCGGGCCGAGGGCTTCGGTTTCGATCTGATCATCGATTCTGTGGATAACCTGGCCAAGCACAAGGTGTTCGGGGCGTTGCTGCAGTACCCGGACACCCATGGCGAGGTGCGCGACCTGCGCCCGCTGATCGACCAGCTGCACGCCCAGCAGGCCCTGGCCTGCGTCGCCGCCGATATCCTCAGCCTGGTGGTGCTCACGCCGCCGGGCGAACTGGGGGCCGACGTGGTGCTCGGCTCGACCCAGCGCTTTGGCGTGCCGATGGGCTACGGCGGGCCGCACGCGGCCTATTTTGCCTGCCGCGACGACTACAAGCGGGCCATGCCCGGGCGCATCATCGGGGTGTCCCGCGATGCCCGCGGCAATACCGCGCTGCGCATGGCCCTGCAGACTCGCGAGCAGCACATTCGCCGGGAGAAGGCCAATTCCAATATCTGCACAGCCCAGGTGCTGCTGGCCAACATCGCCGGCTTCTACGCCGTCTACCACGGCCCCGAGGGCCTGCAGCGCATCGCCCAGCGGGTACACCGGCTGACCTTCATCCTTGCCGCCGGTCTCGAGGCCAAGGGCATCAAGCGCCTCAACCAGCACTTTTTCGACACCCTGACCCTGGATGTCGGCGGTGCCCAGGCGGCGATCATCGAGAGCGCCGAGGCCGCCCGCATCAACCTGCGCATCCTCGGACGCGGGCACCTGGGCGTGAGCCTGGACGAAACCTGTAACGAAGCCACGGTGCTCAAGCTGCTGGATATCTTCCTCGGCGTCGACCATGGCCTGGACATCGCCACGCTCGACCAGCAGGCGCTGCCCGAGGGCATCCCTGGGGCGCTGATGCGCCGTACGCCAATCCTCGGGCATCCGGTGTTCAACCTGCACCACAGCGAAACCGAGATGCTGCGCTACCTCAAGCAGCTGGAGAACAAGGACCTGGCGCTGAACCAGTCGATGATTCCGCTGGGCTCGTGCACCATGAAGCTCAATGCCAGCAGCGAGATGATCCCCATCACCTGGCCGGAGTTCGCCCTGCCGCATCCCTTCGCCCCGGCCGCCCAGGTGCAAGGCTACAAGGCGATGATCGACGAGCTGGAAAGCTGGTTGTGCGCGATCACCGGCTTTGACGCCATCTGCATGCAGCCCAACTCCGGTGCCCAGGGCGAATATGCCGGGCTCATGGCCATCACCCGTTACCACCGCAGCCGCCACCAGCCCGGGCGCACCTTGTGCCTGATTCCGTCCTCGGCCCATGGCACCAACCCGGCATCGGCGCAGATGGCCGGCATGGAGGTGGTGATCGTGGAGTGCGACGAAGACGGCAACGTCGATCTCGACGACCTCAAGGCCAAGGCCCGGGCCGCCGGCGAGCGGCTGTCATGCCTGATGGTGACCTACCCCTCCACCCACGGCGTGTACGAGGAGGGGATCCGCGAGATCTGCGAGGTGGTGCACCAGCATGGCGGGCAGGTGTACATGGACGGCGCCAACCTCAATGCCCAGGTCGGGCTGGCGCGACCGGCGGACATCGGTGCCGACGTCTCGCACATGAACCTGCACAAGACCTTCTGCATCCCCCATGGCGGTGGTGGCCCGGGCATGGGGCCGATCGGCATTCGCGCCCACCTCAAGCCGTTCGTCGCCAGCCATCCGGTGGTGCCGGTGCCGGGGTTGGAGCCGACCAACAGCGCGGTGAGCGCGGCGCCCTGGGGCAGTGCCAGCATCCTGCCGATCAGTTGGATGTACATCGCCATGATGGGGCCGCAACTGGCCGATGCCAGCGAGGTGGCGATCCTGTCCGCCAACTACCTGGCCAGCCAACTGCGTGATGCCTTCCCGGTGCTCTACCGTGGGCGCAACCAGCGGGTTGCCCATGAATGCATCTTCGACCTGCGGCCACTCAAGGCGCTGACCGGCATCACCGAGGAAGATGTGGCCAAGCGCCTGATGGACTACGGCTTCCATGCGCCGACCATGTCCTTCCCGGTGCCGGGCACGCTGATGGTCGAGCCCACCGAGAGCGAGTCGAAAGCCGAACTGGACCGTTTCGTCGAGGCGATGCTGGCGATCAGGGCCGAAATTGCCCAAGTGCAGGAGGGCAACTGGCCGGCCGAGGACAATCCGCTCAAGCATGCGCCGCACACCCTGGCCGACGTGCTCGCGCCCTGGGACCGGCCGTACAGCATCGAGCAGGGCATCGCCCCCAGCGCTCACGCGCGCCAGCACAAGTACTGGCCGGCGGTGAACCGGGTCGACAACGTGTATGGAGACAGGAACCTGTTCTGTGCGTGCGTGCCGGTGGAGGCGTATCGCTAGCGTCTGGCGTGGGAGGGGAAACTGTCTTGCATTGGGGCCGCTGTGCGGCCCATCGCCGGCTTGCCTGCGATGGGCTGCAAAGCAGCCCGGGACTTACTCGGCCACGGCGTTCTTGGCCAGGATCGCGTTGGCCAGTTCCATGTCGCTGGCCTGGACGCCCGGGTTGTCCGCGCGTACCTGGCGAATCGCGGCTTCCAGGAACGGACCGCGGATGGCGCCCTCACTGGCGACGAAGCTGCCGGCGTCGTCCTGGGCGGCGACGATCAGTTTGTGGTCCTTGAAGGTCAGGTAGGTCGAGGCAGTGGTGGCACCGGAGGAGATGATGTTGCGCCAGAACGTGTCGGCCATGGCCGAGCCGAGGGGCAGCGAACAGAGGACGGTGGCTGCGATGGCTGTTTTGAAACGCATGATGAATCACCTCGGTCGATGAGGGCTGTCGGAATGCCGGTTTGATCCGTTTTACCGCGGCCAAGTTCCCGACCACACGGGAGATTTCTTACTTATCCACAGACCCGTAGCACCTCCTCGATGGAGGTCAGCCGTTGCTCGGCCAGGCGGCTTCCGCTGCGGCGCAGGTCGTGCAGGCCATCAGCGATCGCCTGCTGGCGCAGCACTTCCAGGTCGGCGCCTGGGGTGATGCGCTGGCGTAGCGCGCTGTCGACCCGTAGCAGCTCGAACAGCCCGGTGCGGCCATGAAAGCCGCTGCCCCGACAGGTCTGGCAGGCGGGGCGATCGGTGTGTTCCATGCCTTGGCAGGCAGGACACAAGGTGCGCACCAGCCGTTGGGCCATGACCCCCAGCAACGTGGCCCTGATCAGGTAGTCGGCCACCTTCAGCTCCTGCAGGCGGGTGATTGCCGCGCAGGCATCGTCGGTGTGCAAGGTGGACAGTACCAGGTGGCCGGTCAGCGCCGCCTGTACCGCCACTTGGGCGGTTTCCTGGTCGCGGATCTCGCCGATCATGATGATGTCCGGATCCTGCCGCAGCAGAGCGCGCACGCCATCGGCGAAGCCCAGGCCCAGGCCGGGTTGCACCTGTAGCTGGTTGATCGCCGGCTCCAGGCGCTCGATGGGGTCCTCGATGCTGCACAGGTTGACCTGGGGCGTGGCCAGGTGGCGCAGGCTGGCGTAGAGGGTGCTGGTCTTGCCCGAGCCAGTGGGGCCGGTTACCAGCAGGATGCCCTGGCGCCGTTGCAGCAGGGTTTTCCACTGGGCCAGCAAGGGCGCCTCCAGGCCGAGGTGCTCGAGGGTTTCATGGCGTAGCTGCGGATCGAACAGACGCAGCACCAGCTTCTCGCCGAATGGCGTGGGCAACGTGGACAGGCGCAGCTCGATCTGCGCGCCATCCGGCAGGCGGCTTTTCAGGCGGCCGTCCTGGGGCCGACGCTTCTCCGCCACGTTCATCCGACCCAGGTGCTTCAGGCGGCTGACCATGGCCAGTGCGACGCCCGCCGGGAAGGCGTAGACAGGGTACAGCAGGCCATCGATGCGCAGGCGCAGGTGGCCCAGTTCGCGGCGCGGTTCCAGGTGGATATCACTGGCACGCTGCTCGATGGCGTACTGCAGCACCCAGTCGACAATGCGCACCACATGCTGATCCTCGGCGCCCGCTTGGGCCTGGCTGGCACCCAGCTCCAGCAGCTGCTCCAGTTCGCCGAGCCCGGGCGCCGGGGGCTGCTGGGCATTGCGCAGTGAACGCGCCAGGCCGAAGAAGGTGGGCGTCAGTTGGCGGATCTGCCGGGGGCTGGCCAGCACACGTTGCACGCGCTTGCCCAGGCCGTGGCACAGGTCGGCCTCCCAGTCACGTCGATAGGGTTGGGCGCTGGCCACGGTCACGCTGCTGTCGTCCAGCGCCACGGCGAGGATGCCGTGACGTTCGGCGAAGGCCGCTGACATCAGGCTGGCAACCTGTGCCAGGTCGACCTGCAGCGGGTCGATGTGCAGGAATGGCTGGCCCACCTGATCGGCCAACCAGTGGCAGAGCGCATGCAGGTCCAGGTGCTGGCCAGGGTGTAACGGATCTGCCAGGGCCAGCGCGGCGATCAGCTCCAGGGGATGCTCGTCAGGGTGTTGCCTGGCCCGCTCGAGCGCCTTGAGCGCATCGCAGGCGGCGATCCGCTGTTCGGCGAGCAAGGCGTCGAGCAGCCGGTTCAGGTCCAGGTCTTGGCTAGCGTTGGCAAACATGGCGAGATCCCTGCCAGGTGATCCATGACGCTGGCAAGGCTAGTCAGAGGACGCAATGGTGGGGTGAATAAAGGGTTTCGGAATCTTGCCAGGGGGCGTTCAGGCCGAGGCGGCCTGCGCCAGGCGTGGCCGGCACTCCAGGCTGACATCGGCCACGCAGACCAGGTTGCGCAGCTTCTGCGCGATGACTTCGGCGCGGTGCCAGCTCAGGCCGCCGATGCCGATTTCCATGTCCAGCAGGTCATCGCACTGGTTGACCTGGACGCTATGTGGTGTGAGGAACTGCAGGGCGAACAGGTTGAGCACCCGGCACAGGCTGTCCGGTTCCGCCTCGGCCTGCAGGCGATAGTGGACGGTGCTGTGGGCGGTGTTGGGGGCCCAGGCATCGATCCTGGGCTGTTCGGCTGAGTGCATGGCGTTTCTCCACGAAAGTGAAGAAATTCTTGCACGCTGGCGGTGGTATTTTTTCGCTATGATTTGAGCGTTTTCTATCTATTGAGAATAGTTTAATTCGCAAAGTTGAGTTCTGGAGAATTGATAATGCATGGTGGATTGGATGCCTATGATCGGCGCATCCTCGAGCTGCTGCAGGAGGACGCGTCGCTGTCCAGCGCGCAGATCGCCGAGCGCGTGGGCCTGTCGCAGTCGCCATGCTGGCGGCGCATCCAGCGCTTGAGGGAGGAGGGCGTGATCCGCGGGCAGGTGACCCTGCTGGATCGCAAGAAGGTGGGGCTGAACACGCAGATCTTTGCCGAGGTGAAACTCAATGCGCATGGGCGCTCGAACTTCGCCGAGTTCACCGAGGCGATCCGCGGGTTTCCCGAAGTGCTGGAATGCTACGTGCTGATGGGGGCGGTGGACTTCCTGCTGCGCATCGTTACCTCGGATATCGAGGCTTATGAGCGGTTCTTCTTCGAGAAGCTGTCGAACGTGCCGGGTATCCAGGAAGTGAACTCGATCGTGGCGTTGTCGGAGATCAAGTCGACCACGAGCTTGCCATTGAGACCCTGACGAGTCGATCGCGGGGCAAGTCGCAACGGCGCACCGCCGCTCCCACGAAGTGCAGGAGCGGGCAGCGCGGACTCAGGCCTTGAGCAGGTGTTTCCAGGCGCGGTTCTGCTCAATGGCGCGGGCCTGCTCGATACGGGCTTCGAGCAGTTCTTCCTTGCCTTCTTCCACCAGGGGGTGCTCGGCCAGTTCGTGCAGCTTGTTCAGCTCGCCGTAGAGGCGGTCCTGTTGCGGCAGGTCCAGCACCTGGCGGGCGTGGTGCAGCCAGCTCTGCACGCATTCGATGCGTGGCAGCTGTTCGGCCAGGTCTTCCGGGCGCTGCACGTACAGCGGCAGCTTCAGGGCGCGAGACTCCTCACCCAGCAGGTGCTGCAGCCAGCTGGCCAGCTGCGCCTTGCCCTGGCGCTCGCCACGGCCCTTGCGCTCGGCGGTCCAGGCGCGGGCGCTCAGCCAACGTGCGGTCTCCAGGGAGAACTGGCCCCAGCGCGGGTCTTCCAGTTCTTCGGCGAACTGCTCGGGGGCGGCGCGGCGAATGTCCTCGTCATCGTTGCCGGCCAGCACCAGCGGGCGCCAGTCTTCCAGCAGCGCGTCGAGGCTGGCGCGCAGGGCACGGGTGGTCGGGCGCGGCGCGGCCTGGCCGAGGCTTGCGGTGAGGGCGCGCAGTTCGGCCAGGCAGCGGACCCAGTCCTGCAGCAGGCGCCAGTGGCCATTGTGGCGATACTGCTCGGCCAGGCGCTGGCTGCTGCCCAGCAGTTGCCAGGCGAGGGCGGCGTAGGCGTCGTCCAGCGGCATCTCGGCCTGCAGTTCGGTCACCGGCAGGCCCAACTCGTAGCTGTCCGGATCGAGCAGGCGGTAGCCGCGCTCGGCCTTGCTGATGTCGCAGGGCATCAGTGGCAGGCTGGCGGCCAGCTCGGCGGCCAGCTCCAACAGCGCCTCAGGGGGACCTTCACGCAGTTCCAGCTCCAGCTCGCAGATTTCTTCCTTGCGCTTGCCGGCGATCACGAAACCTTGGTCCAGCGCGGCCTCGATCACCACCTTCGCCTTGCCACGGCCCCAGGCGATCTCGGCGTACTCGCGGGTGAAGTCGGTGGTGAACAGCGGCTTGATGGTCTTCTTGTCCAGCTCGGCCAGTTGCTCGGGCCAGCAGGTGGCGTCGAGCTTCTTCAGGTCGAGCTTGACCTTGTCCAGGTGCCACTCGTGCTCGTTGCGCTCGGACAGGCCGGCGACGCTCTGACCACGGCACTTGAGGGTCTGGATGATGACCTCGCCATCACGGCGAAGGCGCAGGGCGACACGGGCGGCGGACAGGTCGCGCTCGGGGGTGTCGAAGTACTGGTTGAGCAATTCGCGGGTCTGCCAGCCGGACTTGTTGCGCTTCTTCAGCAGGGGGTGCTCGCGCAGGGCGGCAAGGGTCTCGCGGCTGGCGCGGAGTTTGAGTTCGGTTTCTTTGTGCATCGCGGGCTCGGAAGGAGGGGCATCGTTGCTGGGCAGTCTACAGTACTTGCTCCACGAGGATGCTGTGGATTGCCAGGTGACGGGTCGCCATTGTTATGATGCCTTTCACGCCGTCGAGGAGTCCGCGCATGCCGTTGCCGTCGCTGAAAGACCAGTTCGCCGCCCTGATCGCCGCGCCCTCGGTCAGTTGCACCCAGCCTGCGCTGGACCAGTCCAACCGCGCGGTCATCGACCTGCTGGCCGGCTGGCTGGGCGACCTGGGCTTCACCTGCGAGATCCAGCAGGTCAGCCCCGGCAAGTTCAACCTCCTGGCCAGCCGCGGCACCGGCCCGGGCGGCCTGGTGCTGGCCGGACACAGCGATACCGTGCCCTACGACCCGCAGCTGTGGCGCAGCGATCCGCTCAAGCTGAGCGAGGTCGATGGTCGCTGGGTCGGGCTGGGCAGCTGCGACATGAAAGGCTTCTTCGCCCTGGTCATCGACGCGGTCATCCCGCTGCTTGAGCACGATTTCAAGCAACCGCTGCTGATCCTCGCCACCTGCGACGAGGAAAGCTCGATGTCCGGCGCCCGCGCTCTGGCCGAGGCCGGCCAGCCGCTCGGACGGGCGGCGGTGATCGGCGAGCCTACCGGGCTCAAGCCGATCAGGATGCACAAGGGCATCCTCATGGACCGTATCGACATCCTCGGGCGCAGTGGCCATTCGTCGGATCCGAGCTTGGGCCGCAGCGCCATGGAAGCCATGCACGCGGTGATGGGCGAGCTGATGGGCCTGCGTCGTACCTGGCAGGAGCAGTACCGCAACCCGCAGTTCACGGTGCCGACGCCGACTCTGAACTTCGGCTGCATCCATGGTGGCGACAACCCCAACCGCATCTGTGGCCAGTGCGCCCTGGAGTTCGACCTGCGCCCGCTGCCGGGCATGGATGTCGAGCAGCTGCGCGCGGCGATTCGCGGCAAGATCGCGCCTTTGGCCGAACGCCACGACGTGCGTATCGACTATGCGCCGCTGTTCCCCGAAGTACCGCCATTCGAGCAGGACGCCGACAGTGAACTGGTGCGCCTGGCCGAACGCCTGACCGGTCACCGCGCCGAAGCGGTGGCCTTTGGCACCGAAGCGCCTTATCTTCAGCAGCTCGGTTGCCAGACCATCGTGCTCGGCCCGGGTGACATCGCCTGCGCCCACCAGCCCGGCGAATACCTGGAAATGTCACGAATCGAGCCTACTGTGCGTCTACTCCGTGACCTGATCCGGCACTATTGCCTGAGCCATTGATCTTTCCCTGACCAGAGGAGACCGCGCGTGACCGCAAGCCTGTTCCGACGATGACTTTCGAACGTTGTGCGCCTTTTCGTTCTCCGTTCACTTATCCACAGGCCCTGTCATGCCCGATTACGTCAACTGGCTGCGTCATGCGTCTCCCTACATCAACGCCCACCGCGACTGCACCTTCGTGGTCATGCTTCCCGGTGATGGCGTCGAACACCCGAATTTCGGCAACATTGTCCACGACCTGGTGCTGCTGCACAGCCTTGGTGTGCGGCTGGTGCTGGTCCACGGCTCGCGCCCGCAAATCGAAAGCCGCCTGGCCGCCCGCGGCTTGACCCCGCACTATCATCACGGCATGCGCATCACCGATGCGGCAACGCTCGACTGCGTGATCGATGCGGTCGGCGCCTTGCGCCTGGCCATCGAGGCGCGCCTGTCGATGGATATGGCGGCCTCTCCGATGCAGGGCTCGCGCCTGCGGGTGGCCTCCGGCAACCTGGTCACGGCGCGGCCGATCGGCGTGCTCGAAGGGGTCGACTACCACCACACCGGCGAAGTGCGCCGGGTTGACCGCAAAGGCATCAACCGCCTGCTCGATGAGCGCTCCATCGTGCTGCTGTCGCCGCTGGGCTATTCGCCGACCGGCGAGATCTTCAACCTCGCCTGCGAGGACGTGGCCACCCGTGCCGCAATCGAACTGGGCGCGGACAAGCTGCTGCTGTTCGGCGCTGAACCTGGCCTGCTGGATGCGCATGGCCAACTGGTGCGTGAGCTGCGGCCACAGCAGATCGCGCCGCACCTGCAACGCCTGGGCAGCGACTACCAGGCCGAGCTGCTGGATGCCGCCGCCGAGGCCTGCAAGGGGGGCGTGGCGCGCAGCCATATCGTCAGCTATGCCGAGGACGGTGCGTTGCTGACCGAGCTGTTCACCCGTGGCGGTGGCGGGACGCTGGTGTCTCAGGAGCAGTTCGAAGTGGTGCGCGAGGCGACCATCGAGGATGTCGGCGGCCTGCTGGAGCTGATCAGCCCGCTGGAAGAGCAGGGCATCCTGGTGCGTCGCTCGCGCGAGGTGCTGGAGCGGGAGATCGAGCAGTTCAGCGTGGTCGAGCGCGAGGGCATGATCATCGCCTGCGCGGCGTTGTACCCGATTGCCGATTCCGAAGCCGGGGAGCTGGCGTGCCTGGCGGTGAACCCGGAGTACCGGCATGGCGGGCGTGGCGACGAACTGCTCGAGCGCATCGAGGAGCGGGCGCGGGCGCTGGGGCTGAACACCCTGTTCGTGCTGACGACCCGCACCGCGCACTGGTTCCGTGAGCGTGGCTTTGCACCCAGTGGCGTGGAACGGCTGCCGGCGGCGCGGGCTTCGCTGTACAACTACCAGCGCAATTCGAAGATCTTCGAGAAGCCGCTCTGATGCCATCGCGGGTCAAGCCCGCTCCCACGGTGTACACGGGCTGGCACACGTGGGAGCGGGCTTGACCCGCGATGCGATGGCAAAGAAAAACGCCGCCCTTGTGGGCGGCGTTTTCGTTTACACGGTATGCAGGTACCAGTTGTACTCGAGGTCGGAGATCGAATGCTCGAACTCCTCCAGCTCGCTCTCCTTGCACGCGACGAAGATGTCGATGTACTTCGGATCGATGTACTTGTTGAGGATCTCGCTGTCGTCCAGCTCGCGCAGGGCATCGCGCAGGTTGTTCGGCAGGCTCTGCTCCAGCTGCTCGTACGAGTTGCCTTCAATCGGCTCGCCCGGTTCGATCTTGTTGGTCAGACCGTGGTGCACGCCGGCCAACACGGCCGCCATCATCAGGTACGGGTTGGCGTCGGCGCCGGCCACCCGGTGCTCGATGCGTACGGCGTCCGGCGAGCCGGTCGGCACGCGCAGGGCCACGGTGCGGTTGTCCAGGCCCCAGCTCGGCGCGTTCGGCACGTAGAACTGCGCGCCGAAACGGCGGTACGAGTTGACGTTCGGGCAGAGGAACGCCATCGAGGCAGGCAGGGTCTCGAGCACACCGCCGACAGCGTGACGTAGCGCGGCGTTCTGCTCGGGATCCTCGCTGGTGAAGATGTTGTTGCCATCCTTGTCCAGCACGGAGATGTGTACATGCAGGCCGTTGCCTGCCTGGCCCGGGTAGGGCTTGGCCATGAATGTGGTGTCCATTTCATGGTCGTAGGCGATGTTCTTGATCAGGCGCTTGAGCAGCACCGCGTAGTCACAGGCCTTGAGCGGGTCGGGGACGTGGTGCAGGTTGACTTCGAACTGCGCCGGGGCGCTTTCCTTGACGATGGCGTCGGCCGGGATGCCTTGCTCCTTCGCGCCTTCGAGGATGTCCTGCAGGCAGTCGGCGTATTCGTCGAGGTCGTCGATCAGGTAGACCTGGGTCGACTGCGGGCGCTTGCCCGAGATCGGCGAGCGCGGCGGCTGCGGACGGCCGTTCACGTTCTCCTGGTCGATCAGGTAGAACTCCAGCTCGAACGCGGCGCAGATGGTCAGGCCCATCTCGGTGAACTTGCTCACCACCTGGCGCAGTACTTCGCGCGGGTCGGCGAAGAAGGGCTCGCCTTCGAGCTCGTGCATGGTCATCAGCAGTTGCGCGGTCGGGCGCTTCTGCCAGGGTTCGTTGGAGAGGGTGCCGGGGATGGGGTAGCAGATACGGTCGGCGTCGCCGATGTCCAGGCCAAGGCCTGTGCTTTCGACGGTTGAACCGTTGATATCCAGGGCGAAGAGGGAGGCAGGCAGGTTGATGCCTTTCTCGTAAACCTTGTGGAGGCTGGTGCGCTCGATGCGCTTGCCACGCACCACACCATTCATATCTGCAATCAGAAGGTCAACGTAGAGAACCTCAGGATGTTCCTTAAGGAACGCGTTCGCTTCGTTAAGCTGAACGGCACGCGGGGGTACCGACATGATGCAACACCTTTGTTGTTAAAAATATCAATCAAGGGGGGCTTGCAACCTCAGTCAATCGGAAAGACCAGGTGAAGTCAAGCCAACCCCATGATGCCCTTAAATGGCACATCTACGGCAGATTTGCTGCATATCGGGGCGTGCCATTATCCGCTATTTTTGCCCTGAAGGGTTATCCCGAGCGGGGCGTGTTTTATTTTTTACGGAGAGGTTGTGTAAAAAAATGAACGAGGATAAGCTCGGTCACAACCCAGAACACAATAATACGAGGGTCACATGGTCCGCTTGCCGAGACCTGTCAGCGCCGCATGCACGGTGCGTTCAGGTACATCTCCCGGTTGCCGTCCGGTCATCGCACGCCTGTATCAAAGGGGCGCCGCGCTGGCCGCAATAATTGACGGTTCGCGAAAAAAAACCATACCTCGTAACGCTTTACCGCAACACCTCCTTTCCTTCTGCCCTTCGCTTTCTGTCCGGACGCGCCGTCATGGCGTGCCTCCACTGTCGTCCTGCGCGAGGGTTTTTGCTTTAGCCATGCACAGCATCCAGAATCAAGGCGCGGGCCTTTCCAGGCCCCTCGGCGCCCTGCGCGCCGACTTTGCCCGACGCCTGGCGTCAGTGGCCGCCGGTTGCCTTCAATCGCGCCACATTACCTCCTGAGGTATTTATGAGTCACAACCTCGACCAGCTCACCGATTGGTTGAAAGAGCACAAGATCACCGAAGTGGAATGCCTGATCAGCGATCTGACCGGCATCACCCGCGGCAAGATCTCGCCCACCAACAAGTTCATCGCCGAGAAAGGCATGCGCCTGCCTGAAAGCGTGCTGCTGCAGACCGTAACCGGCGACTACGTCGACGACGACATCTATTACGAACTGCTCGACCCGGCCGACATCGACATGATCTGCCGCCCCGACGAGAACGCGGTGTTTCTCGTACCGTGGGCCATCGAGCCGACCGCCCAGGTGATCCACGACACCTACGACAAGAAGGGCAACCCGGTCGAACTGTCGCCGCGCAACGTATTGAAGAAGGTCCTGAAACTCTACGCCGACAAGGGCTGGCAGCCGATCGTCGCGCCCGAGATGGAGTTCTACCTCACCAAGCGTAGCGAAGACCCGGACTTTCCGCTGCAGCCGCCGGTGGGTCGTTCCGGCCGTCCGGAAACTGGGAGGCAGTCGTTCTCCATCGAGGCGGCCAACGAATTCGACCCACTGTTCGAGGACGTCTATGACTGGTGCGAACTGCAGCAGCTGGACCTCGACACGCTGATCCACGAGGACGGCACCGCGCAGATGGAAATCAACTTCCGTCACGGCGATGCCCTGCACCTGGCCGACCAGATCCTGGTGTTCAAGCGCACCATGCGCGAGGCCGCGCTCAAGCACAACGTGGCCGCCACCTTCATGGCCAAGCCCATGACCGGCGAGCCGGGCAGCGCGATGCACCTGCACCAGAGCGTGGTCGACGTGGCCACCGGCAAGAACATCTTCTCCAACGCCGACGGCAGCATGAGCAAGCTGTTCCTGCACCATATCGGCGGCTTGCAGAAGTTCATCCCCGAGGCGCTGCCGCTGTTCGCCCCCAACGTCAACTCGTTCCGCCGCTTCCTGCCGGACACCTCGGCACCGGTGAACGTCGAGTGGGGCGAAGAGAACCGTACCGTTGGCCTGCGCGTACCCGATGCCGGCCCGCAGAATCGCCGGGTCGAGAATCGCCTGCCGGGCGCCGACGCCAATCCCTACCTGGCCATCGCCGCGAGCCTGCTGTGCGGCTACATCGGCATGGTCGAAGGCATCGAGGCCAGCGCGCCGGTGCAGGGCCGTGGTTACGAGCGGCGCAACCTGCGCCTGCCGCTGACCATCGAGGACGCCCTCGAGCGCATGGAGAACAGCCGCGCGCTGGTGCAGTACCTGGGCAAGAAATTCATCACCGGCTACGTCGCCACCAAGCGCGCCGAGCATGAGAACTTCAAGCGCGTCATCAGCTCCTGGGAGCGTGAGTTCCTGCTGTTTGCTGTGTGATCAACCCTGAGGCCGCCTGCGGGCGGCCACCGGAAAATGGAGAGGCACATGAGCGTCAACAACCCGCAAACCCGTGAATGGCAAACCCTGAGCGGCGAGCACCACCTTGCACCTTTCAGTGACTACAAGCAGCTGAAGGAGAAGGGGCCGCGCATCATCACCAAGGCGCAGGGCGTGCATTTGTGGGACAGCGAGGGGCACAAGATCCTCGACGGCATGGCCGGCCTGTGGTGCGTGGCGGTCGGCTATGGTCGTGAAGAGCTGGTGCAGGCGGCAGAAAAGCAGATGCGTGAGCTGCCGTACTACAACCTGTTCTTCCAGACCGCTCACCCGCCGGCGCTGGAGTTGGCCAAGGCGATCACCGACGTGGCGCCCAAGGGCATGACCCATGTGTTCTTCACCGGCTCCGGCTCCGAGGGCAACGACACCGTGCTGCGCATGGTCCGTCATTACTGGGCGCTGAAGGGCAAGCCGCACAAGCAGACCATCATCGGCCGCATCAACGGCTACCACGGTTCCACCTTTGCGGGTGCGTGCCTGGGCGGCATGAGCGGCATGCACGAGCAGGGTGGCCTGCCGATTCCGGGCATCGTGCATATCCCGCAGCCGTACTGGTTCGGCGAGGGTGGCGACATGACGCCGGATGAGTTCGGCGTGTGGGCGGCCGAACAGCTGGAGAAGAAGATTCTCGAAGTCGGCGAGGACAATGTCGCCGCCTTCATCGCCGAGCCGATCCAGGGCGCCGGTGGGGTGATCATTCCGCCTGAGACCTACTGGCCGAAGATCAAGGAGATCCTCGCCAAGTACGACATCCTGTTCGTTGCCGACGAAGTGATCTGCGGTTTTGGTCGCACCGGCGAGTGGTTCGGCTCCGACTACTACGACCTTGCGCCTGACCTGATGACCATCGCCAAGGGCCTGACCTCCGGTTACATCCCCATGGGCGGTGTGATCGTGCGTGACAAAGTGGCCAAGGTGATCAGCGAAGGTGGCGATTTCAACCACGGCTTCACCTACTCCGGCCACC
The DNA here is from genome assembly GCF_057480795.1 of Pseudomonas sp. P110(2024). Taxonomy (NCBI): domain Bacteria; kingdom Pseudomonadati; phylum Pseudomonadota; class Gammaproteobacteria; order Pseudomonadales; family Pseudomonadaceae; genus Pseudomonas; species Pseudomonas sp. P110(2024). The sequence continues at coordinate 403,363 of NZ_JBLIYT010000003.1, forward strand.
CGGTGGCGGCGGCGGTGGGTCTGGAAAACCTGCGCATCCTGCGTGACGAGAAGATTGTCGAGCGTGCCCGCAACGAAACGGCACCGTATTTGCAAAAACGACTGCGTGAGCTGCAGGACCATCCGCTGGTGGGCGAGGTACGCGGCCTGGGCCTGCTCGGCGCGATCGAGCTGGTCAAGGACAAGGCCACCCGCAGCCGTTACGAGGGCAAGGGCGTTGGCATGATCTGCCGCACCCACTGCTTCGAGAACGGCCTGGTGATGCGCGCGGTGGGCGACACCATGATCATCGCGCCGCCGCTGGTGATCAGTCGCGAAGAGATCGACGAACTGGTGGAAAAGGCGCGCAAGTGCCTGGACCTGACCTACGAAGCGGTCAAATGACAGTCTGCTAGGCTGGCGAGGTGACATTAAGTCGTTACAAGGCCCTGCTTCTGTTGAAACAGCGCCTTGTAACTTGCCAGACTAACGGCTGTTTAGTCGCCCAGCGCGCGTCCCGTGGTACCTGGCTGCTGAACAGATGGCTTGATAATAAATTCTGGAGCATTACGCATGAAGAAATTGGGCAAGACGCTGCTGGCCGCGGCCCTGATGGGTGCCATGGCGACCGCTGTTCAGGCTGACGACAAGGTGCTGCACGTCTACAACTGGTCGGACTACATCGCCCCGGACACCGTGGCCAACTTCGAGAAGCAGACCGGCATCAAGGTGGTCTACGACGTCTTCGACAGCAACGAGACCCTCGAAGCCAAGCTGCTGGCGGGCAAGTCGGGCTACGACATCGTCGTGCCATCGAACAACTTCCTGGCCAAGCAAATCAAGGCCGGCGTCTATCAAGAGCTGGACCGCTCCAAGTTGCCCAACTGGAAGAACCTCGACCCGGCACTGCTCAAGGCCGTGGGCGATGCCAGCGACCCAGGCAACAAGTTCGCCTTCCCTTACATGTGGGGTTCGATCGGCATCGGCTATAACCCGGAGAAGGTCAAGGCCGCGCTGGGCGTGGACAAGATCGACTCGTGGGACGCCGTGTTCAAGCCTGAGAACATCGCCAAGCTCAAGAGCTGCGGCGTGAGCTTCCTCGATGCCCCGACCGAGATGATCCCGGCCGCGCTGCACTACCTGGGCCTGCCCAGCGACAGCACCAAGAAGGAAGACCTGAAGGCCGCGGAAGACCTGTTCCTGAAGATCCGTCCTTCGATCACCTACTTCCACTCTTCCAAGTACATCTCGGACCTGGCCAACGGCAACATCTGCGTGGCCGTGGGTTACTCGGGTGACCTGGAGCAGTCCAAGGCCCGTGCCCACGAGGCCGGCGACAAGGTCAAGCTGAGCTACACCATTCCGAAGGAAGGTGCCGGCACCTTCTATGACATGGTCGCCATTCCGAAAGACGCCGAGAACGTCGAGGCCGCCTACAAGTTCATGGACTTCCTGCTGCAACCGGAAGTGATGGCCGGCATCACCAATGCCGTGCGCTTCCCGAACGGCAACAAGGCAGCCACCCCGCTGGTGGACAAAGAGATCACCAGCGATCCGGCGATCTACCCGTCCGATGAAGTGAAGGCCAAGCTGTACGCCATCAAGGCGCCGGAAAAGACCGCCCAGCGCGAGATCACCCGCAGCTGGACCAAGATCAAGTCGGGCAAGTAAGCCCGATGCAAGGCCCTCTGGGCCGGGGTTTCCCGGCCTGGAGGCAGGTTAAGGCAAATAAGTTTGCGGCATCCACGCCGTGAAGGTAAGTTGCGCGCCGGTTTTGCGTGTGCGGCCGAGGTTTACTGCCCGCAAAGGCACTGATTGTGAGGACCACCCACTTGTCTATTTCTGTTTTTCGCAAGGCCTTGATGGCCGGAGCGGGTCTGACGCTGGCTTGCAGCGTCCAAGCGGCGCCCACGGTGCACATCTACAACTGGTCCGACTACGTTGGCCCCAATACCCTCGCCGATTTCCAGAAGGAAACCGGCATCACCCCGAAATACGACGTCTTCGACAGCAACGAAACGCTGGAAGGCAAACTGCTGGCCGGGCGCACCGGCTATGACGTGGTCGTGCCGTCCAACCATTTCCTCGGCAAGCAGATCAAGGCGGGCGCTTTCCAGAAGCTCGACCGTGACCTGCTGCCCAACTACGTGAACCTCGACCCGGCGCTGATGAAGCGTCTGGAGAAGAACGACCCGGGCAACCAGTACGCCGTCCCTTACCTGTGGGGCACCAATGGCATCGGCTACAACGTCGAGAAGGTCAAGGCGGTACTGGGCACTGACAAGATCGACTCCTGGGCGGTGCTGTTCGAACCCGAGAACATGAAGAAGCTCAGCCAGTGCGGCGTGGCCTTCCTCGACTCGGCCGACGAGATGCTCCCGGCGGTGCTCAACTACATGGGCCTGGACCCGAACAGCAGCAACCCCAAGGACTACCAGAAGGCGGAAGAGAAACTGCTGGCCGTGCGCCCGTACGTGACCTACTTCCACTCATCGAAGTACATCACCGATCTCGCCAACGGCGACATCTGCGTGGCCGCCGGCTTCTCCGGCGACATTTTCCAGGCCAAGGCCCGCGCTGAAGAAGCGAAGAAGGGCGTGAAACTGGCCTACGCCATTCCCAAGGAAGGCGGCAACCTCTGGTTCGATGTGCTGGCGATTCCCAAGGACGCCAGCAACGTCAAGGAGGCCCACGCCTTCATCAACTATTTGCTGAAACCTGAGGTGATCGCCCAGGTCAGTGATTACGTCGGTTACGCCAACCCGAACCCCAAGGCTGGCGACCTGATGGACCAGGCCGTGAGGACTGACGCCGCGGTTTACCCACCGCAGGAAGTGCTGGACAAGATGTTCGTCAACGCTGAGTTGCCACCCAAGGTGCAACGTTTGATGACCCGCAGCTGGACCAAGGTCAAGTCGGGCAAGTAACAATCCAGGCCCGCCAGCGCAGCGGCGGGCACATAAATCTTGTTGGGAGTTTCACTCATGGCAGTTGCCTCCGGTGCCTATAAGAAAGCCCTCGAGGGTGGCCAGCAACCCAAGCAGGTGCTGGTCAAGATCGACCGGGTCACAAAAAAATTCGACGAAACGGTAGCCGTGGACGATGTGTCCCTGGAAATCCGCAAGGGTGAGATCTTCGCCCTGCTGGGCGGCTCCGGGTCCGGCAAATCGACCTTGCTGCGCATGCTGGCCGGCTTCGAGCGTCCGACCGAAGGGCGGATCTTCCTCGATGGCGTCGACATCACCGACATGCCGCCCTACGAGCGGCCGATCAACATGATGTTCCAGTCCTACGCGCTGTTCCCGCACATGACCGTGGCGCAGAACATCGCCTTCGGCCTGCAGCAGGACAAGATGCCCAAGGCCGAGATCGAAGCCCGCGTGGCCGAGATGCTCAAGCTGGTGCACATGACCCAGTACGCCAAGCGCAAGCCGCACCAGCTGTCCGGTGGCCAGCGTCAGCGCGTGGCCCTGGCCCGCTCGCTGGCCAAGCGCCCGAAACTGTTGCTGCTCGACGAGCCGATGGGCGCGCTGGACAAGAAACTGCGTTCGCAGATGCAGCTGGAACTGGTGGAGATCATCGAGCGCGTGGGCGTGACCTGCGTGATGGTGACCCACGACCAGGAAGAGGCCATGACCATGGCCCAGCGCATCGCCATCATGCACCTGGGCTGGATCGCCCAGATCGGCAGCCCGATCGACGTCTATGAAACCCCGACCAGCCGCCTGGTTTGCGAGTTCATCGGCAACGTCAATCTGTTCGAGGGCGAGGTGGTCGACGACGCCGAAGGCCACGCGATCATTGCCAGCCCGGAACTGGAGCGCAAGATCTACGTCGGCCACGGCGTCACCACCTCGGTCGAGGACAAGCACATCACCTACGCCCTGCGTCCGGAGAAGCTGCTGGTCACCACCGAGCAGCCGACCTGCGAGCATAACTGGTCGCGCGGCAAGGTCCACGACATCGCGTACCTCGGCGGCCACTCGGTGTTCTACGTCGAGCTGCCCGGCGGCAAGATCGTCCAGTCGTTCGTCGCCAACGCCGAGCGCCAGGGCACCCGCCCGACCTGGGATGACGAAGTCTACGTGTGGTGGGAAGACGACAGCGGCGTGGTACTGCGCTCATGAAACCACGAAAGCTCAAACGAGCCCTCCAGCGCTTGATCCCCGAAGGACGGCACATGGTGATCGGCGTGCCGTTCATCTGGCTGTTCCTGTTCTTCATGCTGCCGTTCTTCATCGTATTGAAGATCAGCTTTGCCGAAGCCGACGTGGCGATTCCGCCGTACACCGAGATCTATACCTATCTGGAAGGCAAGGTCCAGCTGGTGCTGAACCTGGCCAACTACGGCCTGCTGACCGAGGATGAACTGTACATCGCGGCCTACCTCGGCTCGTTGAAAGTGGCCTTCTTCAGCACCTTGCTGTGCCTGCTGATCGGCTACCCGATGGCCTATGCCATCTCCAAGGCGAACAAGGAATCGCAGACGGTCTTGCTGCTGCTGATCATGATGCCGACCTGGACCGCGATCCTGATCCGCGTCTATGCCTGGATGGGCATCCTCAGCAACAACGGGCTGCTCAACAGCTTCCTGTTGTGGCTGGGCCTGATCGACCAGCCGCTGCAGATTCTCAACACCAACCTGGCGGTGTATATCGGCGTGGTCTATTCGTACCTGCCGTTCATGATCCTGCCGTTGTACGCCAACCTGGTAAAGCATGACCAGAGCCTGCTCGAAGCCGCATCGGACCTGGGTTCGAGCACCTTCAACAGCTTCTGGAAAATCACCGTGCCGCTGTCGAAGAACGGCATCATCGCCGGCTGCATGCTGGTGTTCATCCCTGTGGTCGGTGAGTTCGTCATCCCGGAACTGCTGGGCGGTCCGGAAACCCTGATGATCGGTAAAGTGCTGTGGCAGGAGTTCTTCAACAACCGCGACTGGCCGGTGGCATCCGCCCTGGCGGTGGTGATGCTGGCGATCCTGATCGTGCCGATCCTGCTGTTCAACCGTAGCCAGGCCAAAGAGATGGAGGGCCGCGCATGAAACGCTTCAGTTTCTCCAAGCTGATGCTGGTGCTCGGCTTGCTGTTCATCTACCTGCCGATGCTGATCCTGGTGATCTACTCGTTCAACGCCTCGAAACTGGTGACGGTGTGGGGCGGCTGGTCGGTGAAGTGGTACGTCGGCCTGCTCGACAACACCCAGCTGATGGGTTCGGTGATGCGCTCACTGGAGATCGCCTGCTACACGGCGGTCGCCGCCGTGGCGCTGGGCACCCTGGCGGCCTTCGTGCTGACCCGGGTCACCCGCTTCAAGGGCCGCACCCTGTTCGGTGGCCTGGTCACCGCGCCGCTGGTGATGCCCGAGGTGATCACCGGTCTGTCGCTGCTGCTGCTGTTCGTGGCCATGGCGCAGATGATCGGCTGGCCCCAGGAGCGGGGCATCGTCACCATCTGGATCGCCCACACCACGTTCTGCGCCGCCTATGTGGCGGTGGTGGTGTCGGCGCGCCTGCGCGAGCTGGACCTGTCCATCGAAGAGGCGGCCATGGACCTGGGCGCCAAGCCGTGGAAGGTGTTCTTCCTGATCACCATCCCGATGATCGCGCCGTCGCTGGCGGCGGGCGGCATGATGTCGTTCGCCCTGTCGCTGGATGACCTGGTGCTGGCCAGCTTCGTCTCCGGCCCGGGCTCGACCACCCTGCCGATGGAAGTGTTCTCGGCCGTGCGCCTGGGCGTGAAGCCGGAGATCAACGCCGTGGCCAGCCTGATCCTGCTGTCGGTGTCGCTGGTGACCTTCCTGGTCTGGTACTTCAGCCGCCAGGCCGAAGAGCGTCGCCGCCGGGCGATCCAGCAGGCCATCGAAGAGGGCGCCGCGGCGAACGTCTCGCAGCCGCAGGTGCGTCGTCCGGCCCAGGCCACCGCGCAGGCCTGAGCCAACGCATCGCGGGGCAAGTCGCATCGGCGCACCGATGCGACTTGCCCCGCGATCGTTTCAGCCCTGGTCCGGCCAGTTCCAGGCCGGTTCATCCAGCATGCCTTGTCCGACGATACCGGTCTGCCCCAAGTTTTTCTCCAGGTGGATCGAATTGCAGTCGGCATCCTCCTCCAGCGCCGCCACCAGCCGGGGCGCGTGCGATACCACCCATACCTGACATTGCTGGGCCGCGCGGCGGATCAGGCGTGCCAGTGCCGGCAGCAGGTCCGGGTGCAGGCTGGTCTCCGGCTCGTTGAGCACCATCATGCTCGGCGGGCGCGGCGTGAGCAGGGCCGCCACCAGCAACAGGTAGCGCAGGGTCCCGTCGGACAGCTCCGCGGCGCTCAGCGGCCGCAGCAGTCCGGCCTGGTGCAAGCGCAGGCCGAACAGACCGCCGGGCTGGGCATCGACCGCGAGCCGGGCGCCGGGAAAGGCGTCGCCCACGGCGTCCTGCAGGGCTTGCAGGTCGCCGATCTCGTCGATGGTCTGCAGGGCGGCGGCGAGGTCACGGCCGTCGTGATGCAGCACCGGCGTGCGCGTGCCCAGCCGTGATTGCCGGGCAGGGGCCTCGGCATCGGTACGGAAATGGTCATAGAAGCGCCAGCTGCGGATCTGCTCGCGCAGATGCGGCACCTCGGGGGAGCCCTGGAGGCTGCCGACCTGGTCGAACAGGCTGTCGAACTCGGTCATGTGCTGGTGCAGCACCTGCCATTGGCGCCCATCGCGGGCCTTGACCATCCCTGCATTGCGCTGCACCAGCAGGCTGGCGGGGCGGCACAGGGGGCCTGCCCAGATCGTCTCCTGCTTGATCTGCGGGTCCAGGGCGAACTTTGACCGGCTGGGTTCGGGCAGGCCGAGGCTGATCGCGTAGCCGAAGTCTTCGCCAGCGAAGCCCATCTTCAGGCGCCTGGCCTGCTGGCGTGGCCCGCCTTGCACCGGCACCTCGCCGTTGAGCATGCGCCGGGAGAGTTTCTCGGGGCCGGCCCAGAAGGTCGACTCCAGCCCGCCCTCGGCTGCCAGCGCGTTGACCACGCCGCCGCGGGCGGTCTCGGCCAGCAGGCGCAAGGCTTTGTACAGGTTGGACTTGCCGCTGCCGTTGGCACCGGTGATCACGTTGAGCTGCCCGAGCGGCATCACCAGCTGGTTGATCGAGCGGTAGTTGGCAATGGCCAGGGTGGTCAGCATCAGCATTGTCCTTGAGCGTCTGGCCCACAGTATCGCCGATAGCGCTGTGCTTTGTTGAACCGACATCGGTGTCGTTTGTCCATCCCTGATCTACGCTTTCAAACGCATCCCTCACTCCCTTTGTCGAAGCAAGGAGCCTGCATGACGGTAACGCGTCCGCTGATGGTCGTTTGCCTGGGGCTGCTGTTCATGCTGACGGGCTGTGGTAAAGAGGAGGCCGCGCCGGTGTTGCCCCGGGTCGCGGTGCAACAGGTGCAGCCCACCGACTTCGCCGCCCGGGTCACCTTGACCGGAGACGTGCAGGCGCGGGTGCAGACCGACCTGTCGTTCCGCGTGGGCGGCAAGATCATCGCCCGCGGCGTCGATGTCGGCGACCACGTCAAGGCCAACCAGGTGCTGGCGCGCCTGGATCCGAAGGACCTGCAGAACAACGTCGACTCGGCCAAGGCCGAGGTGTTCGCCGAGCAGGCGCGGGTTACCCAGGCCAGCGCCGCGTTCGTGCGTCAGCAGAAGCTCCTGCCCAAGGGCTACACCAGCCAGAGCGAGTACGATTCCGCCGAAGCCGCGCTGCGCAGCAGCCAGAGCGCGCTCAAGGCCGCCCAGGCGCAGTTGGCCAACGCCAACGAACAGTTGAGCTACACGGCGCTGGTGTCCGAAGCCGACGGGGTGATCACCGCGCGCCAGGCCGAAGTCGGCCAGGTGGTGCAGGCGACCATGCCGATCTTCAGCCTGGCGGTCGATGGCGACCGTGACGCGGTGTTCAATGTCTACGAATCGTTGCTGGTGAAGTCCCCCAGCGACGAGGGCGTTGTCGTCAGCCTCTTGGACAACCCGGCGATCAAGGCCGAGGGCCGGGTCCGCGAGATTACCCCGACGGTCTCCGCCGAGAGCGGCACGGTGCAGGTCAAGGTCGCGCTGCGCAACGTGCCGGCGGGCATGCAACTGGGGTCGCCGGTCACGGCCACTGGCAACACCCAGGGGCAGCCCAGCATCGAGCTGCCGTGGTCGGCCCTGACCAAGGCGCTGAAGGAGCCGGCGGTGTGGGTGGTGGGCGAGGGCGACAAGGTTGAATTGCGCAAGGTCCAGGTCGCGCGCTACCTCACCGGCAAGGTGGTGATCGCTGACGGTATCAAGGGCGGCGAGACCGTGGTGGTGGGCGGTGGGCAGCTGCTGCATCCGGACATGCAGGTCGAGAAGGTCAGCGCCAAGGACGGAGGGGCCGCGCCATGAAACGTCAGTTGCTGATACTGTCGGCCAGCCTGATGCTGGGCGCCTGCGGTGGCGATGAGGCGCCACCTGAGGCGATCCGTCCGGTGCTCTCGACACTGGTCGAGCCGCAGGTACAGTCGCAGCTGGGCCGCTTTGCCGGCGCCATCCAGGCCCGCTATGAAAGCACTTTGGGTTTTCGGGTGTCCGGACGCATCGCCCGGCGCTGGCTGGATGTCGGCGCCCGGGTAAGCCCAGGCGACACCCTGGCGACCCTCGATCCGACCGACCAGCAAAACCAGCTGCGCGCCGCCGAAGGCGACCTGGCCAAGGTCCAGGCGCAATGGATCAACGCCCAGGCCAATGCCCGCCGCCAGCAGCAGCTGTACGACCGTGGCGTCGGCGCCCAGGCCCAGCTGGATATCGCCCAGACTGACCTGAAAACCACCGGCGCCGCGCTGGAGCAGGCACGCTCGGCGGTCAGCCAGGCCCGCGACCAGCTCGGCTACAGCACCCTGCGCAGTGATCATGCGGCGGTGGTCACCGCCTGGCAGGCCGAGGCGGGGCAGACCGTCAGCGCCGGTCAGGCGGTCGTCACCCTGGCCCGCCCGGACGTCAAGGAGGCGGTGATCGACCTGCCGATTCCGCTCGCCGAACAGCTGGACAAGGACCTCACCTTTACCGTCGCTTCGCAGCTCGACCCAGGCATCAACACCACCGCCACGCTGCGCGAGCTCGAGCCACAGGCTGACGCCACCACCCGTACCCGTCGCGCCCGATTGACCCTGACCAGCACGCCCGATGCCTTTCACCTGGGCACCGCGGTCAGCGTGACCCTGACCTCGGCGGTGAGCCCGCGCAGCGAGCTGCCGTTGACCGCGCTGCTCGAGCGGGACGGCAAGACCCAGGTGTGGGTGGTCGATCCGCAGCAGAAAACCGTGGCTACCCGCGATGTCGCGTTGATCGAACGTACCGCCGACAGCATCGTCCTTGCCTCCGGGGTGCAGCCCGGCGAGCGCGTGGTGACCGCTGGCGTGAACAGCCTCAAGCCCGGCCAGAAGGTCACCTTCGACGAGGACGCGCAATGAAAGGAAGCTTCAACCTCTCGGAATGGGCGCTGAAGCACCAGTCCTTCGTCTGGTACCTGATGTTCGTTGGCCTGCTGATGGGGATCTTCTCCTACTTCAATCTCGGCCGTGAGGAAGATCCATCCTTCACCATCAAGACCATGGTCATCCAGACCCGCTGGCCCGGCGCCACCCAGGACGAGACCCTCTACCAGGTCACCGACCGCATCGAGAAGAAGCTCGAGGAACTGGACTCCCTCGACTACGTGAAAAGCTACACCCGTCCAGGGGAATCCACCGTCTACGTCTACCTGCGTGACACCACCAAGGCCAAGGACATTCCCCAGATCTGGTACCAGGTGCGCAAGAAGATCCAGGACATCCGCGGGCAGTTCCCCGCAGGCATCCAGGGCCCGGGCTTCAATGACGAGTTCGGCGACGTGTTCGGCTCGATCTACGCGTTTACCGCCGACGGCCTCACGCTGCGGCAACTGCGCGATTATGTGGAAGTGGCGCGGGCCGAAGTGCGCGAGGTGCCCAACATCGGCAAGGTCGAGCTGATCGGGACCCAGGACGAAGTGCTCTACCTGAACTTCTCCACCCGCAAGCTGGCCGCGCTTGGCATCGACCAGCGCCAGGCCATGCAGGCCCTGCAGCAGCAGAACGCGGTGACCCCGGCCGGGGTGATCGAGGCCGGACCCGAGCGCATCTCGGTGCGCACCACCGGGCAGTTTGCCTCGGAGAAGGACCTGGAAACGGTGAACCTGCGTATCAACGATCGCTTCTTCCGCCTGGCCGACATCGCCGATATCGAGCGCGGCTATGTCGACCCGCCGTCGCCAATGTTCCGTTTCAATGGCCAGACGGCCATTGGCCTGGCGATCGGCATGAAGGCCGGCGCCAACATCGAGGTGTTCGGCGCCGCCCTGAAAGCGCGGATGGACAGCATCGTCCGCGACCTGCCGGTGGGGGTTGGCGTGCACAACGTGTCTGACCAGGCAGTGGTGGTCAAGCAGGCGGTCGGCGGCTTCACCAGCGCGCTGTTCGAAGCCGTGGTGATCGTGCTGGCGGTGAGCTTCGTCAGCCTGGGCATTCGCGCGGGGCTGGTGGTGGCCTGCTCGATTCCGCTGGTGCTGGCGATGGTGTTCGTGTTCATGGAGTACAGCGACATCACCATGCAGCGGATCTCGCTCGGTGCGCTGATTATCGCCCTGGGGTTGTTGGTGGACGACGCGATGATCACTGTCGAGGTGATGGTCACGCGCCTGGAGATGGGCGAGACCAAGGAGCAGGCGGCCACCTTCGCCTATACCTCCACGGCGTTCCCCATGCTCACCGGCACCCTGGTGACGGTGGCCGGCTTCGTGCCTATCGGCCTCAACGCCAGTTCCGCGGGCGAGTACACCTACACCCTGTTCGCGGTGATTGCTGTGGCCTTGCTGGTGTCCTGGGTGGTGGCGGTATTTTTTGCGCCGGTACTGGGCGTGCACATTCTCAGCAGCAGCAAGCTCAAGCCCCATGAGGCCGAGCCCGGGCGTGTCGGCCGGGCGTTCGAAGGCGGGCTGCTGTGGTGCATGCGCCACCGCTGGCTGACCATCATCGGCACGGTGCTGCTGTTCGCCCTGTCGATCTTCAGCATGCGTTTCGTGCAGAACCAGTTCTTCCCGTCGTCGGACCGGCCGGAGATCCTGGTCGACCTGAACCTGCCGCAGAATGCCTCGATCGAGGAAACGCGCAAAGTCGTCGACCGCCTGGAGGCGCGGATCAAGGACGACCCGGACCTGGTGCACTGGAGCACCTACATCGGCCAGGGCGCGATCCGTTTCTACCTGCCCCTCGACCAGCAGTTGCAGAACCCGTACTACGCCCAGCTGGTGATCGTCAGCAAGGGTTTCGAGGAGCGCGAGGGCATGATGCAGCGCCTGCAGAAGCTGCTGCGTGAGGAGTTCGTCGGCATCGGTACCAACGTTCAGTCGCTGGAGATGGGGCCCCCGGTGGGCCGGCCGATCCAGTACCGGGTCAGCGGCAAGGATATCGACCAGGTGCGCAAGCACGCCATCGAACTGGCGACCCTGCTCGACAGCAACGAACACATCGGCGAGATGATCTACGACTGGAACGAGCCCGGTAAGGTGCTGCGCATCGAGATCGCTCAGGACAAGGCGCGCCAGCTGGGCCTGTCGTCCGAGGATGTGGCCAATGTGATGAACAGCATCGTCAGCGGCGTGCCGGTCACCCAGATCAACGACAACATCTACCTGGTCAATGTGGTGGCCCGCGCCGAAGACAGCGAACGCGGCTCGCCGGATACCTTGCAGAACCTGCAGATCGTCACGCCCAGCGGCGCCTCGATTCCTCTGTTGGCCTTCGCCACGGTGCGCTATGAGCAGGAGCAACCGCTGGTATGGCGTCGCGACCGCAAGCCGACCATCACCATCAAGGCCTCGGTGGTCGGTGATATCCAGCCCACCGACCTGGTAGCCGAACTCAAGCCCAGTATCGAAGGCTTTGCCAGCCAGCTGCCGGTGGGTTATGAGGTGGCCACCGGCGGTACGGTGGAGGAGAGCAGCAAGGCCCAGGGACCGATCGCCGACGTCATCCCGTTGATGCTGTTCCTGATGGCGACCTTCCTGATGATCCAGCTGCACAGCGTGCAGAAGCTGTTCCTGGTGGTCAGCGTCGCGCCCCTGGGGCTGATCGGCGTGGTGCTGGCGCTGGTGCCCACGGGTACCCCGATGGGCTTCGTGGCGATCCTCGGGATCCTCGCGCTGGCAGGGATCATCATTCGCAACTCGGTGATCCTGGTGACCCAGATCGACGAATTCGAAGAGCAGGGCTATACGCCGTGGGATGCGGTGGTGGAGGCGACCAACCACCGCCGCCGGCCGATCCTGCTGACGGCGGCGGCGGCGAGCCTGGGCATGATCCCGATCGCCCGGGAAGTGTTCTGGGGGCCGATGGCCTACGCCATGATCGGCGGCATCATCAGTGCAACGCTGCTGACGCTGCTGTTCCTGCCGGCGCTGTATGTGGCCTGGTACAAGATTCGCGAGCCCGAGGACAAAACCCCGCGACCGCATTGACCCCTGTAGGAGCGGCCTTGTGTCGCGATGGGCCGCATGGCGGCCCCAGGATCTGGGCATCTTGCAGAATTGTCGGGGCTGCTGCGCAGCCCATCGCGACACAAGGCCGCTCCTACAGGTCATCCTTTAAAATTGGTTATATAAACATTCTTAAACAGTATTTTTAAGAATATCCGCGCCTCACTAGTATTGCCCTCAAGCCAGGCGCAATCCCCTTCAAAACCTCTGCCCGGCACCCTTACTCACAGGAGAACGAGCATGAGTGCATCCCTGCGCAGCATCGACGGTCAGGACGAAGCCACCATTCTGCGTGAAATCCAGAGCGCGCTGCGCGACCTGCGCTTCGGCGCGGTGGAGATCACCGTGCACAACGCCCAGGTGGTGCAGATCGAACGCAAGGAGAAGTTCCGCCTGCAGCAGCCCGGCAACAAGTCCGGCTGACACCGCATCACTTCAAAAACTAGAAAAATGCCAATCGGGAGCTTCACCATGTCCATCCGCCGTTATGCGCTTGCCGCCCTGGCCAGTGCCGTTTTTGCCGGTTCCGCGATCGCCAAGGACTACGAACTGCTGAACGTGTCCTATGACCCGACCCGCGAGCTGTACCAGCAGTACAACGCCGAGTTCATCAAGCACTGGCAAGCCGCCCACCCGGGCGACAAGGTGAAGATCCAGCAGTCCCACGGTGGTTCGGGCAAGCAAGGGCGTGCGGTGATCGACGGCTTGCGCGCCGACGTGGTAACCCTGGCCCTGGCCGGTGACATCGACGAGATCGCCAAGCTCGGCAAGACCCTGCCGGAGGACTGGCAGAAGCGCCTGCCGGACGCCAGCACGCCGTACACCTCGACCATCGTGTTCCTGGTGCGCAAGGGCAACCCGAAAGGCATCAAGGACTGGGGCGACCTGATCAAGAAGGATGTCTCGGTCATCACCCCCAACCCGAAAACCTCCGGCGGCGCCCGCTGGAATTTCCTCGCCGCCTGGGCCTACGGCCTGAAGACCGGTGGCAGCGAAGACAAGGCCAAGGCTTACGTGCAGGAGCTGTTCAAGCACGTGCCGGTGCTCGATACCGGCGCCCGTGGCTCGACCATCACCTTCGTCAACAACGGCCAGGGCGATGTGCTGCTGGCCTGGGAAAACGAGGCCTTCCTGGCGTTGAAGGAAGACGGCGGCGCCGACAAGTTCGAGATCGTCGTGCCTTCGCTGTCGATCCTGGCCGAGCCACCGGTGGCGGTGGTCGACAAGAACGCCGAGAAGAAGGGCAACGAGAAGATCGCCGAGGAATACCTCAAGCACCTGTACAGCCCGGCTGGCCAGAAGATCGCCGCAGAGAACTTCTACCGTCCGCGTGACGCGAAGGTCGCCGCCGAATTCGGCCAGCAGTTCCCGAAACTGGACCTGGTGACCATCGACAAGGACTTCGGTGGCTGGAAGACTGCGCAGCCGAAGTTCTTCAATGATGGTGGGGTGTTCGACCAGATCTATCAGGCACAGTAAGCGGTATGGAGAAGCGGGGCCGCTGTGCGGCCCTTTCGCGACACAAGGCCGCTCCTACAAGAATCCGCGATCCCCTGTAGGAGCGGCCTTGTGTCGCGAAAGGGCTGCGCAGCAGCCCCAGGATTCAGAAGCCTGCACCGGCCCGGGAGCGCTCCCGGGCTTCGTGCGTTCAACCAGGGACCTTTATGTCACGTCGCATTTCCCCCGTCATACCCGGCTTCGGGCTGACGCTGGGCTACACCTTGGTGTACCTCAGCCTGATCGTGCTGATACCGCTGGCGGCCATGTTCATCCATGCCGCGCAGCTCACCTGGGAGCAGTTCTGGAACATCATCAGCGCACCACGGGTGCTGGCCGCGCTGAAGCTGAGTTTCGGTACCGCCCTGTTCGCCGCCATCATCAACGGCGTGATCGGCACCCTGCTGGCCTGGGTGCTGGTGCGCTACACCTTCCCCGGGCGCAAGATCATCGACGCGATGATCGACCTGCCGTTCGCCCTGCCCACCGCCGTCGCCGGTATCGCCCTGACCGCCCTGTACGCCCCGGCGGGCTGGGTCGGCCAGTTCGCCACCGACCTCGGTTTCAAGATCGCCTACACGCCGCTGGGCATCACCCTGGCGCTGACCTTCGTCACCCTGCCGTTCGTGGTGCGCACGGTGCAGCCGGTGCTGGCCGACATTCCGCGTGAAGTGGAAGAAGCCGCCGCCTGCCTGGGCGCGAAACCGCTGCAGGTGTTCCGCCACGTGCTGGCGCCCGCCTTGCTGCCGGCCTGGCTGACCGGCTTCGCCCTGGCCTTCGCCCGGGGCGTGGGTGAGTACGGCTCGGTGATCTTCATCGCCGGCAACATGCCGATGAAGACCGAGATCCTGCCGCTGCTGATCATGGTCAAGCTCGACCAGTACGACTACACCGGCGCCACCGCCATCGGCGTGCTGATGCTGGTGGTTTCCTTCATCCTGCTGCTGCTGATCAACCTGCTGCAGCGGCGCATCGAAACCCCTTGAAGGAGGCCGGCAATGTCTAGTCAAACCCTCGGCGCAACCGCCGCCGCCAACGCCGCCCGGCGTGGCAGCGCCACTTCGCGCCGCGTGCTGATCACCCTGGCCTGGATCGTCTTCGCGCTGTTCCTGGCGCTGCCGCTGGTGATCGTGGTGTCGCAGGCGCTGAAGAACGGCTTCGGCACGTTCTTCGAAGCGATCTTCGAGCCCGACGCGCTGTCCGCCCTCAAGCTCACGCTGCTGGCGGTGGCCATCTCGGTACCACTGAACCTGGTGTTCGGGGTGTCCGCTGCCTGGTGCGTGAGCAAGTACACCTTCCGTGGCAAGAGCGTGCTGGTCACCTTGATCGACCTGCCGTTCTCGGTGTCGCCGGTGATCGCCGGCCTGGTCTACGTGCTGATGTTCGGCGCCCAAGGCCTGTTCGGGCCGTGGCTGCAGGACCACGATATCCAGATCGTCTTCGCCCTGCCGGGCATCGTCCTGGCGACCATCTTCGTCACCGTACCATTCGTGGCCCGCGAGCTGATCCCGCTGATGCAGGAGCAGGGCACCCAGGAAGAGGAGGCCGCGCGCCTGCTCGGTGCCAACGGCTGGCAGATGTTCTGGCATGTCACGCTGCCGAACATCAAGTGGGGCCTGATCTACGGCGTGGTGCTGTGCACCGCCCGGGCCATGGGCGAGTTCGGCGCAGTGTCGGTGGTGTCCGGCCATATCCGCGGCGTCACCAACACCTTGCCGCTGCACGTGGAGATCCTCTACAACGAGTACAACCATGTCGCGGCCTTCAGCGTGGCCAGCCTGCTGCTGATCCTGGCGCTCTTCATCCTGCTGCTCAAGCAGTGGAGCGAGAACCGTATTAACCGCCTGCGCCACAGCGCCGCGGAGGAATGATTCATGTCGATCGAAGTTCGTAACGTCAGCAAGCGCTTCAACAGCTTCCAGGCCCTGGACAACATCAACCTGGATATCCACAGCGGCGAGCTGGTGGCCCTGCTCGGCCCGTCCGGCTGCGGCAAGACCACCCTGCTGCGCATCATCGCCGGCCTCGAGACCCCGGATGACGGCAGCATCGTGTTCCATGGCGAGGACGTGTCCGGCCATGACGTGCGTGATCGCAACGTCGGTTTCGTGTTCCAGCACTACGCACTGTTCCGCCACATGAGCGTGTTCGACAACGTCGCCTTCGGCCTGCGCATGAAGCCTAAGGGCGAGCGCCCGAGCGAGAGCAAGATTGCCGAGAAGGTCCATGAGTTGCTGAACATGGTCCAGCTCGACTGGTTGTCCGATCGCTACCCCGAGCAGCTGTCCGGTGGCCAGCGCCAGCGTATCGCCCTGGCCCGTGCCCTGGCGGTGGAGCCCAAGGTATTGCTGCTCGACGAGCCGTTCGGGGCGCTGGATGCCAAGGTGCGCAAGGAGCTGCGCCGCTGGCTGGCGCGCCTGCACGAGGACATCAACCTGACCTCGGTGTTCGTCACCCACGACCAGGAAGAGGCCATGGAAGTCGCCGACCGTATCGTGGTGATGAACAAGGGCGTGATCGAGCAGATCGGCTCCCCGGGTGAGGTGTACGAGAAGCCGGCCAACGACTTCGTCTACCACTTCCTTGGCGACTCCAACCGTCTGGCGCTGAGCGAAGGGCACCACGTGCTGTTCCGTCCGCACGAAGTGTCGCTGTCGCGCCACGAGACCGAGGGGCATCATGCCGCCGAAGTACGCGATATCCGCCCGCTGGGCGCGACCACGCGAGTGACGCTGAAGGTGGAAGGGCAGAGCGAGCTGATCGAAGCCGAGGTGGTCAAGGATCACGACAGCCTGGCCGGGCTGGCGCGGGGGGAAACGTTGTTCTTCCGGCCGAAGGTGTGGCAGAAGGTGACGGATATCTGAGCTGGCGCTTGCGATGAAAAACCCGGGCATGGTCCCGGGTTTTTTATTGCCTGAGCGTGATCGAGGGCGAAGCCCTCGCAGCGAACCGATGCCTTGAACGAATATTTTGAATGCCGATAAAGCATCGTTCGCGAGCTGTTTTGCTGCAGGCCAAGAACGACGCGGGCTGTGGGCAATCCATCAAAATAAATATTCCATAAATATCTAACTTTACGTTTAAACATTACTTTATGAACTAAGCATCTGGCACTGATGATTCAGCCACACACCTGAATCAACACCCCAGGAGCCTCAAGCAATGGGTAATGTCCAGACCTCCGCCCGGGCCTACGACCAGCCTTGGCGCCCCGCGCCAGGGGAGCTCGTCGAGCTTGGCCGCACCCTGCGCTTGCCGCTCGCGCAACTGCGCCTGCAACGCACGCCGGTCAGCGGCTTGAAGCGTCGCGACAAGCTGGCGCTGGGCCTGCTGGTGCTGGTGCTGCATGGCGCGGTGGCGTACTGGGTCAGCCACCAGCCGACCCCCGAGCTGCCGGTCATCCCGCCGAAGATTCCGCCCATGACCATCGAGTTCGCCGCGCCAGCGCCACCGGTGGCCGAGCCGCCGCCGCCGGCCCCTGTGGTCCAGCCGCCGCCACCGCCACCGGTGGTCGACGAACTGGCCGCCAAGCCCGTGCCCAAGCCGGTCCCCAAACCCAAGCCGGTGCCCAAGCCCGTGGCCAAGCCGCAGCCCAAGCCAGTCGAGGCGCCACCGCCGACACCGGTCGCCGCGCCAGCACCCCCGGCGCCGGCCCCTGCTCCACCCGCGCCGGCTCCGGTGACCCCTGCCTCGGCCAACGCCGCGTACCTGAAGAACCCGGCGCCGGAGTATCCGCAGATGGCCCAGCGCCGTGGCTGGGAAGGCACGGTGCTGCTGCGCGTGGAGGTGCTGCCCAGTGGCAAGCCGGGGCAGATCCAGATCCAGAAGAGCAGTGGCCGCGATGCCCTGGACGCCGCCGCGCTGGCCGCGGTGAAACGTTGGAGCTTCGTCCCGGCCAAGCAGGGCGACCTGGCCCAGGTGGGCTGGGTCAGCGTACCGATCGATTTCAAGCTTCGTTAACTTGCGACCGCATACAGGAAGGACTTCATCATGAGCTTGTTGGCATCTCCCCTCGAATCCGTTGAAAGCGCGGTCATCTGGCTGCTGGTCGGCTTCTCCGTCGCCACCTGGGCGCTGGCCCTGGTCAAGGTCGTGCAGTTCGTGCGCCTGAAAAACCAGGACAAGCGCTTCCACCAGCAGTTCTGGGCCGCGTCCAGCCTCGACTCCGCCGCCGAGCCCGCCCACGACCTGCCCGGCCCGGCCGCCCGTGTCGCCCAGGCGGGCTTTGCAGCGATCGCGGTTGGCGAGCCTGGTCAGGCCAGTGACCTCAGCCAGGCGATCAACCACCAGGATCGCCTGGAGCGCGCCCTGCGCCAGCAGATCGTCCGCGAGCGCCGTTCGCTGGAGACTGGCCTGGCGGTGGTCGCCAGTATCGGCAGCACCTCGCCGTTCATCGGCCTGTTCGGCACCGTGTGGGGCATCATGGAAGCCCTCAAGGGCATCAGCGCGGCGGGCTCGGCGAGCCTGGAAACCGTGGCCGGCCCGATCGGCGCGGCGCTGGTCGCCACCGGCGTGGGTATCGCCGTCGCGGTGCCGGCGGTGCTGGTCTACAACTACTTCCTTCGTCGCCTCAAGCTGACCGCGGCCGACCTCGACGACTTCGCCCATGACTTCTACAGCCTGGCGCAGAAGAGTGCCTTCCGCGTGCTGGTGCACCCCGCGGTGCAGCGCCAGCACACCGGCTTCACCCAACCTGTGAAGGAGGCCTCCTGACATGGCCTTCTCGACCCAGGACAGCGATGAAGTGTTGAGTGAAATCAACGTCACGCCGCTGGTGGACGTCATGCTGGTGCTGCTGGTGGTGTTCATCGTCACCGCGCCGTTGCTGACCAATGCCATCCCGATCAACCTGCCCAAGACCGAGGCCGTCGCCCCGGTGGAGCAGAAGGACCCGCTGGTGGTGAGCATCGACGGCAGCGGCAAGCTGTTCATCAACAAGGACGAGATCCAGCCGGACTTGCTGGAGACCAACCTAAAGGCTGCCAAGGACAAGGACGCCGAGCTGCGTGTGCAGTTGCAGGCCGACGATGGTGTGAACTACGGCGAGGTCGCCCGCGCGATGGCGGCGATCGAGCGTGCCGGGATCAGCAAGCTGGCGGTGATCACCGCGCGCTGACCGACGATACCCTCTTCAGGCAAGTGCTTCGGGGCCATTTTCCTTGGCAGGGGATGGCCCTTTTTTATTGGAGACGCGGATTTGAAGCCTTTCGCTATCCCTGTAGGCGCAGGGCTTAACACTGTGCAAGACAGTTGCTTTAAAAGAATTTTGGTTATTAATAAATAGCTTCTTATTCCTTTACGAACATAGCCCCCTCCCTATACTTGCACCCAAGCACGCAAACTTCCGGAGGCGTCCCCATGCGCAATGAGTCGATTCGTTACCTGATTGTGCCGGGCTGGCAAGGATCGCCAGACAACCATTGGCAAAGTCACTGGCAGCGCAGCCTGCCCAACAGCGCCCGGGTCGAGCAGCACGACTGGCTGACCCCGCAGCGGCGCGATTGGGTGCAGGCCCTGGAGCAGGCGATTGCCGCCGAACGCTCGCCGGTGATTCTCATCGCCCACAGCCTGGGCTGCATCACGGTCGCCCATTGGGCAGCCCAGGCCAGCCCCGAGCTGCTGTGCCGAGTACGTGGCGCACTGCTGGTGGCGCCGGCGGATGTCGAGCGGCCGACCTGCGCGCCGGCCCTGCGCAATTTCGCGCCGATTCCACTGCAGGCCCTGCCGTTCCCCAGCCAGGTGGTCAGCTCCGACAACGACCCGGCGGTGAGTGTGCCGCGCGCGTTGTACCTGGCCCAGGCCTGGAGTGCCGAGGCTGGGCTGCTGGCTGATGCCGGGCACATCAACGTCAAGTCCGGCCATGAACGCTGGGAACAGGGCTTCGCCTACCTCTACCGCCTGCAGGCCCGTGTCGATCAGCGCGCGCTGCGCCGCGCCTGATCCGCCGGTTTTTTCGAACGAGTCGAATCCCCGGTCGCGTGCGACCGGGGCGGGAGTATTCCATGACGTTTCACACTGCTTTCGGCCAGCCGTTGCTGACCTTCCCCGAATTGGACAAGAGCCCGTTGAGCATTCGCGCCAAGGCGCTGGTGTTCGTCGATCCTCGCTCCCAGGCGTTGCGCCAGGCCTTGGAGCGGCTGGCGCCACAACCCTTGCCCGTGCTGATCCGTGGCGAGACCGGCACCGGCAAGGAATTGCTGGCCCGGCAGATCCACCGCGCCAGTGACCGCAGCGGGTTGTTCGTGTCGGTCAACTGCGCGGCCATCAGCCCGACCTACGCCGATGCCGAGCTGTTCGGCTACAGTGCCGCGACCCAGGGCGGCACCGCCAGCAGTCGAGCCGGCTGGTTCGGCTCGGCCAATGGCGGAACGCTGTACCTGGACGAGATTGCCGACCTGCCCCTGGCGATCCAGGGCAAGCTGCTGGCGGCCCTGGAGAACCGCGAGGTAACCCGGGTCGGCGCCACCCAGCCGCAGGCGGTCGATGTGCGGCTGGTGGCCGCTTCCAGCATCGACCTGGCCCAGGCCGTGCGCGCCGGGCGCTTCAACGAACGGCTTTACCATTACCTGCATGAGGGTGAACTCGAGCTGCCGGCATTGCGCGATCGGGTCGGCGACATCCTGCCGCTGGCCGAGTATTTCGTCGGTATCTACAGCGTGCGCCTGGATCGGCCGCTGCCCCTGATCAGCGAGGCGGCCCAGCAGGCGCTGGAGGCCCATGCCTGGCCGGGCAATACCCGTGAGCTGGAGAACATCATCCACTTTGCCCTGCTGGTCAGCGACGGCGAGGAAATCCTCCCGGCGCACCTCGACCTTCCGGATACCGCACCCTTGGCCAGCCTGGCCCGTCAGCTCGCGCAACTGGGTGCCAGTCGGGAGCCGCAAACCGTGGCCGAACTGCGCGGGTTGCTGAACACCGCCTTGGCGCAGTTGGGCGAAGCCGCGCCGTAGAGCAGTGCGTGGCCGCTCATAAGCAAAGGCGGTGATGGCGATTTGTTTTTGGAATAAGCAGCTAATCAAAAGATATTGTTACGGAATAAAAAATCTCGGTATTGTCCGTTGCACGCCCACCCGAACGGATGGGCACCCGACTCGCCATCTGCGATGGCCCAGCTTTAGAACAAGGATCACCATGAAAAAGACCCTGCTGACCACCGCCCTGGCCGCCGCCCTTTCGTTTGCTGGCCTGGCCAATGCCGCCGAGAAACTGGTGGTCGCCGCCACACCCGTGCCGCATGCCGAAATCCTCGAGCTGATCAAGCCGACCCTGGCCAAAGAGGGCGTGGACCTGGAAATCAAGGTCTTCACCGACTACGTCCAGCCCAACGTGCAGGTCGACCAGAAGCGCCTGGACGCCAACTACTTCCAGACCCTGCCGTACCTGAAGAACTTCAACGAAGGCAAGGGTACCCACCTAGAAACCGTGATCGGCGTGCACGTCGAGCCGTTCGGTGGCTATTCGAAGAAGGTCAAGAGCCTGAGTGAGCTGAAGGACGGCGCCACCGTCGCCATTCCCAACGAAGGCAGCAACAGCGGCCGCGCCCTGCTGCTGCTGCAGAAAGCTGGCCTGATCACCCTGAAGGATCCGAAGAACGCCCTGGCCACGCCGAAGGACATCGCCGAGAACCCGAAGAAGCTGAA
The DNA here is from genome assembly GCF_057480795.1 of Pseudomonas sp. P110(2024). Taxonomy (NCBI): domain Bacteria; kingdom Pseudomonadati; phylum Pseudomonadota; class Gammaproteobacteria; order Pseudomonadales; family Pseudomonadaceae; genus Pseudomonas; species Pseudomonas sp. P110(2024). The sequence continues at coordinate 425,013 of NZ_JBLIYT010000003.1, forward strand.
GTTCAAGGAGCTCGAGTCGGCCATGCTGCCGCGTGTGCTCGACCAGGTCGACCTGGACATGATCAACACCAACTACGCGCTGGAAGCCGGCCTGAACCCGGCCAAGGATGCGCTGGTGATCGAAGGCAGCGACTCGCCTTACGTTAACTTCCTGGTCGCCCGTCCGGACAACAAGGACAGCGAGGCCATCCAGAAACTGGCCAAGGCGCTGACCAGCCCGGAAGTAAAGGCGTTCATCGAGAAGAAATACAGCGGTGCCGTACTGCCGGCGTTCTGATACGCGACCTGGTACGAAAAACGCCGACGCATTTTGCGTCGGCGTTTTTGTTTGGGCTGGCTTGGAGAGGGGCCAGCTCGCCGTGGCGTTTCAGCGCTGACTGGCCAGCGCCCGGCGCAGGGCCAGGAGCCACAGCAATTGTTCATTCGAAGCAGGCAAGCAGGGGCTGTTCATCGTTGTCTTCCTTGTTGAATGTGATGGGCCGTGCAAGTCACAGTTTGAAACCCCTTGGAGGGGAAAATGCTCGGAAAGATCCGTGTGGGATGAAGGAAATTTCTGAGCGCCATGGGGCGGTGATATAGATATGCAATAAAGGTATTTATAAAAATATTTTTATACCTTTAGAGTCTAGGGATCGTGCTTACCGGCACAGCGCCACCATTCGTGAAACGAAGCCGAGCCACCCTCGTGCCGACCCTGGACCTGCCCCATGCCGTACCTTCGTGACCCCGTGTCGAGGCCCTTTCCATGAGCTTCGACACCGCTTTCATGCTTAGCACACTGCCGGCCTTCTTCAAGGCCGTTGGCGTGACCCTGCAAGTCGGGGCGATCGCCATCGTCACCTCGATGCTGGTGGCGCTGCTCAACGCGACGCTCCTGGTGTTGCGCACGCCGTACCTGTGGCGCCTGGTCAAGGGCTACGTGGAACTGGCCCGCAACACACCGCTGCTGATCCAGCTGTTCTTCGTCTACTTCGCCTTGCCGAGCCTGGGGCTGAAGGTGTCCGGCTTCGCCGCCGCGATCATCACCCTGACGTTCATGGGCGGCGCCTATCTCACCGAGGTGCTGCGCGCCGGGGTAGAAGCCGTGCCGCGGGCGCAACTGGAGTCCGGGCGCTCCATCGGGCTCTCCGAGGGCCAGCTGCTGCGCCATGTGATCCTGCCCCAGGCTGGCATCCTCAGCCTGCCGGCACTGTTCGCCAACTTCGTGTTCCTGCTCAAGGAGACCACCGTGGTGTCGGCGGTGGCGGTGCCGGAGATCCTCTACACCACCAAGAACTACATCGCCCTGTACTACAAGACCTACGAAATGCTCGCCGTGCTGACCCTGCTCTGCGTGCTGATCTTCCTGCCGCTGTCGCTGCTGCTGCGCTACCTGGAACGGAGGCTGCAACATGGCCAGTTCGGGCATTGAGCTGCTGCTGGTTTCGCTGCCGCAACTGGCCACGGGCGCCGGGCAGACCCTGGCGATCTCGGCCCTGGGCATTCTGTTCGCCACCCTCGGCGGTGTGCTCTACGGCGTACTGGCGACCCTCGGCAAGCGCTGGCTGAACATCCTGCTGCAGGTGTACCTGGAACTGTTCAGGGCGATTCCAGTGCTGGTCTGGCTGTACCTGGTGTTCTTCGGCTTGCCGATCTTCTTCGGCCTGAGCATTCCCAGTTTCTGGTGCGCGGTGCTGGTGCTGGGCCTGTGGGGCGCCAGCGAGGTCGGCGAGGTGGTGCGCGGCGCCTTGCAGTCGCTGCCACGCGGGCAGCGCGAGGCGGGGTTGTCGATCGGCCTGAGCGGCTGGCAGCTGTATGGCTACGTGCTGCTGCCCCAGGCGCTCAAGCGCATGACCCCGCCGATCATCAACCTCTACACGCGGATCATCAAGACCAGCTCGCTGGCGGTGCTGATCGGCGTGGTCGAAGTGATCAAGGCGGGGCAGCAGATCATCGAACGCACCTACGAGTCGGTGCTGATCTACGGCGCGCTGTTCCTGTTCTTCTTTCTTGTCTGCTACCCGCTGTCGGCCGCCTCCCGCGTGCTGGAGCGGCGCTGGGCCCATGCATGAATCCATTGATCGAATTCCAAGGCTTCAACAAGTTCTTCGGCGAGCACCAGGTGCTCGCGGACATCGACCTCAAGGTCCCGGCCGGCGAGGTGGTGGTGATCCTTGGCCCCAGCGGCTGCGGCAAGAGCACCCTGCTGCGTTGCCTCAACGGGCTGGAGGAGGCCCAGGGCGGCAGCCTGCGGCTAGACGGCCAAGAGCTGCTCGGCCCCGACACCGACTGGCGCCAGGTACGCCAGCGGGTCGGCATGGTGTTCCAGAGCTACCACCTGTTCGGTCACATGAGCGTGCTCGACAACCTGCTGCTGGGCCCGCTGAAGGTGCAGAAGCGCGAACGCCGCGAGGCCCAGGCCCAGGCCGAGGCGCTGCTGGCCCGGGTCGGGCTGCTGGACAAGCGCGACGCCTTCCCCCGCCAGCTCTCCGGTGGCCAGCAGCAACGCATCGCCATCGTCCGTTCGCTGTGCATGAACCCCCAGGTGATGCTGTTCGACGAGGTCACCGCCGCCCTCGACCCGGAGATGGTCAAGGAGGTGCTGCAGGTGATCCAGGGCCTGGCCCGCGAAGGCATGACCCTGCTCATCGTCACCCACGAAATGGCCTTCGCTCGCGCGGTGGCCGACCGCATCGTGTTCATGGAGGCCGGCAGGATCCTTGAACAGAACCACCCCGAGCGCTTCTTCACCCAACCGCAGACCGCACGCGCGCAGCAGTTCCTGGAGAAATTCTCGTTCGTCGAAAGCCTGCCCAAGACACTGCACAAGGAACTGTCATGAAGACTGCCCCGTTCGCCAAACTGCTCGCTCCACTGCTTGGCCTGGCCCTGCTGGCCGGCTGCAACAAGTCCGAAGACCCGGCCAAGCCTGCTGCTGCCTCGCCGGCCTCCAGCTACCTGGAAACCATCAAGGCCCGCGACAAGCTGATCGTCGGTGTGTTCACCGACAAGCCACCGTTCGGCTTCGTCGATGAAAGCGGCCGCTACGTGGGCTTCGACACCGACATCGGCCGTCGCTTCGCCAAGGACCTGCTGGGCGATGAAAGCAAGGTCGAGTTCGTCGCCGTCGAGCCTGCCAGCCGCATTCCGTTCCTGCAGAGCGACAAGGTCGACCTGATCCTCGCCAACATGACCGTCACCCCCGAGCGCAAGGAAGCGGTGGACTTCACCAACCCCAACCTGCGCGTGGCGGTGCAGGCCATCGTCGCCGATGGCAGCCCGGTGCAGAAACTCGACGACCTGGCCGACAAGACCATCATCGTCACCACCGGCACCACCGCCGATATCTGGCTGACCAAGAATCACCCGGACTGGAAGCTGCTGAAGTTCGAGAAAAACACCGAGTCGCTGGCTGCCCTGGCCAATGGCCGTGGCGATGCCTATGCCCAGGACAACCTGATCCTGTTCAGCTGGGCCAAGCAGAACCCGGGCTATCGCGTGCTGCCGCAGCTGCTGGGCGACGAGGCGCCGATTGCGCCGGCGGTGAAGAAGGGCAACACCGAGTTGCGCGACTGGGTGAACAGCGAGCTGGCCAAGCTGGGCGAGGAGAAGTTCCTGCTCAAGCTGTACGACCAGTACGTGCGCAAGGAACTGAGCGACGACACCAAGCCTGAGAGCGTGATCGTCGAGGGCGGAAAGTTGCAGGGTTGATTACCTGAACGGGGCCGCACAGCGGCCCTCTCCGGTCTCAGCGATTTCGCGGCAACCAGTTCAACAGGAAATCATTCACCACCTGCGGATTCTCCAGGCTGGAGATATGCCCGGCGAATGGAACCTGTGCCGCCAAGCATCCAATCAGCTGCGCCATCTCCGCTGACTCTGTCGGTGGCCTTGGAATGTCCTGGTCGCCACAGAGCACGATGGTTCGCTCTCCTGGCAGCTCACCCAGTCGCGCCAGCAGGTCTGGCCGGCCGAAGATCACCCGGCCCATCGGATCGAGGCTGTCCCGGATGGTTTCGGCGCTGCTTGCCTTGAGGTCCGCACGGAAGCATTCGCGCACCTCGGGCACAGTCTGGCCACCGGCATGGAAGAAGATCGGCACCACAACGTCCAGCAACGGGTCTATGAAGGCTCCCGCTTTGCTTGCCGCATCCAGCAAACCGAAATACTTCAGCCGCGTCGGCTCGGGCTCGGCGCCCAGGTAGGTGTCCATCAGCACCAGGCGGTCGACGCGTTCAGGGTGGTCAACGGCCAACTGCGCGCCCCACATGCCGCCAACCGACAGCCCGACCAGGTGGCACTTCTGGATATCCAGGGCATCGAGCAATGCCAGGTGCTGTCGAGCCAGGGCAGCCATGTCGACGGTACTGGCGGGCGGAGCGGCGGAATCGCCGTGCCCCCACAGCTCAGGCACGATGACCCGGAAGTGCCGTGACAGTGCGTCGATCTGCGGTTGCCACATGGCGGACGACCACAGGTAGCTGTGTCCCAGCAGCACTGGGAAGCCCTGGCCCTGGTCGACATAGCTCATGCGTGCTCCGTCTATCTCGATGAAGCGTTTGTGCATTGCGTGACCTCATGGATTGCGAGAGGGCCGCTGTGTGGCCCCGGTTTCTATCTGGGCACCAGCCGCAACGTGCTCTGCGCCGGAATCACCCCCATCCGCGCCTTGTGATAGCGCCCCTCGATATAGTCCTCGGCCTGATCGCCGTAATGCCGGTCGAACGGCACGCCACTCTGCCCGACGGGGTTGATGGTCAGCGCGGCGCCTGCGTCGGCGAAGTCGATCAACCGGCGGGTTGAAGGACCATAGGTCACCGGCCAGGGCGCCGGGCCGATCTTCGCCGACAGGTTGTTCGGCACCTCGTGGGTGCCGGGCGCGGCGAACGGGCCGACATTGAACAGCAGGTTGAGCGGCTTCTTCACCCCCAGTGGATGGTTGTGGGTGAGGGTGTGGGCCTTGCCCCATTGCCAGCTGGCCGGATCCTTGCCGAATGTCTCGCGCAGGTGCTTGAGGCTGCGTTGCCAGGCCTGGCGCACGATGGCGTCACGGTCGGTGCGTTCACTGGCGCCGCGCTGGCTCCACCAGGGCGATGTCGGGTCCGCGGCCAGGCGGGGCAGAGCGGCGTCGATGGCGCGGGTGCTGATCAGCACCGGGAACCAGGTGTCGCCCAGCTCGTCGTGCAGGGCGGCGAACGCCAGTTCGTAGAGGAACTGGTTGAACAGCGTGGCACTGATGGAGTCCAGCGGATAGTCGCCGCGCCAGGCGGCCAGTTGCTCGACCAGCTCCTTCTCCTCGTCGCCCTGGGCGATATTGCGCAAGGTGCCGAGCAGCGGCGCCAGGGTGCGCGGGCCGTAGTCGGTGCTGGTGTCCAGTTGCAGGGCCTGGCTGTTCTGGGTGTCCCACTTGATGTCCGGGTCGCTCAACTGGCGATCGAGCTGACGGCCGCGATCGGCCAGGTTGTAGTAGCCGGGCACGGGAATTGCGCCGGGCGGCTGGTAGTTGGCCGAGACGATGTAGCCGCTCGCCGGGTTCTCCTGCTGCGGATTGGCGCTGAACGGGTAGAAGCCCGGCTTGGCGGCCTGCCCGCTGGCACCATCGAGAATGAACGCCGGGTTGACGCCGTCCGGGCGGATCGGCAGGCGCGCCGCCGCCCACCAGCCGATATCGCCCTGGGCATTGGCCCATACCAGGTTCAGCCCCGGCGCCTGAACCTTGGCGGCCGCCTCGCGCATCTTGCCCAGGGTGTCGGCGCGGTTGATCTGGTAGAAGCCCTCGAGTATCGGGTTCTCTGTTTCCAGGAACGCCCACCACATGGCGATGGGCGTCGGGCCTGCGGTATCGCCGAGCACGCTGTTGACGATCGGGCCATGGGGCGAGCGGCGCAGGGTGATGCTGGCAGGTTCCGCGCCCTTGACCGCGATCTTCTGTTCGATCTTTTCCAGTGGCTGCCAGCGGCCATCGACCATCACCTGCTCGGGGGCCTGTGGGTTGGTCCGCTCCGCGATCAGGTCAACGTCGTCGTTCTGGAACATGGTCAGGCTCCAGCCGAAGTCGCGGTTGTGGCCGAGCAGGGCGAACGGGTTGAGCGCCTGGAAGTAGCCATACAGGTTGAACCCCGGCGCCGACAGCTCCGCCTCGTACCAGATTGCCGGCACGGCGAAGCTGATGTGCGGGTCGCCCGCCAGCAGCGGCCGGCCACTGCGGGTGCGGCTGCCAGCCACGGCCCAGGCGTTGCTGCCTTCGAACTGCGGGATGCCGGCATCGCCCAGGGCATCGTGACTCAGCCGCGCCAGCTGCTCCAGGCTGCGCCAGTCGGCGGCGGCCAGAGGGGTGGCCACGGCGCCGTCGGGCTGCCAGTCGAGGTCGAAAATCTTCAGGTATTCGGGGCCGAGCTGGTCGCGGATGTAGGTCAGCGCGGGGTCGGTACGGAATGCCGCGGCGAAGCTGTAGGCGAGGTAACCGGCGATGCTCAGGGTGTCCTCGGCGGTGAAGGGGCGTGGCGGGATGCCGAGCAGGTCGAACTCCATCGGCTTGGGATGGCTGGCCTGCCACTGGTTGATACCGTCCAGGTACGCCTGCAGCGCCTGCCAGGCCGGCGACTGGCGGTCCTGGCGCTGCGCCATCAAGGCCGCCTGGTCGCGGATGCGCAGGCTGCGGAACAGGGTGTCGGTGGGCAGCAGCTTGTCGCCCAGCACCTCGGCCAGCTCGCCGCGGGCCAGGCGGCGCATGATCTCCATCTGGAACAGACGGTCCTGGGCGTGCACGTAGCCCAGGGCGCGGTACAGGTCCTGCTCGTTCTGCGCCTGCAGGTGCGGCACGCCGCGGGCATCGAAACGCACGCTGACCGGCGCCTGCAATCCGCCGACGGCTACCTCGCCGTCACGTTGCGGCTGCTTGCCGCGCACGTACCAGTAACCGGTGCCTGCGGCGGCCACTGCGATCACCACCGCCAGCAAGGTCAGGCTGCGCTTCATCGAGACTCCTTGTGCACTCGAACGAGAAAATATGGTCCGATCATCGGCGGATTCGCGAACTGAGCATAGTCCCCTGGAAGGAGTTTCCATGTCCCTCAGCGAAAAACAGAAAATGCTGGCAGGCCAGCTCTACCATGCCGGCTGTCCCGAGCTACAAGCCGAACAGGCGGCCAACCGCCACTGGATGCACCGCTACAACAACAGTGTCGATCAGCCCAACGAGGCGCGTCATGGCCTGTTGGAGGAGCATTTCGGCAGTGTGGGCAGCGGCGTGGTGATCCGCCCGCCATTCCATTGCGACTACGGCTACAACATCAGTGTGGGCACCAACACCTTCATGAACTTCAACTGCGTGATTCTCGACGTGCTTCCTGTGCGGATCGGTGCCGATTGCCAGATCGCCCCGGCGGTACAGATCTACACCGCCGACCACCCGCTGGACCCGGCGCTGCGCCGCAGTGGCCTGGAAAGCGGGCGCCCGGTGATCATTGGCGACAATGTCTGGATCGGCGGCGGGGCGATCATCCTGCCGGGGGTGACCATTGGTGATAACGCCGTGGTCGGCGCCGGCAGCGTGGTGACCCGGGATGTGCCGGCGGGCGCGGTGGTGGTGGGTAATCCAGCGCGGGTGCGTGGCTGAAGTGCGAAGCCCTGCGGGGTTGGCCGCAGGGCTTTTGGTCAGGCGGGCTTGAAGCCGGGTTTGCCGTTGGCTGCGCGCCATTCTTTGACGCGGTCTAGGACGCCTTGAGGGCTATCCTCTGCGCCTTCTCCTGGATAGCAAATGAGATCAGATCCCTGTGGGTTTTCGATGATCGTCTCGAATCTTCGCATCAGTTGATCCTGATACTCAATGAAACGGGCACCTTTGAGATCCGTGCGATTGACAAAAAAATCTTGCAGAAACTCCAAGAATTCACTTTCCGTGTATTCAGTGATGCTTTTGCTATTGGTCATTGCTTTTACCTTTTTTACTGTGGTGGTCAATATGTTGTTGAGGTGTCATGACTGCCAAGTTGTCCAGGTTATAAACGGCGCCGCCATTTTTGACTTCTTCAATATGGTGAATCTCAAAGCTTTTTCGCTTTCCGACCCACTTTATCCCGGGTGCCAGTGGCGCGCCACCGTCTGTCATTCGTATCAAGTTATTCCTTGTGAAGTGTTTGCTGAGTAGGGAATCAGCGGCCACTTCCATCCAAAACGCCTCCCGCAGCCTATCGAAACTACTGAACCTGCGCCCCCTCAACTTATCCGCAATCCGTGAAGGAATCGGCGCGCCCTCTGGTGTGACTGCGGCCTCAAGAAAGCGATCCGGCGTCACCTGCCCGTAACCGCTGGCCACCCCGGCGATCTGCCGGGGATCGCGGAACATCACATAGATCGGCGACAGCCCCGAATCGGCGGGGAAGACAATGACGTAATCGTCGATATGTGGGTCCGGCAGGGCAGGGAATGCGTTGATGTCCGGCTCGCGCTTCGAACTGATCGTGCCCGGGTAATGCTTAGTCAGATCCTCGACGATCGGCAGCGCGGGCGTGGTGCTGCCGGTCAGCGGGTCACGGGTGCCCAGGCTGCTCGGTGGCGTGGCCGGATGCCAGAGCAGCGTCGCACCGCCTGGGCCATCGGCGGTGAAGCTGTAACTCTCCAGGGCAGGGTCCCAATTGGCTTGGCGTACGCGGACATCGCGCAGAAGGCTGCTGCCATCGGTGCTAGCCAGGTATACCTCGGTCTGTTCACCCACTGGAACGGCGTTCATCCGTAGCGCCAGCTCAAGCGTCTGCCCGGCCCTGCGGTTGGCTTCAGCGGTCAGATCCGCGCCGGGAGTCATGTAGGCCAGCGGCACACTGACGCCCATGCGCTCTCCATTGCCGAGTCGGGCCGAGTAGAGCATCAGGGACGCATACCGAACGGCGCCGGTCGCGGCGTGTGCCAGCAAGCGTGGTGCGGCTGACTGCAGCGCCTTTCCCAGCAGTTCCCAGAACGCCTCGAAGTACGCGATGGCACCGCTTGAACTCGCCAGAACCACTACGTGGCGAGTGCTGGCGACCCAGGCGTGGAAGGTGACAGGGGTATTGCTCGGCGTCTGTCCGCTGAGCATGGAGAGGTGTGTCTGCTCATCGAATGCGGCGTGGATGGCGTCATGGGCCCTCAGGTGCAGAGGGTTGTCGGCAGCCCGTCCCCATTGCGCATCGATGCCATAGCCTGTGCGCTCGAGCTCGACCCTGTCCCGCAATTGCTGCAGCTCCGGATTGCGCTGGGCGTGTGGCTTGCGGTTCTGCTCGGTGATCACGGTGTCGAGCTGACTGCTGTCGAACTCGAGTGAAAGATTATCCTTTCGAGCGGCCGCAGAATGTTTATGGAGTGCATTCTGGGCGCGGATCAGGTCGGAGGTTTCCCGCTCCAGCTCACGAGCATGCTCGGCTGCGGCCTGGGCTGCGATGTCGTCATGCTGGTGGCGCTGGAATGTGCTCAATGCGCCCTCGAGCGAGGCGCGCGCGAGCTCATGCTCAAGCTTACTGACGGAGAAGCGAGCGAGTTTCGTTTCCAGCCGATGGACCAGTTGAACCACCCGATCGCGTTGCGCTGCCTTGTACCTGGAATCGGTCAGCGCCCATTGCAGGCGAGCCTGGCGGCGACGAAGTTCATTGAGCTGGCGCGCCAGGCGCTTGGCCTCGAAGGCCGCGCGGTAGGCTGTCAGCCAGGCTTGACGAGGCGCGTGGGGGGCGTTCGGCTGCCGGACGACAGCAAGAAAATCTTTGAGTGGGCGATGCTCCGGGTCTGTACCAAAGAAGCTGTTGGCTTGCTGGCGAGCCTGTTGCAACTGAGTCTGGTAGGTTGCGGTGAGCTGCCTGACGGCAGCGATCTGGCGCTCCAGACGCGCGGATTCGCTGAGGCTTGTCAGTGGGCCTGCGCTGGTCGCGATGGCCTGGTCGAGTCGTTCGTCCTGGGTAGCCTGCAGGCGCGCGTGGTCGGTGTGAACCTGTTGCTTGTCCGATTCGACCTGGCGGACCAGGTCAATTACCAGGTGGCCAGGGCGGAATGTCGATACCAGTTGCAGCGGATGGACCCGTTGATGTCCCCAGAAGATCGGTGGGGTTGAACGGAACTGTTCTTCGTAGCGGTCTCTGACGTTGATAGGGGTAAGCTTGGTGTAGCCTTCGCGTGACATACAGTTCTCCTTGTTCTGTATGTCGCTACCCTAGGGAGTCTCTGGGATGAGGCTGCGGTAGTGGGCTATTGGCCTGGCCCACTGCTCCACGGGCAATAGCAGCCGACCGCCAAGGTGTTGGAGGCCTGCACCCGACGCCCTTCTTCCAGCGCCATGAGGATCGGCTCGATGAAACTATTGCTCGAGTTGCACACCGCACCTTCGCTGTAGGGGCCGAAGTAGGCGAGGTTGCCGTCGTGGTCCCAGATCGCCACGGCGGGACTTGCGGGCAGGTGCTCGCTGCCGGGCAGGCTGGCCAGGGGCTTCAGCGCTCCCAGGTTGGCCGGCAGTCGGCCGTGGCTGCCAGGTTTTTGCACGACATGGAAGCTGACCCCGAGCGGCGCGAAGCGCTCGAACAGCTCGCCCAGGTGCTGCTGGTTGCCGACGTTGCAGGGGCAGGCCGGGTCCCAGAAGTGCACCACGCGGATCGGGCCCGGACCTGCCAGTTCGGGGGGCAGGCGCAGCTGGCTGCCGTCGAAGAAGGTGGTCTGGTTGTCGAAGGTGCGCAGGTAGCGGGACTGGAAGCTGTCGTAGGCCCACCAGAGGGTGGTGGCGCAGAGCAGCAGTGCAAGTAATGTGATAAATCGCTTCGCCATGGGGGCCTTGGCACGAGGTCGCATTGTTCATCGGAGGAGGGGCCAAGCTTGCCATGGCGCGGCGCAGAGCTGAATATCGCAGATCAATACTTGCTTCACACTGGATGTACCGATGCCCGCCAGCTTCAATCCCGACCAGCTGCGTACCAGCCTGTCGCCCCTTGCTGATCGCCAGCCGTTGTCCGCCCAGGGCCAGGCCTACCAGCGCTTCTACGGCCTGGATCTGCCCGCGCGCACTTGGCTGGGTGGCTTCCAGGTGGCGGGCTTCGATCTGGTCGGACAGCTCTGGCTGCCGGAGCAACCGGTGGCGACGGTGTTCCTGCTGCACGGCTATTACGACCACATGGGCCTGTACCGGCACGTGATCGCGTGGGCATTGGGCCAGGGCTACGCAGTGATCGGCTGCGACCTGCCCGGTCATGGCCTGTCCAGCGGCGAGCGGGCCAGCATCGATGACTTCGGCATCTACCAGCAGGTGCTCGATGCACTGTTCGAACAGGCCCGCCTGCTGGAACTGCCGCGACCCTGGCATCTATGCGGACAGAGCACCGGCGGGGCAATCGTGGTCGATCACCTGCTGCACCAGGGTGAACGCAGCCCGGCCGACGGCCAGGTGATCCTGCTGGCGCCCCTGGTGCGCCCACGTGCCTGGCACTGGTCGAAACTGAGCTATCGGGTGCTGCGCCACTTCGTCAGCGGCATCGAGCGGCGCTTCAGTGAGAACACCAACGACCCGGCCTTCCTGCCCTTCCTCGAGGCCGACCCGCTGCAGCCACGGCGCCTGCCGACTGCCTGGGTGGGGGCGTTGATGAAGTGGGTCCGGCGTATCGAAGCCGCGCCGCGCAGCACGCGCCAGCCCCTGATCGTGCAGGGCGAGGCGGACGGCACGGTGGACTGGCCCTACAACCTCAAGGTGCTCAAGGCCAAGTTCGCCGAACCGCAGATCCTCATGCTGCCCGAGGCGCGGCATCACCTGGCCAACGAGCTGCCCGGCATTCGCCAGCGCTACTTCGACTTCATCGGCCAGCGCCTGGGCTGATCACTTCAGCTCGGCGGCATTCTGGCCCACGGCCAGGGCGGCGCGTACCGCTGCCACCGCCGCCTTGTAGTAGGCCTGGCCGTCGGCGGATTCGGCGAAGGTGGCGAATTCCTCCAGCTCGGCGTCCGACAGGTCGCGATAGACGTACAGCAGGGTATTGTTGAGGTCTTCGCCGACCTGGTTCATCAAGCGTTGGCGCTGGCCATCGAGCAGGTTCTGCGCCTGGCCGCCACCGAACAGGCCGGGCAGCATCGAGCTCAGGCTGTCGGCCGCCACGCCGGCGATCGCCAGGCTGACCTCGGCGCCGGCTTCGCGGGCCGGCAGGGCCTGGGCCAGGTGGCCGACGATCAGCAGGCGGTTGTCGCTGGCCTGGACCTTGGGCAGGCCCTTGGCATTCTTGGCCAGCTGGTCCTTGCGCGTGGCCAGCAGCTCGGCGGCCACCACCTTGCGCCCCAGCGGTGACTGGAAGAACGCCAGGGCCGGCGAGGGATTCGCCAGGTTGGCGCGCAGCTGCGCCTGGGCCCGGCGGTCCATGGCCTGGGCCTGGAAGCGCTGGTTGCTGTTGTTGACCAGCGCCTGGTAGACGGCAGGCGGCAGGCTGTTGCGGTAGCGCTGCTGGGCAGCGCTCACGGCATCGTTGAAATGGACGCGCTGGTCGGGCCAGCCGGCGGCCTTGTACAACTGTTCGAGGCTGTCCGCCCAGACAGGCATGGTGCAGATCATCAGCAGAAGCAGGGAAAACAGACGGCGCATTCAGGACTCCTGTCGGCAGGCCGCTATTGTCCTAGGCGTGGCGGGGCTTTGTCGAGTCGCCAGCGGCGCTTCCTGACCAAGTGGCGCTGTGCGAGCGATTGGCGAATGGCTATGATGCGCCATGCACACGCCTTTCGAACATCCGCTGCTGTCGACGATCGTCGACGACCTGGCCACCCGTGGCTGGTCGCAGCAACCTCTCTTCCTGCCCGACGCGCTGTCGCGCGCGCTGGCGGCCGAATGCCGTCGCCGTCACGCCGAGGGCGAACTCAACCCGGCCAGCGTCGGTCGCGGCGCCGCGCAGGAGATCCGCGAGGCGATCCGTGGCGACCAGATCCAGTGGCTCGACCCCGGCGAGTCGGAGGTCTGCGACCGCTACCTGGGCGCGATGGACAGCCTGCGCCAGGCCATCAACCAGGGTTTGTTCCTGGGGCTTGAGGACTTCGAGTGCCATTTTGCGCTGTATCCCCCGGGGGCTTTCTACAAGCGCCATCTCGACCGCTTCCGTGACGACGACCGGCGCATGGTATCGGCCGTGTTCTACCTCAATGAAGGTTGGCAACCGGAGGATGGCGGGCAGTTGCGGATGTTCCTGCAGGACGGTGTCGAGCACGACGTACAGCCGGTGGCGGGCAGCCTGGTGGTGTTCCTGTCGGGTGAAGTGCCGCACGAAGTGCTCCCGGCCGGGCGTGAACGCCTGTCGTTGACCGGCTGGTTCCGGCGCCGTGGCAATGACCCGTTCTGAGCGGCCGAAAGTACTGGTCAGTGCCTGCCTGCTGGGCCAGCCAGTGCGCTATGACGGGCGTGCCAGTGGTCATCCCGACGTCGTGCAGCGCTGGCAGGCCGAAGGCCGGGTGGTGCCGCTGTGCCCGGAGGTGGCCGGTGGCCTGCCGACGCCGCGACCGCCTGCGGAAATTCCGGGCGGGCAGGGCGTTCAGGTTCTGGATGGGCAGGCGCGGGTAGTGACGGTGTCCGGCGACGATGTCAGCGAGGCGTTTCTGGCCGGGGCCAGACGGGCGCTGGAGTTGGTGCGTCGGCATGGCATCCGTGTGGCGGTGCTTAAGTCCGGCAGCCCGTCGTGTGGCAACCTGCAGACCTATGACGGCAGCTTCAGCGGAGTGAAGGTGGCTGGGGAAGGGGTGACCGCGGCCTTGCTGCGTCGCGAAGGGGTGCTCGTGTTCAGCGAGCTGGAGCTGGAAGACGCGCAGCGAGCGTTGGCCAAGGTCTGATCGCCGGGCAAGCCCGCTCCCACGCAATGGTGACCATGACGGCAGCGTGGGAGCGGGCTTGCCCCGCGATGCGGTGTTACTGTCCGGTGGTCGCCTGCTTGGTGCCCTTGAACCATTTGCTTTCCAGGTCGGCCAGACGGCCATCATCCTCGATCCGCTGCAGGGCATTGTTCACAGCCGTCTCGAAAGCTGGATTGCCCTTCTGGTACGGGATCACCAATTTCTGGCCGGCCAGGGCCCGAATGGCGTCGAGCTTGTCGCTCAGTTCGGCATCTTGCTGGTTGAAGGTCATGTCGAATTTGCCGCTCTCCACCCCAGGCAGCACCTCATCGGCGGGCGTCTCGACGAACTCGGCCCGCACATCCAGCTCCTTGGCCAGGGCCTGCCCCAACTCGATCTCGAAGCCGGTCAGGTGTTCGTTCTCCTTGAACGCATAGGGCGGCGCGTCGCCAAGCACGGCGATGCGCAGTTCGCCACGGTCGTTGATTTCGTCGATCAGTTCGGCCTGGGCCAATGGGCTGAACAGTGCCGCCAGCAGAATGCCAATGGTCAAACGCATGAGTACCCCTTTCTTGTTCGGCAGATGAAGTGCATTCGCCGTGGCTTTCTCGTCTGCCCCGGTCGAACGCAGCCTAAGACCTCCAGGTCGCGGCAAGGTTTTCTTCGGCCCTGAAATATTTCTGTCCCTGTTTTTGAACCTCTCCCGGTCGCGTTGGACTATGGTGAAGTACCGCCACACTGCCTTTAAGTGATAGCGGTCAATTGAAGTGAATCACAGGAGAAGTGAATGAAAAGCCTATTTTCGCGTGCTGCCGTCGCCGGTCTGCTGATGGGGGCGTCGGTGTTCGCCAGTGCCGCGGATGCCCTGAAGAGCGAGCAGCCACCGGAAGGCGCCAAGGTCTTCATCGTTTCCCCCGCTGATGGGGCCACGGTCGACAAGACCTTCACCGTCAAGTTCGGCATCGAAGGCATGGACCTCAAGCCCGCGGGCGACCAGACCCCGCACTCTGGCCATCACCACCTGCTGGTGGATGTGGACAAGGCGCCCCTGGCCGACCAGCCGCTGCCCACGAGCCTGATGCCCGAGAACAACGCGCCGCTGCCGGCAGGCCCGCAGGTGCTGCACTTCGGCAAGGCGCAGACCGAGGCAACCATCACCCTCACGCCGGGCAAGCACACCCTGCAGCTGGTGCTGGGCGACAAGTACCACGTGCCGTTCAAGCCAAGCGTCGAGTCGCAGAAGATCACCGTCAACGTGAAGTGACCCGCCGCGCCATCGCCGGCCGGCCAGCTTGCCGGCGATGAGCGCATTGCAGACGGGCAAGCGTTTCAGAATTGCGAGCCAACCACTTCCTGCGCCACGCCCAGAAAAGCCGCCGGCAATCGCGCCTGACGCCGCTCCTTCAGGCAGTACAGGTACTCGTGCATCACCGGCGCCTCCTCCAGCGCCAGCACCCGTAGCTCCGGGTTATGCGGCACCTCGTGGCGGGCAATGATGCTGATGCCGATGTTGCGCAGCACCGCCTCGCGAATCGACTCGCGGCTGCCGATCTCCAGCAAGGCCCCGGCCTTCACATTGGCTTCTTGCATCATCTGCTCGGTCAGTTTGCGGGTGGTCGAGCCTTGCTCGCGCATCAGCAGGCAATGCCCGGCCACCACGTCGATGGACACCGCCTGACGCTGGGCCAGCGGATGATTGCGGTGTACCGCCAGCACCAGCGGATCGGTGCCCAGCACCCGGCGCACCAGGCGCGCATCTTCCAGCAGTTGCGAGGACGCGGCGATATCCACCCGGTAATCCTCGAGCATCTCCAGCACCAGCTGCGAGTTGCCGATTTCCACCGCCACTTCCACTTGGGGCAGGCGCTCGCGGAAGATCTTCACCAGGTCGAGAATGTAGTAGGGCGCCGTGGCGGCGATGCGCAGGCTGCCCTGGGCCTGGCCACTGTTGCGCAGCTCGAACTCGATGTCGGCCTCCTGCTGCAGCAGTGCCTTGACCATCGGCAGCAGGCGCACGCCTTCCTCGCTCAGCACCAGGCGCCGGCCACCGCGGTAGAACAGCTCGACGTTGTACTGGCCTTCGAGATTGCGGATCTGCGTGGTCACCGTCGGCTGGCTGAGCCCGAGCTTCTTTGCCGCCAGGGTGATGCTGCCCAGGCGGGCCACCATGTAGAAGGCTTTGAGCTCGGCGCTCAGCATTGTGGATAACCTCTGTTCTGCGCTGCGGACGCCTATTTGCGCAGCAGGCGCAAGCCGTTGAACACCACCAGCAGGCTCACGCCCATGTCGGCGAACACCGCCATCCACATGGTGGCCATGCCGGCAAAGGTGATTGCCAGGAAGATCGCCTTGATTGCCAGGGCCAGCACGATGTTCTGGGTGAGGATCGCCGCGCTTTGGCGCGACAGCCTGACGAACGCCGGGATTTTGCGCAAGTCGTCGTCCATCAGCGCCACGTCGGCGGTCTCGATGGCCGTGTCGGTGCCGGCGGCGGCCATGGCGAAGCCGATTTCGGCACGGGCCAGGGCCGGTGCGTCGTTGATGCCGTCACCGACCATGCCGACCCGATGGCCCTCGCCGTACAGGCGCTCGATGCTGGCCAGCTTGTCCGCCGGCAGCAGGTTGCCCTCGGCGCGATCAATCCCCACCTGGGCGGCGATGGCCTGGGCAGTGTGGGGATTGTCGCCGGTCAACATGACAGTCTTGATGCCCAGCTCGTGCAGTTCGGCGATGGCCTGGCGGCTGCTGTCCTTGACCGTGTCGGCCACGGCGAACAGCGCCAGCGGGCCGGAGCGGTCGAGCAGCAGCACCACGGTCTTGCCCTGGCGCTCCAGCACATCGAGCTGCGCTTCAAGCTCCGGGGAGCACAGGCCGAGCTCTTCGACCAGGCGATGGTTGCCCAGGTGGTAGGTCTGGCCCCCGATATCACCGCGCACACCGCGACCGGCCAGGGCGGCGAAATCGGTGACTTCGCGCAAGGGCAGGTCCTGTTCCTTGGCGAACAGGGCGATGGCACCGGACACCGGGTGGTCGGAGCGGGCGGCCAGACTGGCGGCCAGGGCTTGGGCCCGGCCTTCGAACAGCGGGTCGAGGACCTTGCTGTCGGTCTGCACCGGCTTGCCGTGGGTGATGGTGCCGGTCTTGTCCAGGGCGAGGAAGTCCAGTTTGCGACCGCCTTCGAGGTACACGCCGCCTTTGATCAGGATGCCCTTGCGCGCCGCCGCGGCCAGGCCGCTGACGATGGTCACCGGGGTCGAGATCACCAGCGCGCACGGGCAGGCCACCACCAGCAGCACCAGGGCGCGGTAGATCCAGTCGAACCAGGCGCCGGCCATGAACAGCGGTGGGATCACCGCCACGGCCAGGGCCACGGCGAACACCACCGGGGTGTAGATGCGCGAGAACTGGTCGACGAAGCGCTGGGTCGGCGCGCGGGCGCCCTGGGCCTCCTCGACGGCCTTGATGATCCGCGCCAGGGTCGACTGGCCGGCGGCGGCGGTGACGCGGTACTCCAGGGCACCGGCCTGGTTGATGGTGCCGGCGAACAGCTTGTCGCCCACGGCTTTCTCGACCGGCAGGCTCTCGCCGGTGATCGGCGCCTGGTCGACGCTGGACTGGCCACTGACCACCTCGCCATCCAGGCCGATACGTTCGCCCGGCCGTACCCGCACCAGGGCGCCGATCGGCACCTCGCGCACGTCGAGCTCGCGCCACTGGCCGTCAGCCTGCTGCACGGTGGCCAGGTCTGGCGCCAGTTGCATCAGGCCGCCAATGGCATTGCGCGCGCGATCCAGCGAGCGTGCCTCGATCAGCTCGGCGATGGTGAACAGCACCATGACCATGGCCGCCTCCGGCCATTGGCCGATCAGCACGGCGCCGGTCACGGCGATGCTCATCAGGGCATTGATGTTGAGGTTACGGTTCTTCAGGGCGATCCAGCCCTTCTTGTAGGTGCCCAGGCCACAGCCGAGGATCGCCGCCAGGGCCAGCACGGCGACCACCCAATCCGGCGCCTTGCCGGAGAAGTGCACGACTTCGGCGGCAATCGCGGCAACACCCGACAAGGCCAGCGGCCACCAGCGGGTCTTGCTCGCCTGGGGCGCATTGGCGCCGCCGTCGTCCTCGGCGGCCAGCGGTTCGGCCTTCATGCCCAGGCTGTCGATGGCCCGCTCGATCTCGGCGGTGCCGGTCAGTGTATGGCGCACGCCAAGCACACGGTTGATCAGGTTGAACTCCAGCTGCTCGATGCCGGCCAGCCTGCCCAGCTTGTCCTGGATCAGGGTCTGTTCGGTGGGGCAGTCCATGGCCTCGATGCGAAAACGACTGAGCTGCGCCTGGGCGCTGGCCTTTTCGGTCAGCTGCACCAAGGCCGGTGCAGCCTTGCTGGCACAGCAGCTGTGGGCGTGGGGCTCATGGTCATGCGCATGGTCATGCTTGTGGTCGGGGCTGACAGGCTGGTTCATGGAATCATCCTTAACTGAGCACTGGCCTCTGCGCAAATCCGCAGAGTGGGTTGTTGCCAAGTGAACACCCTGTAGCCACTATAGGGTCAAGCCCTCTGCTGGAGATTTGCCATGAAGATCGGAGAATTGGCCAAGGCCACCGACTGCGCCGTGGAGACCATCCGCTACTACGAGCGTGAGCAGCTGCTGCCCGAGCCCGCCCGCAGCGACGGCAACTATCGGCTCTACACCCAGGCCCATGTCGAGCGGCTGACTTTCATCCGCAACTGCCGCACCCTGGACATGACCCTCGATGAGATCCGCAGCCTGTTGAACCTGCGCGACAGCCCCGACGGCTCATGCGGCAGCGTCAATGCGCTGATCGACGAACATATCGAGCATGTGCAGGCGAGGATCGACGGGCTGGTGGCGCTGCAGGCGCAGCTGGTGGAGTTGAGGCAGCGGTGCAATGCGCAGGGGGCGGAGTGCGCGATTCTCCAGCAACTGGAGACCAATGGGGCGGTGACGGTGCCGGAAACCGAGCATTCCCATGTAGGCAGAAGCCACGGGCATTGAAAGTACTGGGGGCGCTGCGCCCCCCTTTCGCGACACAAGGCCGCTCCCACAGGTACAGCGCAGTTTCAGGTTCTGCACCGTACCTGTGGGAGCGGCCTTGTGTCGCGATGGGCTGCAAGGCAGCCCCGGCAATCTGAAAAGCTACACCGCCATCGGCGCGGTCATCGGCGCATGGTGCTCGTAGCCTTCCAGCCAGAAGTCGCTTGGCTCGATCTTCTCCAGCCACTCCGGCTCGTACTTGCCGGTCTCGGCGAATGCCGGCACGCGGTCGCTGATCACCAGCTTCGGTGCCGCCAACGGCTCACGCTTCATCTGCTCATTGAGCATGTCCAGGTGGTTCTCGTACACATGGGCATCGCCGATGAAGTAGGTGAACCAGCGCGGGGTGTAGCCGGTCAGGCGGCCGAACAGCGACAGCAGCGCCGCGCCCTCGGTGAGGTTGAACGGCGTGCCCAGGCCCAGGTCGTTGGAGCGGATGTAGAGGGTCAGGGAGATTTCCTTCGTCTCGACATTCGGGTGGAACTGGTACAGCAGGTGGCACGGCGGCAGGGCCATTTCATCCAGCTGGGCGCAGTTCCAGCCGTGGAACAGGATGCGTCGGCTGCCTGGGTCGTTGGCGATGGTGTCCAGGCACTGGCGTACCTGGTCGATGGCCTTGTACAGGATGACGAACGCCTGGCCGTCTTCCTCGTCCTGGGCGATACGGCGGAAACCGGCCTTTTCAGCCATCTCGATGGCTGCCGGGTTGCTCAGCGGGACGCGCTTGTAGCCCGGCCACTGGCGCCATTGCACGCCGTAGATCTCGCCGAGGTCGTCATGGCCCTGGCGGAACGGGTTGGCCAGCCACTGGGCGTTCTCGTTGGCGTTCTGGTCCCAGACCTTGCAGCCCAGCTCGCGGAACTCGCCGGCGTTCTTCACGCCGCGCAAAAAGCCCACCATCTCGCCGATCGCCGACTTGAACGCCAGCTTGCGCGTGGTGATGGCCGGGAAGCCTTTCTGCAGGTCGAACTTGAGCATGGCGCCCGGCAGGCTGATGGTGCGGATGCCGGTGCGGTTTTCCTGCAGCGTGCCGTTTTCGATGACGTCACGGACCAGATCTAGATACTGTTTCATGGCTTACCTGTAGCAAGAACGGCAGGGGGATCGCCCCTGCCGTGAAAATCAGACGGTGGCCTTGGCCGACGGCTTACGGTTGTAGGCCCACCAGATCAGGAAGATGCCGCCGACGATCATCGGCACGCAGAGCAACTGACCCATGGTCAACCAGCCGAAGGCGATGTAGCCCAGCTGGGCGTCGGGTACCCGCACGAACTCCACGATGAAGCGGAAGATGCCGTAGAACAGTGCGAACATGCCGGAAACGGCCATGGTCGGGCGCGGCTTGCGCGAGTACAGCCAAAGGATGACGAATAATGCCACACCTTCGAGGGCGAACTGGTACAGCTGCGACGGGTGACGCGGCAGCTGGGCCGGGTCGCTGAATGGTGGGAACACCATCGCCCACGGCACGTCGGTGGCCTTGCCCCACAGCTCGGCGTTGATGAAGTTGCCGATACGCCCGGCGCCCAGGCCGATCGGCACCAGCGGCGCGACGAAGTCCATCAGCTCGAAGAACGACTTGTTGTTGCGCTTGCCGAACCACAGCGCGGCCAGCATCACGCCGATGAAACCGCCGTGGAACGACATGCCGCCTTTCCACACCTCGAAGATCAAGGTCGGGTTGGCCAGGTACTGGTGCAGGTCGTAGAACAGCACGTAGCCCAGGCGCCCGCCGACGATCACCCCCATCGACAGCCAGAACACCAGGTCGGAGAGTTTCTCGCGGCTCCAGGTCGGGTCGAAGCGGTTCAACCGGCGCGAGGCCAGCAGCCAGGCGCCGCCGATGCCGATCAGGTACATCAGGCCGTACCAGTGGATTTTCAGTGGACCGAGGGCCACGGCCACCGGGTCGATCTGCGGGTAAGGCAGCATTGTCTTTCCTCTAGGTTCAGATAAGGAAGCTCAGTCCGACGCAGAACAGCAGCGCGGCGAACAGACGCTTGAGCACGCTCGGCGACAGCTTGTGCGCCAGACGCGCGCCGTAGCGGGCGAAGAACATGCTGGTGGCAGCGATGCCGACCAGCGCCGGAAGGTAGACGTAGCCCAGGCTGTGGGCCGGCAGGTGTTCCTCGTGCCAGCCCAGCCACATGAAGCCCAGGGCACTGGCCAGGGCGATCGGCAGGCCACAGGCCGACGAAGTCGCCACCGCCTGCTGCATGGGCAGGCTGCGCCAGGTGAGGAACGGCACGGTCAGCGAACCGCCACCGATGCCGAAGATGGCCGAGGCCCAGCCGATCACCCCGCCGGCGGCGGTCAACCCGGGCTTGCCGGGGATGCCGCGGCTGGCCTTGGGCTTGAGGTCCAGGGCCATCTGCGCGGCGATCACCAGGGCGAACACGCCGATGATCTTCTGCAGCATCGGGCCCTGGATGAGCGAGGCGGTCTTGGCCCCGACCAGCGCGCCGAGCAGGATGCCCACGGTCATCCAGGCGAAGATCGGCCACTGCACCGCCCCCTTGCGCTGGTGCTCGCGCACGGCATTGATCGAGGTGAAGACGATGGTCGCCAGCGACGTGCCGACCGCCAGGTGGGTCAGCACCGAAGGGTCGAAGCCCTGCAGGGTGAAGCTGAACACCAGCACCGGCACGATGATGATGCCGCCACCAACGCCGAACAGCCCGGCCAGCACGCCGGCGCAGGCGCCCAACAGCAGATAGAGAGCGAATTCCATTCGTGGCCCCAGTGGAAAACAATCCGGCATGGTAACGGAAGCCAAGCCCGGCGCTCTAGTGAACTCTGTGTCAGATGATGGATAGCGGTCGGCGGCGCGGGTAGAGTGGCCAAAAACACAGGGGACAACCTATGTGCCTGATCGTATTCGCCTGGCGGCCGGGGACGACCCGGCCGCTGATCGTCGCGGCCAACCGCGACGAGTTCTATGCCCGGCCGACACAGGCCCTGGCGGCCTGGGAGGATGCGCCGGGGGTGCATGCCGGGCGCGACCTGGAGGCCGGCGGCACCTGGCTTGGCGTGGGGCCGAACGGGCGCTTCGCCGCGCTGACCAACATCCGCGATCCGCGCCAGCCGCTGGGGCCGCGCTCACGGGGCGAGCTGGTGGCGGCGTACCTGCAGGGCGAGCTGGATGTCGAGGCCTACCTGGACCAGGTGGCCAGCCGCAGTGGGCAGTACTCGGGGTTCAACCTGCTGGTGGGCGATGGCGAGCGGCTGGGCTACCTGCATGCCCGTGAGGCCGCGCCGCGTCTGTTGGCGCCTGGGGTCTACGGGCTTTCGAACGCCGGGCTGGATACGCCGTGGCCCAAGCTGGTGAAGGCGCGTAGCGGGCTTGAGAGTTTGCTTGAGGCCGCCGATCCGCAACGGCTGTTGACCCTGCTGGGCGATGCGCAGCCCGCGTCGGATGGTGAGCTGCCGGAGACTGGCGTGGGGTTGACCACCGAAAGGTTGCTGTCGAGTGTGTTCATCGCCAGCCAGAACTATGGGACGCGGGCGAGCACGGTGCTGATCGTCGATGACCAGGGGCGGCGGCGGATGGTCGAGCGCAGCTACGGGCCGTTTGGCGGGCACCTGGGCGAGGTCAGCCTGGAGGTGTGAGTCCGACCTCATCGCGGGGCAAGCCCGCTCCCACGAGGCTCTTGCAGCAACTTTGTGGGAGCGGGCTTGCCCCGCGATGAGGCCGGTACCGACGATCAGAGGGTCTTGTTAGGCCCGATCATCCGCGCCAGGCCAAGGTTCTTCAGCGCCAGTTGCAGCGAGCTGTGGATAACCTGCGGGTTGTCATGGCTCATGGCGTCGGCCAGCAGTTCCTTGGCTTTGCCCAGGTTGATCTGGCGCAGCATCCACTTCACCTTCGGCAGGTTGGTGGCGTTCATCGACAGGCTGTCGAAGCCCATGGCCATCAGCAAAATCGCCGCGGCCGGGTCACCGGCCATCTCGCCGCAGATGCTCACCGGCTTGCCTTCCTCGTGGGCGACGCTGACCACGGTCTGCAGGGCCTGCAGCACCGCCGGGTGCAGGTAGTCGTACAGGTCGGCGACTCGCGGATTGTTGCGGTCGACCGCCAGCAGGTACTGGGTCAGGTCGTTGGAACCGACCGAGAGGAAGTCGACCTGGCGCGCCAGTTCACGGGTCTGGTACACGGCGGCGGGAATCTCCACCATCACCCCCACCGGCGGCATCGGCACGTCGGTGCCTTCGTCGCGCACCTCGCCCCAGGCACGGTGGATCAGGTGCTGGGCTTCTTCCAGCTCGTGGATGCCGGAGATCATCGGCAGCAGGATGCGCAGGTTGTTCAGGCCCTCGCTGGCCTTGAGCATGGCGCGGGTCTGCACCAGGAAGATTTCCGGATGATCGAGGGTGACGCGGATGCCGCGCCAGCCGAGGAACGGGTTTTCTTCCTTGATCGGGAAGTACGACAGCGACTTGTCGCCACCGATGTCGAGGCTGCGCATGGTCACCGGCAGCGGGTGGAACGCCTGCAACTGCTCGCGGTAGATCGCCAGCTGTTCCTTCTCGCTGGGGAAGCGCTGGTTGATCATGAACGGCACTTCGGTGCGATACAGGCCGACGCCCTCGGCGCCGCGCTGCTGGGCGCGGGCCACATCGGCGAGCAGGCCGGTGTTGACCCACAGCGGCATGCGATGGCCGTCCGGGGTGATGCACGGCAGCTCGCGCAGGGCGTCGAGGCCACGGGCCAGCTGGCGCTCCTCCTCGACCACATCGCTGTACTGCTTGCGCAGCACCTCGCCGGGGTTGGTGAACACCTCGCCCTTGTAGCCGTCGATGATCATCTCGATGCCGTCGGCCTTCGAATAGGGCAGGTCGACCACGCCCATGACGGTCGGGATGCCCATGGCACGGGCAAGAATCGCCACATGGGAGTTGCCCGAGCCCAGTACCGAGACCAGGCCCACCAGCTTGCCTTCCGGCACCTCGCCGAGCATGGCCGGGGTCAGCTCTTCGCTGACCAGGATGGTGTTGTCCTGGTAGACCAGCGACTGCGAACGGGCTTCCTGCAGGTAGGCCAGCAGGCGCCGGCCCAGGTCCTTGACGTCCGAGGCGCGCTCGCGCAGGTAGTCATCGTCCATCAGCTCGAAGCGGTTGACGTGCTCGCCGACCACCTGGCGCAGCGCGCCCTGGGCCCACTGGCCGGTCTTGATGACCTCGACCACCTCGCCACCGAGGGCGGCGTCCTCGAGCATCATCAGGTACACGTCGAACAACGCGCGCTCTTCGGGCCGCAGCTGGGTGGCGAGCTTGGCCGACAGCTTGCGCATGTCCTCGCGCACGCCTTCAAGGGCGTTGTTGAACAGCTTGAGTTCGTTGTCGATGTCCTCGACGGTGCGGTCCGGCACCACCTCGAGGTCGGCAGGCGGCAGCATCACCACCGAGCGGCCGACGGCGGCGCCTGGAGAGCCCGGCACGCCGACGAAGCGGGCTTCCTGGATACCCTTGCCCTGGCGCCCCAGGCCGCGGATCGAACCGGTCGCCTCGGCATGGGCGATAACCCCGGCGAGCTGGGCGCTCATGGTGACCAGGAAGGCCTCTTCGCCTTCGTCGAACTGGCGGCGCTCCTTCTGCTGGATGACCAGTACCCCCACCACGCGGCGGTGGTGGATGATCGGCGCACCGAGGAAGGAGGCGAATTTCTCTTCGCCGGTCTCGGCGAAGTAGCGATAGCGGGGGTGGTCGGCGGCGTTCTCGAGGTTCAGTGGCTCCTCGCGGGTGCCGACCAGGCCGACCAGGCCTTCATTGGGGGCCATGCTGACCTTGCCGATGGAGCGCTTGTTCAGGCCCTCGGTCGCCATCAGCACGAAGCGGTTGCTGTCCGGGTCGAGCAGGTAGACTGAGCAGACCTGGCTGCCCATCGCCTCCTTGACGCGCAAGACAATGATACCCAACGCCGTCTTGAGATCTTTGGCGGAGTTCACTTCCTGGACGATCTTGCGCAGCGTATTGAGCATGGCTCGGGGTCGGACTCCGTCGTCAGTCGCGCGTCAGCAGGCGCGGGGCTAGCTCTTTCAGGGCGCGGCGGTATACCTCGCGCTTGAATGTCACCACCTGGCCCAGCGGATACCAGTAGCTGACCCAGCGCCAGCCATCGAATTCCGGTTTGCCGGTGAGGTCCATGCGCACCCGTTGCTCATTGCTCACCAGGCGCAGCAGGAACCACTTTTGTTTCTGGCCAATGCACAGTGGCTGGCTGTGGGTGCGCACCAGGCGCTGGGGTAAACGATAACGCAACCAGCCACGGGTGCAGGCAAGAATTTCCACATCCTGGCGCTCCAGGCCCACTTCTTCGTTCAGCTCGCGGTACAGGGCATCTTCCGGCGTCTCGTCAGGGTTGATACCACCCTGGGGAAACTGCCAGGCATCCTGGTTGATCCGCCGAGCCCATAGCACCTGCCCGGCATCATTCGTGAGAATGATCCCGACATTGGGGCGAAAACCATCCGGGTCGATCACGGCAGCAACCTCGCAAACGCATGTCAACGCATTGTTCCACAAAGCCCGAGCGCGCAGCAACGCGCCGGCCAAGCTTATGTGCAGCGAGGTGAAAACTCCGTATTCTGCGGGACTCTCCCGTGGCTGATGCGAGTGACCGCGATGCGCCTGGCTTTATTCGACCTGGACAATACCCTCCTCGGTGGCGACAGCGACCATGCCTGGGGTGACTACCTATGCGAGCGGGGCATTCTCGATCCGATCGCCTATAAGCAACGCAACGACGCTTTCTACCAGGACTACCTCAACGGCTCCCTGGATATGCAGGCCTACCTGGCCTTTTCCATGGAAATCCTCGCGGCCAGCGAGCCCGCGCAGTTGGAGCAGTGGCACCGCGAGTTCATGCGCGACTGCATCGAACCGATCATCCTGCCCAAGGCCCTGGCGTTGCTGCAGCAGCACCGCGAGGCGGGCGACCAACTGGTGATCATTACCGCCACCAACCGCTTTGTCACCGCGCCGATCGCCCACCGCCTGGGCGTGCGCGTACTGCTGGCGACCGAATGCGAAACGCAGGACGGGCGCTATACCGGGCGCAGTACCGATATACCCTGTTTCCGTGAAGGCAAGGTGACGCGGCTTGCGCGCTGGATGCTGGAGAACGGGTTCGACCTGGAAGACAGCTACTTCTACAGCGACTCGCTGAACGACGTGCCGTTGCTGGAGGTGGTGGCGAACCCGGTGGCGGTGGATCCGGATCCGAAGCTGCGGGCCGAGGCCGAGCGGCGGGGGTGGCCGGTGATTTCTCTTCGGCGTTGAGATCGGCGGGGCTGCAAAGCAGCCCACGGAGCCTAGATCGGCTTGGCGCCCATCAGGCCAGCAATGGACAGGAAGCAGACGCCACTGAACAGCGCTAATGCCAAGGTGAACTTCAAACCCACGGTTTCAGCCTTGCGCAGCCGGTTGAGCCGCACTACCAGCCACCACACGGCAAACGCGCCCAGCGTATAGATGATGCTGGACGCCAGCACCCAGGTCTGCCCCAGCGGCCAGCCGACCAGGTGCACCAGCCACCAGCCGGTGAACGGCATGCTCACCAGGCACAATCCCATCAGCAGCCAGATGAACACCAGTGGTCGGCGCAACAGCTTGCCGTAGGCCTCGGCATCGCCCTGGCGGCGGGCGCGGACAGTCCAGATCGCCAGGCCCAGGCCACCCAGCAGCAACAGGGCGGTGGCGAGGATGTGCAGGGTCTTGAGGGTGGTCAGGTGTTCCATTTCGTGATCGTCCTTCTGGCTGGTGGCTTCATCGCGGGGCTAGCCCGCTCCCACGAGGTCCGTTTGGCGTGTTCAGCCCAAGAATAGCTGGTAGGCCGGATTCTCGGTCTCGTCCCAGTACGGATAGCCGATCTTGGCCAGCGCCGCTGGCACCAGGTGGCGCTCCTCCTCCGGCACCTGCAGGCCCGCGACCACCCGGCCATCGGCGGCGCCGTGGTTGCGGTAGTGGAACATCGAGATATTCCAGCGCCCACCCAGCTTGTTGAGGAAGTTGAACAGCGCGCCCGGCCGCTCGGGGAACTCGAAGCGCAGCACCATCTCGTCGCTGGCCCCGGCCGAGTGGCCACCGACCATGTGACGAATATGCAGCTTGGCCAGTTCATTGTCGGTCAGGTCGGTAACCGGGAAGCCTTGTTCGGTCAACTGCTGGACCAACGCCGCGCGCGGGTCGGTTTCGGGGTGGGTCTGCACACCGACGAAGATATGCGCCTCGTCCGAGGTGTGCTTGCGGTAGTTGAACTCGGTGATCTGGCGCTTGCCGATGGCTTCGCAGAAGGCCTTGAAGCTCCCCGGGCGCTCGGGAATGGTCACGGCGATGATCGCCTCGCGCTTCTCGCCAAGTTCGGCGCGCTCGGCCACATGGCGCAGGCGGTCGAAATTGACGTTGGCACCCGAGTCGATGGCCACCAGGGTCTGCCCGGCAACGCCCTTGAGCTCGACGTATTTCTTGATACCGGCCACGCCCAGTGCGCCTGCAGGTTCTGTGATCGAGCGGGTATCGTCGTAGATATCCTTGATCGCCGCGCAGATCTCGTCGGTGCTGACGGTGATCACCTCGTCTACATGGTGACGGCAGATGTCGAAGGTGTGCTGGCCGATCTGCGCCACCGCCACGCCGTCGGCGAACAGGCCGACCTGCGGCAGCACCACGCGCTCGCCTGCGGCCATGGCCGCCTGCAGGCAGTTTGAGTCGTCCGGCTCGACGCCGATCACCTTGATCTCGGGGCGCAAGTACTTCACGTACGCCGCGATGCCGGCGATAAGCCCGCCGCCGCCGACCGGCACGAAGATCGCGTCCAGCTGGCCCGGGTGCTGGCGCAGGATTTCCATGGCCACGGTGCCTTGCCCGGCGATGGTGTGCGGATCGTCGTAGGGGTGGATGTAGACGAAGCCCTTCTCCTCCACCAGCTTCAGCGAGTAGGCCAGTGCCTCGGGGAAGGTGTCGCCGTGCAGCACCACCTTGCCGCCCCGCGAGCGCACGCCTTCGATCTTGATCTCCGGGGTGGTCTTGGGCATGACGATGGTCGCCTTGATCCCCAGCTCACGCGCCGCCAGGGCCAGGCCTTGGGCGTGGTTGCCGGCGGAAGCGGTGACCACGCCGCGGGCCAGTTCCTCGGCGCTCAGTTGCGCGAGTTTGTTGTAGGCCCCGCGGATCTTGAACGAGAACACCGGCTGCAGGTCCTCGCGCTTGAGCAGCACGGTGTTGCCCAGGCGCTTGCTCAACTGCCCGGCGCTGTGCAGCGGGGTTTCGACGGCAACGTCGTAGACGCGCGAGGTGAGGATCTTCTTGACGTACTGTTCGAGCATCGGAAAGCATCACTGGGCCGCGGGACAAGGGCTGGGAGTCTACCGCAGCGTCACGTCGGGCGACCACAGCAAAGCCGCCGGAGCCGTTATACTAGGCAACTTTGAAATCCGCCCAGCCCCTCCCGGAGCCCGCATGACCCAGGACCAACTCAAACAGGCCGTCGCCCAGGCCGCCGTCGATCTCATCCTGCCGAAACTGGATGAGAAAAGCGTCGTCGGCGTCGGTACCGGTTCGACCGCCAACTTCTTCATCGACGCCCTGGCCCAGCACAAGACCGCCTTCGATGGCGCCGTCGCCAGCTCCGAAGCCACCGCTCAGCGCCTGAAGGGCCATGGCATCCCGGTCTACGAGCTGAACAGCGTCAGCGAGCTGGAGTTCTACGTCGACGGCGCCGACGAGAGCGACGCCCACCTCAACCTGATCAAGGGCGGCGGTGCGGCCCTGACCCGGGAGAAGATCGTCGCGGCGGTGGCCAAGACCTTCATTTGCATCGCCGACGCCAGCAAGCTCGTACCGGTGCTCGGCGCCTTCCCGCTGCCGGTCGAGGTGATTCCGATGGCCCGCAGCCATGTGGCGCGCCAGCTGGTCAAGCTGGGCGGTGACCCGGTCTACCGTGAAGGCGTGGTGACCGACAACGGCAACGTCATTCTGGATGTGCACAACCTGCAGATCACCAACCCGGTGGAGCTGGAAAGCCAGATCAACGCCATTGTCGGCGTGGTCACCAATGGCCTGTTCGCGGCGCGTCCTGCGGATGTGCTGTTGCTGGGGACCGCAGAAGGCGTGAAGACCCTCAAGGCCGAGTAAGCCTCATCGCGGGGCAAGCCCGCTCCCACGGTGGGAGCCGGCTTGCCCCGCGATAGCGTCAGCCCAGGCAATCAATCAGCCGGCTGCTTGAACACATAGAACAGGTTCGGCTCGCTGACCAGGTAAATGGTCCCAGCGTCATCCATCGCAATCCCCTCCGCCTGCGGCACGGTCTGCTTCAAACCCTGAGACCCCTTGCGCAGCGACAGCGTGCTCAGCGGCCTGCCCTCCACATCCAGCTCCAGCACCAACCGCGACTCGTCCGACAGCGCCAGCAGGTGCCCGCTGCGTTCGTCGAACTGCAGGCTCGACAGGTCCCTCACGAACAGCCGCCGGTCACGCTTGCGGTCCTGCACCACATGCACGGCATAGGGCTTGTCGGGGTTGTCATGGGGAAAACCATGCACCTCGTAGATCATCATCGGATCCCGCTCCTTGGCCACGAACAGGCGCTTGCCCGCCGAGTCGTAGGCCAGTCCCTCGAAGCCCTTGTTGCCATTGAGACCGATGCCAAGGGACAGCTGCTCGGCATCGCTGGCGTCGAGGAACAGGGTGTCGTCGTCCAGGCGCACGCGAATCAGCCGCTGCTGGCGCTCGTCGGTGATCACGTAGCTGTTGGGTCCCACATACTCTACCGCCTCGGGGTCACCGAAGCCGGTCAGCGGCACGCGGCGCAGGATACGGCCGTCCAGCGACAGCTCGATCAGCTCCGAGCGGGCATTGGTGACGGTGAACAGGCTCTTGCGGTCGGGATCGTAGGTCAGCGCCGAGATGTCGTCGTCCAGCCCGACGATGGGCTGCGCTTCGATCGCCACCCGGTAGCGATCCAGGCCGATGCTTTGTTCGGCCGGTTGCCACCAGGTCTTGAGGTTGAACCAGCCGCGCTCGAACAGGCGGAACTCATGCCCGGCAGCAGCCAGGACGAGCAGGACAATAAGCACGATGAAGGCGAAGATCAGGCGAAGGTGGCGGCGCATGCGGACGGACTCGGCGAAAGGAGCGCGTAGCTAACCACTATCAACTGAAGCAAAGCTTAATGCCATCATCAGGAAAGTCTGGCAGTTCAGGGCTTCCTGAAACGATAGAACAGGTTGGGCTCACTGATGATGTACAGGTTGCCCCTGTCATCCATCGCCACACCTTCAGCCCGCGGAATGGTGTCACCCAGGCCGTTGAAGCCACCGAGCAAGGTCATGAAGCTGACCTGCTCGCCCTTCTCGTCCAGTTCGAGCAGCATGTTGGAGTCCGCCGACAGTGCCAGCAGGTGACCGGTGCGCGGGTCGATGCCCAGTGCCGACAGGTTGCGCAGGTCCAATTCGTCGCTGGGCAGCGGTTGCTTGTCGCCCTTGAGCGGGCCTTGGCCGTCAGTGCTCCAGATGAACAGTTTCGGTGGCCGCTCGGCGCCGATGATCAGCCGCTGCCGGATCTGGTCCCAGGCAATGGCTTCGAAGCCCTTGTTGCCATCCTCGGTATTGCCCAGGTCATAGGACGGATAGTCGGCGCGGTTCAGCGATGTCGAGGTGGCATCCACCTTGACCAGCGTCAGGTCATGGTTGCGCTCGTCGACAATGGCGACCTGGCCATTTTCGAGTACCGCCACGCCTTCCGGGTTCGACCAGCCCACCAGGGGAATCTTGCGCAATACATCACCGTCAAGGGTGAGCTCGACCAGGAATGGGTGCTTGCCCATGACCGAGAACAAGGTGCGGGTGTGCGGATTGAACGCGAGGTCCGATGCTTCGTCACGCTCCATGCCCGGCAACGGCTTGGCATCGATGTCGACCACGTAGTCCGGCAGCCAGATGCTTTCCTGGCGCTCGGCCTGGCTTTCGAAGCCTTCCTTTATCCACAGCAGGCCACGGTCATCCCAATGCATGGCCACCACCAGGCCATAGGCGATGATCGCCAGCGCAAGCAGCCACAGCGACCAGCGGGTGATCAGTCGTCGCTTTGGCGGCAGGGATGCGCTGGGGGGATTGGTCATCGGACAGGGATCCTGGAAATAGGCGGCAGGGTGGTCGCCACGGTCGGCAAAGGAGCGGGAAACAGCGAATTATCCGGATCAATTGTGAAAAAAACGACAAATCCTACCGGCAAGGGCGGCGACGACGGCATTGCGCCGTCGTCGATCTTGGTCAGAGCACCCGGCCTTCGAACCGGCTCGCGCCCGGAAGTTCCAGCACCAGCTCATCGCCCACATTGAACGGCCCCACGCCCGCCGGGGTGCCGGTGAGGATGACATCGCCGGCCTGCAGGGAGAAATGCGCCGCCATATGCTGGATCATCGGCACGATCGGGTTGAGCATCAGCGCGCTGTTGCCGTCCTGGCGTACCTTGCCGTTAATGGTCAGACGAATGCCGATATCGGTCAGGTCCTCGAAGGTACCGGCCGACACGAACGGCGGCAGCACGCAGGCGCCATCGAAACACTTGGCCAGTTCCCAGGGTAGGCCCTTTTCCTTCAGCTTCGCCTGCACATCGCGCAGAGTGAGGTCCAGCGCCGGGGCAAAGCCGGAGATGGCGTCGAGCACCTCTTCCTCGGAGGGATGGGTGGACAGAGGCTTGCCCAGCAGCACGGCGATCTCCGCTTCGTAGTGCACCGAACCGCGCTCGGTCGGGATCTTGAAGCCGCCTTCCAGGGGCACCACGCAGCTGCCGGGTTTTATGAACAGCAGCGGCTCGCTGGGGATGGGGTTGTCCAGTTCCTTGGCATGCTCGGCGTAGTTGCGGCCGATGCACACCACCTTGCCCAGCGGGAAGTGGATGCGCGTGCCGTCTACGTACTGGTGCTGGTAACTCATGGCCGACTCCTGTGAATACTGCTTTTTATTCGGGAGCGAAGATCTTACCCGGATTCATGATGCCGTTCGGGTCGAACACGGCCTTGATCGCCTTCATGCAGGCAATTTCCTCCGGCGAGCGGCTGTAGCCCAGGTAGTCACGCTTGGTCATGCCCACGCCATGCTCGGCGGAGATCGAGCCGTTGTAGCGTTCGACGATCTCGAACACCCATTTGTTGACCTTGGCACAGGAAGCGAAGAAGTCGTCCTTGCTCATGTGGTCGGGCTTGAGGATGTTCAGGTGCAGGTTGCCGTCGCCGATGTGGCCGTACCAGACCACTTCGTAGTCCGGGTAGTGCTTGCCGACGATGGCGTCGATATCGCGCAGGAAAGCCGGCACCTTGGACACGGTGACCGAGATGTCGTTCTTGTACGGCGTCCAGTGCGAGATGGTCTCGGACAGGTACTCGCGCAGCTTCCACAGGTTCTTCAGCTGGGTCTCGCTCTGGCTCATCACCCCATCGAGCACCCAGCCCTGCTCCACGCAGTGCTCAAAGGTGGCCAGGGCCTCGTTGGCCACTTCCTCGGTGCTGGCTTCGAACTCCAACAGGGCGTGGAACGGGCAGTCGGTTTCGAACGGCGCGGGCACATCACCCCGGGCGAGGATCTTGGCCAGACCCTTGTCGGAAAAGAACTCGAAGGCCGTCAGGTCGAGCTTGCCCTGGAAGGCGTGCAGCACCGGCATGATCGCGTCGAAATCGGGCGTGCCCAGCACCATGGCGGTGAGGTTGCGCGGCGCGCGGTCCAGGCGCATGGTGGCCTCGACCACGAAGCCCAGGGTGCCTTCGGCGCCGATGAACAGCTGGCGCAAGTCGTAGCCGGTGGCGTTCTTGATCAGGTCCTTGTTCAGCTCGAGCAGTTCGCCCTTGCCGGTGACCACTTTCAACCCGGCCACCCAGTTGCGGGTCATGCCGTAGCGAATCACCTTGATCCCGCCAGCGTTGGTACCGATGTTGCCGCCGATCTGGCTGGAACCGCTCGAGGCGAAGTCCACTGGGTAATAGAGGCCTTGGTCCTCGGCAAACTGTTGCAACTGGCGGGTGACGACCCCTGGCTGGCAGGCTACGGTGCGGTCGAATTCATTGAAGGCCAGGATCTGGTTCATGTAATCGAAGGCCACCACCACCTCGCCATGGGCGGCCACGGCGGCGCCCGACAGGCCGGTACGCCCGCCCGATGGCACCAGGGCGACCTTGTGCCGGTTGGCCCAGCGCACGATGGCCTGTACCTGCTCGACAGACTTGGGGAAGACGATGGCGGTGGGAGCCGGCGGGTAGTGCTTGGTCCAGTCCTTGCCGTAGGCCTCGAGCGAGGCCGGGTCGGTGAGGACCTTGCCAGGGTCGACCAGGGTCATCAGCTCATCAATTACCGCAGACTGGGTCATCGCTGGAACTCTCGACTTATTCATAGTCACCCTGAGCACGCTTCACTTGTCGGCATAAGCTCAGATTGTGTCGCGTATGCTAGCATAGCCCCCCCGCTGTTCGTGCTAAGGCCGACGCCGCGCCGCTTCACCCCCTCTTCGCCATTTTTCTCCGGGATACAGGTTTACGCAGATGAGCAAGACTTCTCTCGACAAGAGCAAGATCCGGTTCCTTCTTCTTGAAGGTGTGCACCAGAACGCGGTCGATACCCTCAAGGCCGCCGGCTACACCAACATCGAATACCTCACTGGTTCGCTGCCGGAAGCCGAGCTGAAGGAAAAGATCGCCGATGCCCATTTCATCGGCATCCGCTCGCGCACCCAACTGACCGAAGAGATCTTCGACTGCGCGAAGAAACTGGTGGCGGTTGGTTGCTTCTGCATCGGCACCAACCAGGTCGACCTGGAAGCGGCTCGCGAGCGCGGTATCGCCGTGTTCAACGCCCCTTACTCGAACACCCGTTCGGTGGCCGAGCTGGTGCTGGCCGAAGCGATCCTGCTGCTGCGCGGCATCCCCGAGAAGAACGCTTCCTGCCACCGTGGCGGCTGGATCAAGAGCGCGGCCAACTCCTTCGAGATCCGTGGCAAGAAGCTGGGCATCGTCGGCTACGGCTCGATCGGCACCCAGCTGTCGGTCCTGGCCGAGAGCCTGGGCATGCAGGTGTACTTCTTCGACCCGCTGACCAAGCTGCCGCTGGGCAACGCGGTACAGGTCACCAGCCTGCACGAGTTGCTGGGCCTGGCCGACATCGTCTCGCTGCACGTGCCTGAGCTGCCTTCCACCCAGTGGATGATCGGCGAGAAGGAAATCCGCGCGATGAAGAAGGGCTCGATCCTGATCAACGCCGCCCGAGGTACCGTGGTCGAGCTGGACCACCTGGCCGCCGCGATCAAGGACAAGCACCTGATCGGCGCCGCCATCGACGTGTTCCCGGTCGAGCCGCGCTCCAACGACGAAGAGTTCGAAAGCCCGCTGCGCGGCCTGGACAACGTGATCCTGACCCCGCACATCGGTGGTTCCACCGCCGAGGCCCAGGCCAACATTGGCCTGGAAGTGGCCGAGAAACTGGTCAAGTACAGCGACAACGGTACGTCCGTATCGTCGGTCAACTTCCCGGAAGTGGCCCTGCCGGCCCACCCAGGCAAGCACCGCCTGCTGCACATCCACGAAAACATCCCGGGCGTGCTCAGCGAGATCAACAAGGTGTTCGCCGAGAACGGTATCAACATCTCCGGTCAGTTCCTGCAGACCAACGAGAAAGTGGGTTACGTGGTCATCGACGTCGACGCCGAGTACTCGGACTTGGCCCAGGAGAAACTGCAGCACGTGAAGGGCACCATCCGCTCGCGCGTACTGTTCTGAGTTTCACTGCGTCATGAAAGCGGGAGGCCCTGGTGGCCTCCCTTTTTTGTTTGGCTAACGGCTAAAAACCAGAAGGGCCACTACAAAAATCCACCAATACCACTATCACTCGTTTTTACCCCCTCGCCACACAACCGTCTCACAGCCTTCCTAGCATGGCCCCATCTCTTCGATGAGGCCTTGCCATGAACGACGCCACGCCAGGCGCACAGATGAAAGTGCGCGGTATCCACAAGCGCTTCGGCGCCTTCACCGCACTCAACGACGTCTCCCTCGACATCGCCGCCGGCGAGCTGGTGTGCCTGCTCGGCCCGTCGGGCTGTGGCAAGACCACGCTGCTGCGCTGCATCGCCGGGCTCGAACGCCAGGACCGCGGGACGCTATACATCGGCGAACGCGACATCTCCGAGCTGCCACCCCAGGCCCGTGACTACGGCATCCTGTTCCAGTCCTACGCCCTGTTCCCCAACCTCACCGTCGAGGCCAACATCGCCTACGGCTTGGCCGGCAGCAGCCGTGAGGCCTCGCGCCAGCGGGTCGGTGAAATGCTCGAGCTGGTCGGCCTTGCCGGCAGCGAGAAGAAATACCCCGGCCAGCTGTCCGGCGGCCAGCAGCAGCGCGTGGCCCTGGCCCGAGCGCTGGCGCCCTCGCCGTCGCTGCTGCTGCTCGACGAGCCGATGTCGGCGCTGGACGCCCGTGTGCGCGAGCACCTGTGCACCGAACTGCGCCAGCTGCAGCGTCAACTTGGCATCACCACGCTGATGGTCACCCACAACCAGGACGAGGCCATGCTGATGGCCGACCGCATCGCCGTGATGAACAACGGCCAGGTCGAGCAGTACGCCACGCCCCAGGAGATCTATGACCAGCCGGCCACGCCGTTCGTCGCCGAATTCGTCGGCCAAGGCAACTGGCTGCCGTTCCAGCGCAGCGGCGACAGCCATGCCCAGGTCGGCGGCCTGCACATGCGCCTGGCGGCCAACGCCGCTGGCGCCAGCAGTGGGCGGCTGTTCTGCCGGCCCGAGGCGATCACCGTCAACCCGGTGGTACACGAGGAAAACCTGTTCCCGGCCAAGGTCCGCGAGATCACTTTCCTCGGCAACCGCTGCCGCATGAGCTTCGAGTTCAAGGCCCTGCCGGGCCACGCATTGCTTGCGGAGCTGGCGCCGGAGGCGATGCCGCGCCTGGGCTCGCAGGACATCTGGGTGGCCCTGCCGCCGCAGAGCCTGCAGGTGTTCACCTGAGATGGCCGCGCCGATGACCCTGCCGCTCACCTCCACCAAGGCCGCACCTCGCAGTGGTGTCGCTCTGGGGGACCGTCTGTTCGTGGTCGGTGGCAAGAGCCTGCTGCTGATCTTGCTGGTGCTGGCGGTGCTGATGCCGTTGCTGGCGATCTTCTGGCGCGGTTTCAGCGCTGAAGCCGGGCAGGGCGGCGGCCTGCCGGCGGCCCGTGAGCTGTTCGCCAGCGAGAACTTCCACTGGCTGCTCGGCAACAGCCTGGCGGTGGCCTTCACCGTCGCTGCCATTGTCGTGCCGCTGGCCTACCTGTTTGCCTATGCCCTGCAACGCACGCTGATTCCGGCCAAGGGCCTTTGGCGAGGCATCTCGCTGCTGCCGTTGCTGGCGCCGTCGATGCTGCCGGCCATCGCCCTGGTGTACCTGTTCGGCAACCAAGGCCTGCTGCGCGGGCTGCTCAGCGACAATATCTATGGCTTCTGGGGCATCGTCCTCGGCGAGACCATCTACACCTTCCCCCACGCCCTGATGATCCTGCTTTCGGCGCTGTCGCTGGCCGACGCGCGACTGTTCGACGCCGCCTCGAGCATGGGGGCTGGGCCGGCGCGGGCATTCTTCAGCATCACCTGGCCGGCCACGCGCCAGGCGGTGTTCGCCGCGTTCTGCCTGGTGTTCACCCTGACTATCACCGATTTCGGCGTGCCTGTCGTGGTAGGTGGGGATTACCAGGTGCTGGCCCTGGAAGCCTACAAGGCCGTGGTCGGCCAGCAGCAGTTCGGTCGTGGCGCGCTGATCGGTATGGTGCTGCTGGTGCCGGCGCTGCTCAGTTTCGCCGTCGATGCCTGGTTGCGTCGCCGCCAGGGCGACGCCATGAGCGGCCGTGCCCAGGTGTTCGAGCCCAAGCCGTCGCGGCTGCGCGATGGCTGCTTCCTGGCCATCGTGCTGCTGGTGTGCGCGGCACTGCTGGCGGTGATCGGCATGGCGGTGTACTCGTCGCTGGTCACGTTCTGGCCGTACAACCTGTCGCTGTCGCTGAAGCACTACATGTTCGAGGACACCGCCGGTGGTGGTTGGCTGGCCTATCGCAACAGCGTGACCATGGCCATCGGCACCGCGCTGATCGGCAGCGTGGTGATCTTCACCGGCGCCTACCTGATGGAGAAGGCCCAGGGGCAGCGCCTGCTCAACCAACTGCTGCGCCTGCTGAGCTTTATTCCCATGGCGGTGCCCGGCCTGGTGCTGGGCCTGGGCTACGTGTTCTTCTTCAACCTCAACGGCAACCCGCTGCATGTGTTCTACGGCAGCATGGCGCTGCTGGTGGTGTGCACCATCGCCCACTACCTGACCACCGCGCAGATGACCGCCACCACCGCACTGCGCCAGCTCGATGGCGAGTTCGAGGCCGCCGCGCTGTCGCTCAAGGCGCCGCTGTACAGGCATTTCATGCGGGTCACCGTGCCGATTTGCCTGCCGGCGCTGCTGGACATCATTCGCTACCTGTTCGTCTCGGCCATGACCACCGTGTCGGCGGCGATCTTCCTGTACAGCCCCGACACCATCCTCGCCGCCGTTGCCGTGCTGAACATGGACGACGCCGGCAACGTCGGCGGTGCCGCCGCCATGTCGACCCTGATCCTGCTCACCAGCGCTGCCGCATCCTTGCTGCTGGCCGGTGCCTCACGCGGCCTGCTGCGCCGCTCCCAGGCCTGGCGCCAGCGCGCCCCAGGCCATTGACCGACTGCCCACACTGATAGGAACCGCATCATGTTCAAGCCCCTCGCACTTGCCGCTGCCGTATCCGCTGTCTTCAGCCTGCAGGCCTCGGCCGCGACCCAGCTGACCGTCTACACCGCCCTCGAGGCCGAGCAGCTCAAGCGCTACAAGCAGGCTTTCGAAAAGGCCAACCCCGACATCGAGATCAAGTGGGTGCGCGACTCCACCGGCATCATCACCGCCAAGCTGCTGGCCGAGAAGGACCGTCCGCAGGCCGACGTGGTGTGGGGCCTGGCTGCTTCCAGCCTGGCCATCCTCGATCAGAACGGCATGCTCGAGGCCTATGCGCCGAAAGACCTGGGCAAGATCTCGGCCAACTATCGCGACGCCGCCAACCCGCCGGCCTGGGTGGGCATGGACGTGTGGGCCGCGACTCTCTGCTTCAACACCGTCGAGGCCGAGAAGCAGGGCCTGAGCAAGCCGGTGAGCTGGCAGGACCTGACCAAGCCTGAATACAAGGGCAAGATCGTCATGCCCAACCCGGCCTCGTCCGGCACCGGCTTCCTGGATGTGAGCGCCTGGCTGCAGACCTTCGGCGAACCGCAGGGCTGGGCCTACATGGATGCGCTGCACCAGAACATCGGCCAGTACGTTCATTCCGGCTCCAAGCCGTGCAAGCTGGCGGCCGCCGGTGAATTCCCGATCGGCATCTCCTTCGAGTACCCGGCCGTGCAGCTCAAGCGCCAGGGCGCGCCGCTGGATATCGTGCTGCCCAAGGAAGGCCTGGGCTGGGAGATCGAAGCCACCGCGGTGATCAAGGGTTCGCCGAAGGCCGATGCCGCCAGGCGCCTGGCCGACTTCTCCGCGAGCCCCGCGGCCATGGAGCTGTACAAGGAGAACTTCGCCGTGCTCGCCGCGCCGGGCATCGCCAAGCCGCAGACCGAGTTGCCGGCCGATTACGAGCAGCGCCTGATCAAGAACGACTTTGCCTGGGCCTCGAAGAACCGCGACCAGATCCTCAGTGAGTGGCGCAAGCGCTACGACGGCAAGTCCGAGAAGGTCGTCCAGCAGTAAAGCCTTCGCGCAGCGAGCCTGTTCCTGCAAGATCGTGGGAGCGGGCTTGCCCCGCTACGGCGTCAGATCCGTCAGAACAGGAGCCCGCGTGATGGCAACATCCTCCCAGATTGTCAGCGACATCTTTGCCCTCTATGACCGTCATGGCAGCGCCGACTACATCGGCGAAGCCATCACCCAGGTCGAGCACATGTCCCAGGCCGCCCAGTTGGCGATGGATGAGGGCTACGACGACGAAGTGATCCTCGCTGCCTTCTTCCACGACATCGGCCACCTGTGCGAGGGCGAGGACATGGGCGGCTATGGCATCGTCAGCCATGAGCGCATCGGCGCCGAGTACCTGCGCCGCTGCGGTTTCAGCGAGCGACTGGCGCGGCTGGTGCAGTATCACGTCGAGGCCAAGCGCTACCTGACCTTGCGCCAGCCCGGCTACTACGCTCGCCTGAGCGAGGCCAGCCGGCGCACGCTGGCCTACCAGGGTGGGGTGATGAACAACAGCGAAGCCGACGCGTTCGAGGCCGATCCTCTGTTCCGGGTGAGTCTGCGCCTGCGTGAGTGGGACGAGATGGCGAAGCTGACCGGTGTGCCCGTGATGGACCTGGAGGTGCTGAAGAGAAAGGCGCTGGCGGTACTTTGATCGATCCGTTTTCCCTTTCCGCAAGATCCCGCATCACTTCTCCAGATGCTCATGCTGTGCCTCTTACCATACTTCCCCTCCTGGCAGCCCACTCGTCGCGACGAGGAGACCTATCACCATGTTGTTCCCCATTGCGATTCTCCCCGGTGACGATAAACATGCCAGGGGGTGTGGAAGTCCCTGATATTCCAGGCTGTTTCTCGGCCGGCGAGGACCTCGACAACGCAATTGCCATGGCCCGCGAGGCCATCGAAGGCCACCTCGAACTGCTGGCCCAGGACCAGCAGCAGATTCCCAAGGCCAGCCTGGTCAGCGTGCACGCGGCGAATCCGGCCTATGCCGGCTGTACCTGGGCGCTGATCGACATCGACATCACCCGTTACCTGGGCAAGGCCGAGAAGCTCAACATCACGCTGCCGGCGTACTTGCTCACCCGCATCGACGCGTACGTGCAGAACCATCCGGAGCACAAGAGCCGTTCGGGCTTCCTGGCCGAAGCGGCGCTCAGGATCTTGCAGGGTGCAAGTGATCGGGCGCTCGCGTCCAACGGTAGGCGCACGCTGACGCACAATTCGCCATCGTTTCAGTCCGATCGAGATCTGTAGTTTTAAGGGCCGGATCAACCTGCGTTTGATTGGCGATCCGGGTGGGGGTCGATTGGCCTGTCGAGGTGATCGTCCAGTTGGTTCCAATCCTCCCCGAACAACTCCACCGGATGCATGGTCCGGTCCGCGCCGTTGCCGCATGCCAGTGCCTTGGCCGGGCAGTACAGGTCGCAGCCCCAGCAGATCCGTTCGGGATGGCTGGGGTTGCTGGGAAATCGCTTGGCCATGTTTCCCTCCATGAAGTGAATGCCTGCGCTCAGGCTATGCCGCGCATGGCCAAGGGGCTTGATCGGGGTCAATGCCGCTAGCTGATCGGCCCGGGCGCCTGCACCTGTTTCATCAGGTCGTCGTTCCAGTGGCCCTCGACCTGCACATGCGCGGCGGCGCCGAGCATCACCGCTTCGATCAGGTTGTGGTTGAGGTAGGTGTACAGCCCGGGCTGGCGGAAGGTATACAACGCCGCGCCCGCCGCGCCGCCGGGAATGAACCAGGTTTCCAGGTTGCGCTGCGGCGGGTTGGCGAACTTGCCCGAGGCCCAGACATAGTCGCCGTGGCCGCCGATCAGGTGCGGGCGGGTATCGCGGTTGGCCTGGGAGTGAACGATCAGCACGGTCTCGCCGACCTTGGCGGTGAGCGCCTGCTTGCCGGTCAGGGCACCGACGCTGCCGTTGAACACCACATGGCTGGGCACCAGCCCTTTCATCAGCTGGCTCATGTCACCGAAGCTGGCCATGGGGTTGGCGTAGCGCTTGTACTTGCCGTCCTTGTCGCGGGGGATGTAGTAGTCCTGCTCGCCGATGTACCAGACCTTGTCGTAGCGCAATGGCCGGCCCTCGGGGTCCTTCAGGCCATCGCGGGGCAGGACCATGATCGCGCCGTTCATGCCGCACACCACATGCCAGGGAATCATCGCCCCGCCCGGTGCGCAGTGGTATACGAACACCCCGGCACGGTCGGCCTTGAAGCGCAGCTTGACCTGCTCGCCGGGCTTCACGTGGGTCAGCTCGCCGCCGCCGAGGGCGCCGGTGGAGGCGTGGAAATCGATGTTGTGCATCATGCTGTTGCTGGCTGGGTTGACCAGGGTGAGTTCCACGTAGTCGCCCTCATGCACCACCATCAGCGGGCCGGGAACCGAGCCGTTGAACGTCATGGCGTGGATGTAGGCGCCGGCGGTGTCGATGGCCAGTTCTTTCTCTTCGATGACCATGCGGAACTCGACGATCCGCGGCTTGCCCTCGGCACGCTGGGTATGAGCGTGGACTTGCGGCGGCGCCACCAGCTCGACGCTGACACGTTCCAGTTTCGCCAGGTCAACCGCCGGGTCCTGGCCCGGTACGGCGGTCGCGGCCTTTGCCAGGCCACTGCCAAGCGCCGAGGCGCCGACGCCCAGTAACACGGTACCGGCCAGCATGCCACGCCGGGTGAGGGACACGCCTTCTTGCTCGTTCATGGGACTTCTCCTTAAGTCGACGAAAGCCGTCGGGCACAGGAATAGCCGCTTTAAAGGTAAGGTTTATTGAGGGAGAACAAGAAGCGGAGAGGGTGGGCAATGTGTCGCAGGGGCTGAAACGAAAAAGCCCCGACATTCGTCGAGGCTTTTGAGGATGGTGCGGCACCAGGAGTCGAAAATAAACATAACCATATGAATTTACTGATTTATATTGATTGATTCAAATTCTGGTATCTCTAAAAATATCCTTAGGCGAAAGTCTAGTAATCCTTTATATGAGAAAGCCAAGCCAGAATATGTATGATCCATATCTATGAGCATCACTCATGGCCGTGGATGGGTGCGACTCTAAAATTTACCGCATGAACGAGAGCGGTAAGCGACCTTCTTGCCCGGGTTTAGCCGTATTAATTATGCCTCGAATAGACTTATGATGAATCCAGGACGTAGTTTCGAAGGCACTGCAGTCGTTGGTGTTCTAGTAAAAAGTCAATAGCTAGTGCTATGTGCTAATTTAATCGGCACTCAGATTGCGTATGCTCGGAAAGATGTTTGGTGTGTAGTTTCGTAAATCAGTCTGTGCTTTTTAAATATCTTGCCGGCATGCTATCAGCATTTAATTGTTCTGATATTTCTTGCAGTCCTCGGCGAACGGAAATAATTTTCATAATGCACAAAATTTAGCTTGATGCGATAATAGGCCTTAAGGCCTAGGTTTTCAGGCCTCTAAAACATATCAGGCGAGGTCAATAATATGTTTATTGTGATTGAAGGCATTGATGGTACAGGTAAAGCAACACAGTTATCTTTGCTTAAGGAGAGATTTGCAGCTCTCGGGAATCTTGTAGATACGTATGATTTTCCAGCGTATGATTCTTTTATAGGTAAAGAGCTAGGGCAATTACTAGCGGGGCATGACAAGGACATAAATGCGAAAAGCCTTCCAGGGAAACTGATGGCAATGCTTTTTAGCCTAGATAGGATGCAGTTCGTTGAGAGAATTAAAGCATCTATAGCTTCAGGTCATATTGTTATTTCAAATCGATACAGCTTGTCGAATGCCACTTTTCAGAGTATACGCAGCGGCGAAGATATTTCATCGTGGGTGTATGAAATGGAACACGGTGCATTGGGTCTCCCTAAGCCGGACTTATACATTGTGCTAAAAGGTAGTATGACAAGCGCTCATAAAAATGTTGGTTCGAAAGGAAAGCGAAATTATATAGACGGGCATGATGTTTACGAACAAGACTTAGATCTGCTGAAGAAAGCTCAGGACATGTATTGTACGTTGGATACAGGCGGCGTTCCTAAAGTTATAATTGATTGTATGGTTGGCGACAAATTTAAGGCAAAAGACGATATCGCCGACGAGATTACTAAATGCATAGAACAAGCTAGTACCAATAAGCACAACCTTGTTCAAAAATCGTGTATTCGAGAGCATATTCAAAAATGTATTTCTGCCAGAATTTTGGATATCGATGAGGTGCTCGAGTATACTAAGGCTCTACCAGCAGAGCAGCTAGATGCTTTGAGAAATTTAGCTAAAAACTTAAAGGAAAGCGAAACAGGGAAAATGATCGGCGTCCTTCAATCTGCGAACGATTCGTTGCCGAACATTGTTGCCTCATCCTATTTGTTTGCATGCAGTAATGCGAAGAGATATATTTCTTTGATGTTTGAGGCTACGAACGAAATAAAAAAATCAGCTATCAAAGAGTACTGCGCAAGACTAGATACGACACAAGACTCTGTTGTGCCCATGGATAGATATTTCAGACAAGTGATTGGTGAATAAGGTCTAGTATGTTACTAACTCTCGAAAGCAAGATGCAAGAACTTTATGGTAATAGGGTTATATATGACGGCCAGGAAGGTTGGTATCGAGAGCTAAGATCAAACAGGACAATAGGGATTGTTGCAACAGCGCATGTATTGATTGCGCTTAGGGAAAATGGATTCGACCTTGGAAAACTATACCGAGCGCTAAACACGCTGGTATCATTTGCACTTCCAGATGGAGGTTTCCCTTTCGTGTCTAACGTCAATAAAGTTGGCGTGGTTGACGCGACCGCCTGGTCCTGTCTTGCTCTTTCAAAGTGCAATACCGAGATGGCCAATTTTGACGAAGCCATCAACAACGCATTGACATGGCTGGTTGACTCTCAAAATGATGACGGCGGGTGGGGGCTTATTAAAAACAGTCCTTCAAGAGTAGTAAGTACGACCGTTGCATTGAGGGCGATTTCGAGCGTAAGCTCAAGAACTTCGGAGCTCAACACTGCTCTTCATCGTGGTGTTAGGTATGTATTGGGAAGCGCTATGCAGTCGGGCGGCTGGCCCGATCTAAATGGTAGAGAGTGCTTGGGCTCTACGGCATATTCTTTAATTTTGCTGTCCGAGACTGAGCATAGAAGCTCTAGTATTGTTTCAAAGGCTATCGATTTTGCTCTGCGTGCCATTGGAGATGCTACCTCATGGGATAAGTGTTTGAATCGTGAAGAGGTCACTGTGAGTGAGGAGGGTAGTCCTAGAAGAATAACTTTCCATTACCCTCTGACGCACTTATTCGTGCGCGCCATCGTTGCTAATGATCATGAGAAAA
Source organism: Pseudomonas sp. P110(2024) (assembly GCF_057480795.1). Taxonomy (NCBI): domain Bacteria; kingdom Pseudomonadati; phylum Pseudomonadota; class Gammaproteobacteria; order Pseudomonadales; family Pseudomonadaceae; genus Pseudomonas; species Pseudomonas sp. P110(2024). The sequence goes on from NZ_JBLIYT010000003.1 coordinate 468,929, forward strand.
AGCTCCCTAGCAAAATTGTTGAGGAATACGTCAAAAGAGCAACTGTTGGAAGTCATTTTGTCGGCGATACCACTGATTATGGCAAAGATACCAGCTATGGTGCCCACGACACCATTATGGCAATTGCGGAGCTTAATAAAAAAACTGAATATTTTGCGTCGTTCATAAAAAGTTATTATAAATATGACGATATAAATCCCGCAAAATACCCGCAGCTATATCAGGTGTCAGAAGATAACCATTCAGAAATTGATGTGGTATTTGTTCACGGGTTAGGAGGAGATGCAAGGCAAACTTGGCTCAACGGAAACACTGGGTTTTACCTTCCAACTAAAATGGCCGAAGAAACTAAGGCAAGAGTATTTTCGCTGGGATATGCAAACCCACCAGTGCGAGTGATGGGGAAGGGTATGTCTCTTGAAGACAGGACTAATAATCTTCTTCACCTTCTCGAGAGTAATGATATTTTCAAGAGAAAAACTGTACTTGTAGGTCACAGTTTCGGTGGTCTTATAACAAAGAAAATTCTCCTTTCGCTTAAGTTGCGGAGTAATCAAGATAGCTTCAGAAATATAGTTGGGGTTGTTTTTCTAGCTACACCTCATATCGGATCAAGGCTTGCTAACTTCTTGTCCCTTTCACAGTTTCTCTTAAGTCCCGATTCAGTAAAAGATTTGTTTTATAATAATAAAGAATTGACTATTCTGAATCGTGACTATCACAAACTTGCTACAGATCACAAAATCTCTCACAGGAGTTATGGGGAGAACTCAAACTTTACAATAGTCAACAAAAGATCATCGAATCCAAACTTGCCAAACTGCGACCATATTTTGGTCGATGCATCCCACACAGAAATTTGTAAACCGTCTGATAAAACGGTGGTTCTATTCAAGTCTATCTGTGATTTTGTTAAAGGAATAGCTTTACATGGATAAGTGCAGTTATTGCGCAGAGTTTTCTGGGGATGTGGATAACAGCTACTACCTAAAAAATGTCATGCCCAATATTGGGGTGAGTAGGTTGAGACTGGAAAGCCTATATTTTTACATTTTTCCCAGTGTCGGGTCGCTGATCTCCGGTCATTTACTTATTGTTCCTAAAAGGCATTATACAGCTTTTAGTATGGCTACAAAAGATGAGATTGCCGAACTTGAATTAGTGATCAGTGACTTGCAGGCAATCTATAAGTCCGTACTGAATTCGGTTTCTATTTTTTACTTTGAGCATGGTATATTGGACGTTGATAGGTCTTTAATCAACTGTGTTGATCATGCTCACTTACACATACTTCCAGCAGCCATTGATGCGAGCTGCTTGGAATTTAGGGATGCGAGGTTTTTAAGTGTTTCTGACTTGCCAGGTATAGAAACTTCCACTCCTGATTACATTTTCTTTGGAGATCCCAATAAGTCTTACATATCTTTTGATCAAGATAAGCATGCTCAGTATCTTCGTAAAGCTGTACACGAACAGCTTAAATTGCAAAATCACTGGAACTGGCGAAGTGACTCGCAGGCCGCTAATATTAAATCTTGGCTAGACTGCTTGGATAATTTTATTATGGGGCAATCTGAAGAGAAAAGGTTTAATGCTATACGGTTTTGCAGTAAATAGTGACAAAGCCCGCGAAACGCGGGCTTTGTTTTTCTCTACATTTATTTCTATATTAAAACTTTTAGAATCGTTTGCTGCATTTCGTACAAGATAGTGAATCGCCCCTGGTTTCGTAGACACCTCCAAGCCTCATAATGAGGCCCAAATAGGAGGTGCCATGAGTCGTCAGCGTTACCCTGAAGAATTCAAGATCGAAGCGGTCAAGCAAGTGACCGAGAAAGGCAAACCTGTCGCCGATGTCGCTCAGCGCTTGGGCATGTCCGTGCACAGTCTTTACGCGTGGATCAAGGTCTACAGCAAGCCCCAAGAGCAGCGTCAGCACGACGATGATCAGCAGGCCGAACTGCGCAAGCTGCGCGCTGAACTCAAGCGGGTGACGGAAGAGCGAGACATCTTAAAGAAGGCCGCCGCGTACTTTGCCAAGGAGTGCGGCTGAAGTACGCCTTCATCAAGAAGCACTCGATCGATTACCCGGTGCGGCGTCTTTGTCAAACCCTCAAGGTGCATCCCAGCGGCTACTACGCTTGGCTGGCCGAGCCTCAATCTGCCCGAGCCAAAGAAGATCAACGCCTGCTTGGCTTGATCAAGCATGCCTGGTTAGAAAGCGGAGGCGTGTATGGCTATCGCAAGATTCACGATGACCTTCGAGAGCTGGGAGAGATCTGTGGGCGAAATCGAGTCGATCGCTTGATGCAGGCAGAGGGGCTGCGTTCGCAAACGGGCTATCGCCGTCGTCCTGGGTTTTATGGCGGAAAACCAACAGTGGCATCGCCCAACCATCT